>JBBRYU010000068.1:0-17319 GCA_038237345.1 Pyrinomonadales bacterium
AACGAGAACGTGAAGCTCTCGGATTATAAGGGCAAATGGCTGGTGCTGCTTTTCTACCCGCTCGACTTCACCTTCGTCTGCCCGACGGAGTTGACCACGTTCAGTGACCGCTATGAAGATTTCGAGGGCATCGGCGCGGACGTGATCGGCGTCTCAACCGACTCGGTCTTCTCGCATCGCGCGTGGCAGCAGACGGCGCGCGACAAGGGCGGCGTCGAGGGCTTGCTTTACCCGCTCGCGGCGGATCAGACCAAAGAGGTCTCGCGCGCTTACGGCGTGCTGATCGAGAATCAGGGCGTCGCCTTGCGCGGGCTGTTCGTTATTGACCCGGAAGGCGTGCTGCGCTACGCGGTCGTGCATGATCGAACGTCGGCCGTTCGGCCGAAGAAACGTTGCGCGTCATACAGGCGCTGCAAACCGGCGGTCTCTGCGCCGCCGAGTGGAAGCCGGGTGAGAAGACAATCGGGGCGTCAGCCTAAAAGCAGTGACGAGTGACGAGTGACAAGGGACGAGCTAAGATAAGATTTGATCTTGTCACTCGTCACTTGTCACTCGCCACTTGAGGTTAACATTATGCCAATGAGAATCGGGACACCGCTGCCTCCGCTCGAAGGCGCGACCGAGTGGCTGAACGCGACGGGCGCGCACGCGACCCATGAAGTCCAGGGCCGGCCGACGCTCGTGCATTTCTGGTCGGTCAGTTGCGGCATCTGCAAGGAGAATCTGCCGCGCGTCGCCGAGTGGCGCGATGCACGCGCCGCCGACGGTTTGCGCGTCGTCGCCATCCACATGCCGCGCTACGAGGCGGACACTGACACAGAAGCCGTGCGCGATGCGGTCACGCAATATGACATCACCGAGCCGTGCGCCGTGGACAACGAGCACAAGTTGCGCGATGCGTTTCAGAACGAGCAGGGCTACGTGCCCGCTTATTATCTGTTCGACCGCGCGGGTAAACTGCGTGGCTTCGCGGCGGGCGAGCGCGGCTTGAGTATGATCGCGGCCGCGCTCGAACGTGTGTTGGCGCAGACGGAAAAACAAATCTCCGCCTGAGCGGCGCGCAGCGAGGAAAGTTAAAAAGGCGACCCGCCTATTTGCGGGTCGCCTTTTCGTTTCACCGTGTGTGGCCGAAGTTGGCTCAGAAGATCGCCCGCAGTTGTTGGGCGGCGAAGCCGAGCAGGAAGAACGTGAGCGCGATTGAGCCTGCGAGCAGGGCGATGAGTCCGAGCGCGATCACGCCGACGAAGAGCCAATCGCTCAGCCGCCCCTTGTGCGCCTCCGCGGCCGGGACAGTCGCGCGGCGGCGTAGTAGTTCGACGTTCATCTGATTCGACTTCCAATAAGCGTCGAATAGATCGCCGACGAATGGGATCGCGCCGAGTACGTAATCAACCGCGATGTTCGCGCCCATGCGCAGCAGCGTGGCCTTCGAGACGCGGTAGCGGACGCCGGCCGCCAGGATGTAGAGCGAGACAATGGTCGTCGCCGTGTCGCCGACGCCGGGGATGAGACCGACCAGCGCATCAAGTCCAAAGCGCCAGCCCGTGCCGGGGATGCGGAACAGACCATCCATCCATCGGCTCAATTGATCGAGGCTCTGCTCGATCTCGATCTGCGTGTGCTGTGGCTGCACTAACTTCAGGTCAGTGTTGCGCCCGCGCGCCGCGCCCACCGCTTCGCGTACCAGAGTACGTGGTTGCATCTCTCGTTTCCCCCTTCAGCAAGAATCTGCGCCCTGCGTCGATGACGCCTGCGCCGCGCACAAACGTAAACGCCGGCACGTTAGATGCGCCTGCGGCCGGCACAGTGGTATGAATAGACGGCATGCGCGCTTTTGCGTCCCTTACCTGACGCTGGCGGCCGGGCATTGCGCCCCGTGCAACATGCCCCTTAATATCGCTTCGCTTAGCTTCCACCCGGAGGTGTCGCCGATGACCAGTGCCCGTGTCGTACCAACTGAGCCGCAGCCGGCCGCTGTCCCCCAAGTGCCGCTGCCGCAGTCGCTGTTGCACCAGCCACAGTTCCTGTTCAACCGCGAACTAAGTTGGCTGGAGTTTAATCGCCGTGTGCTTGAAGAAGCGCTCGACCGCGCCCAGCCGCTGCTCGAACGACTGAAGTTTCTCGCTATCTTTGCGACCAACCTCGACGAATTCTTCATGATCCGCGTGTCCGGTCTGCAAGAAGAAGTGGAGGACGGCGTGGTCGAGCCGTCGCCGGATGGCTTAACGCCGGCGGAGCAACTCAAGGCGATCTGCGAGCGTCTGCGGCCGCTGCTCGCGGCGCAGATGGATTGCTTGCGGCAGGACGTGCTGCCCGCGCTCAGGGCAGGGGGCATCGTCGTGAGCGGCTATGCCGAACTCTCGGAAGATGAACGCCACGCGCTCAACCTCTATTTCATCGAGCATGTCTTTCCGGTGCTCACGCCGCAAGCGGTCGATCCGGCGCACCCGTTCCCTTACATCTCAAGCCTGACGCTTAATCTCGCTGTCATGATTGACGCCGACGAAGGGGCGGCCGGGGCGCGGTTCGCGCGCGTCAAAGTGCCGCCACTCGTGCCGCGGCTGGTGTCGGTCGGCGCGGCCGGCGCGCATTTTGTCTGGCTCGAAGACCTGATCGCCGCCAATGTGGCCATGCTCTTTCCCGGTGTGCAAACGGGAGCTTGTCACCTCTTCCGCGTCACGCGCGATGCCGACTTGGAGATTAGGGAGGACGAGGCCGGCGACCTGCTGCGCATGGTCGAGCAGCAACTCCGCCGCCGTCGTTTCGGTGATGCGGTGCGCCTCGAAGTTGCGGCCACGATGCCGGCGGAGATGACGCAGTATCTAACCACATCGCTGGAACTGACGCCCGACGATGTGTACACCATTGACGGGCCGCTGAACATCCCCGACCTGATGCGCCTCTACGGCTTGGAGCGGACGGAGTTGAAAGATCAGCCGTTGCAGGCGACCATTCCGGCCGCCATCAAACAGCACGCCTCGATCTTTGCGGCGATCAAACAACAAGACATCCTGCTGCACCACCCGTACACCGCGTACACCACCGTGACCGACTTCATCCACACCGCCGCGCATGACAAGGACGTGCTCGCGATCAAGATGTGCCTGTACCGCACGGGACAGAACTCGCCCATCGTGCAGGCGCTCATCGAGGCGAGCGAGCAGGGCAAGCAGGTGGCCGCGTTAGTCGAGTTGAAGGCGCGCTTCGACGAGGAGAACAACATCGAGTGGGCGCGGCGCTTGGAGCAGGCGGGCGTGCATGTCGTCTACGGCGTGCTGGGGCTGAAGACGCACTGCAAGCTGACGCTCGTCGTGCGCCGCGAGGAGCACGGGCTACAAAGGTACGTGCATGTCGCCACCGGCAACTACAACCCGACGACCTCACGCATCTACACTGATCTGGGCCTCTTCACCGCCGACGAATCCATCGGCGCGGATGCGACCGAACTGTTCAACTATCTGACGGGCTGTTCGCGCCAGACTACGTACCGGCGCTTGCTGGTCGCGCCGGTTAATCTGCGCGCCCGTATGACGGAATTGATCGCACGCGAGACCCGGCACGCGCAGGCCGGGCGCACGGCGCGCATCATCGCCAAACTCAATAGTCTGACCGACCTCGGCATCATTCGCGCGCTCTACGAGGCAGCACAGGCCGGCGTGCAGATCGATCTCATCGTGCGCGGCGTCTGTGCGCTCAGGCCCGGTGTGCCCGGATTATCCGAGCACATCAGAGTGCTGAGCGTCGTCGGCCGCTTCCTTGAGCATAGCCGCATTTTTTACTTCGCCAACGACGGCGCGGCGGAAGTCTACATCGGCAGCGCGGACTGGATGCATCGCAACCTCGACCGGCGCGTCGAAGTGGTCGTGCCGGTGCGCGACCCGCGCCTGACGAAATATCTGCGCGACGAAGTGTTGGAGACGTATCTGCACGACAAGACGAAGGCCCGCTATCTCCAAGCGGACGGCGCTTACGTGCGGCAGCGCGCCACAACGGGCGACCCGGCGGTGGATGCGCAAGCATACTTCGCCGCGGGTAATGTCCCTGCCTGAGCCAAACTGCGCGCCGTTATCTTTCCAATTGCTGCTTTGCCTACGCGCGATTAGTCGCGCATGTAAACTGCGGTGAGCGACAATTGTCCGCTAGCTTCAGCCGGCAGATGCGCCCGGCACAGGGCGAGATTGCGGCGCGCATCCGCGTAGTTGTCGCCCGCTTGTTTGAGCGCGAGCGCGAACTCGTGTTCGGCTTCGCGCAGACGGCCCAGGCGCGCCAGCATCACGCCGAGATTGTTGTGGCTGGTAGGGAAGCGGTCGTGGGAAACTTCTATGACTTTGGTGAAGCGCGCGGCCGCGTCCTCATAATCGCCTGCTTGCGCGGCCAGAATGCCCAGCCGGTAATGCGCCGCCGCGTACCCGCCACCCGCCGCTGCGTTGGCTTGCAGGTATGCGTCCTTTGCCGCCGCATAATCTTTTAAGTCTTCGAGCACAATGCCGAGCGCGTAGGACGCTTTCGGAAACTTGCCTTGCCGCGCGTTGATCGCCGTTCTGTATTCGGCAATCGCCTCGGCGTCGCGGGCCAATTCGTAATAACAGACGCCGATGTTGTAGTGCGCCGTGGCGCTGATCTCGTCCGCGCCGCCGAGGGCCTGTTGGTACAACTCTATGGCTGCGGCGTATTTTTCCCGCGCGAACTCTTCGTTACCTTGTTTAATCGCCTGCCGTGCCTGAGCAGAGTTCCCTGCGGCCACAGCGATTGAGGACATGAGGGCGATGACTAAAAACAGGATGCCGATTCGTTTCAACTTTCTCACCTCCGCTTGATGTGATAACTGCAAGCGGGGCGAGCATAGCGCTGGGCACGGCCTTTATTCTTTCACGTTGTTGCGGCGCGTGGCCTGTTCTTGCTGCTATCGCACGGCTGCGACGGCATAGTGCGCTTGCAGCGAATCGCGGTAAGTTCCGGGCGTGAGACCCGTCAACCGGCGAAACAGGCGCGTGAAATGGCTCTGACTGCTAAAGCCCGTGCGCAGGCTCACTTCGACGAGCGGCAGTTTGCTCTCGGCCAAAAGCAACTTGGCGCGCTCAACGCGGAGCTTGATTAAATACTGGTGGGGCGCACGGCCGGTGGCGCGCTTGAACTCACGCGCAAAGTGGAAGGCGCTCATGTCCGCCGCGCCGGCCAACTCGGCCAGACTCAAGTCGCGCTCGTGGTTGTCCGCCATGTAATCAAGCACGCGCCGCAATTTCCGCCCCGTTAGCCCGCCGGAGAAACTCATCACACCGGGCCGCGCCGCCGTGTAGTGGCGCAGCAGATGCACCGTCAAGATGTTGGCCAGCGACTCCGCGTACACGCGCCCGCCGATCCCTGCCTGCTCAAACTCAGCCATCAACGCCAGCGCCACATTACTAATGACATGGTCGGTCTCCGTGCAACTCTCAACCACCTCGACTGGGGCCCCCATGCCCGCTTTGGCGGCGGCGCGGGCTAACATAGCGGGCGCGAGAAAGAGCGAAACGTATTCGGACGGCGCTGCGATGCGGATCGTGTGCGGCCGTTGCGCGGGCAACACGATGGCGCTGCCCCGTGTGCCAGCGCAGCGCGCGAGAAACCCGTCTGGCGTCTGCAACTCATCGCGGCAAGCGCCGGCGTAGGCGACGATAACGGCGTGTTCCGCGTGTTGATGCTCAGGGAAACAGCCTCTAGCAAGCGAGTAGTGTTCGAGCCTGAGGCCGTCCCACTGAATAGATTTCTTCGCCACGAGGGGCGATTGCCTGTCCGTCTCTCTCATTTCGTTTTCCGCCGCATTGTTTTGCGTACCAAGTTAGTGGCGCGCTTAACCGGACAGCGCGTGCGCCCGGTTTTGGGCAGCAAGCGCGTGTCGGCAGTGGCCAGTCCACGTAACCTTTGCAGAACCGCAGCGCGCGCCAACACAAATGCCTGCTTATCGCCGTACAACTGAAACGCCCAATTGGCTCCGAGTTCGAGCGCATTGATCTCGAAGGCGAGTTGGGCCGCGCGCACGCTCTGGTCAAGTTGCCCCGCCGCCTGCGCCTCGCGGATGGCGCGCTCCAGCACAGTGAACCACTCGGTCATGATCGCGGCGACGCGGTCGCGCACGGGGCCGGGGCGACTGTCGAACTCGGCGGAGGCCGCGAAGAAAAAACAACCGCCGCGAAAGACGTTGCCCTGCGCGTAGTCGAGCCATGACTCGCATAGCCGCCACAGACGCTTGATGCCCTTTGCGCCCGTCAGCGCGGGCCGCGCCACTTCCTCGATAAAAATCTCGCGCGCCGCTTCAACGGTCGCAAGTTGCAACTCCTCTTTCGAGCCGAAGTGCGCGAACAAGCCGCTCTTGCTCATCTGCATCTCGGTCGCCAGCCGCCCGATGGTTAGTCCTTCAAGGCCGTCCGCCGAGGCGATGTCCACCGCCGTTTGCAGGATGGATTGCCGCGTCAGCGCACCGCGCGGCTGTCTCTTCTTAGCTATAATTGCGAGTTGATTAGTCATTATTCTTCCGCTTAGCCCGGCAGTTATAGCACGAACGTTCGTTTTTTAATAGCCCATGTTAGTCAGCGTGTAATAGCCGTTGCTACGCTTAATGGGGTTTAGCGGAATGCGTTGGGGGCGGGTTAAAGAATGCGCGTCATCTGCACCACGGGAACTGGAATCGTTCCCGTGGCGTCGGCGTGTGAGTCTTATTCGATCTTCGGCGCGACCACTTCCGCCTGTTGCGACATGACTGCAAGTCTGCTCATTGCTTCTTCGTAAGTTGAAACGATTTCAGGAAAGCCTCTGTATCAGCCTTATTGATCTCGTCTTCGTTCTCCGTGAGAAATGCGATTTGATAGATGCGCGGTTTGGCCATAATTTCATGCCTCCGCATATAATTCTTCTTCCCGCTTGATGTCTCTATTGCCGTTAGCTGGAGAGATATTGCAGGGTTACCTTGCACGTTGACCGCTTCTTTCTTCTGTAGAATCGCATTCGTCTTCTTGACGAGACTGCTGGTTCTGAATTCAAGAAGTTTCTTGGCATCTTTACCTGCGAAATAGGATTCCGGGTATTCAAAATAAGCGACCATACAAATCCCGCGGGACGACCTTGATGTATAAGCTTCGGTCTTAACGCCAGTCTCGGCTGATTGCGACTGTCTGATATGAGTAGGGGCGGGAAATCCTTGCGGCAATGTGATACGGAAATCGCCTTCTTCTGAAGTGAAGGGGATTTCACTTTTCGTCTCTGTCTTTGTTGGCGAAGCATTGGCGCGAGCCGCGTTTGTTGCAGGATTTGTTTGCGTTATCGTCGTCCCCGTTCTACCTCCACAGGCAGTCAGAGCAACGAGAGTGATTGAAAGTGGCAGCCAAAGCGTTAAACTTTTAATCATAATTCTCCTTGCGCGCTTGTCCGGGCACGAGTTTTTTAAGCCCACACTTCTTTTTTTACGCCGCCGAATTTAACGCAGCGCGAAACTCGCAAATCCCAGCACGAGCGAGAGCAGCAATAGAAAGATGACGAGGGGGATTTTCCAGCCCAGTTCGCTGTGCATTTTTGCGCCGCAGTTCCAGCAGGCGCGCTCCGCACTCGGCGTCATCCTTTGACATCTCCGGCACGAGCGTCTCGATGCGGTCGGGTCGCGCCCGCACAAAGCGCACACCTCCCGGTCGGACGCGACGGGCGCAGCGCAGAATGGGCACGAGCGAACCGCGCTTTGCGCGCCGGGATTAATGACCGGAGCATGTTCGTTTCTCGCACCCATCGTGGTTCGCCTTTCGCCTTAAGCGGCGTTGCCGAGGGCCGCCGCTATCGCCATCGCGTGTTCGCGGTTATTGCTCATCCCTAAGCGGTGAAACTTGGCGACGAACGGCTTCGCCGCGTCTTCGATCTTGATGTGCGTAAAGAGCGGGCCGGTCGAAGTCTTCGCCGGCGGAAGTTTGTTGAGCGGGTATTCGATCACTTCTTCGACTCGCAATTTGCGTTTGGTGCGAAGCACGAGTAGCCGCCGGTCAGTCAAAGCAGCGATGTACTCTTTGGTCAGTAGGGCAGTGCCAAGCGGCGTCAGAATAATCATTAAAAGCACGGGTGGCTGCTTAACGCCGTATGCCCAATTTTTCAGTTGCTCGCCGGGTTGCAGGTGCGGCTGAAGCGCCGCCGTTACTTGCGCGTCCTTGTATCTAGCCATCGCTTATCTCCTCCTGTGATTTGCGCCGTTCAATTGCTTTTGCCTTACGTTCTTCTTCTTTTCGCGACTGCCGAAAAACGAAAGCCGATTTCGGCAGTCTCTTCATCGCAAATGCAGCTTACTTTGCGGCTGCCGGACAGCCGAACAGAGTATTATCTAAAAATCTGGCGTAGCTCGCGCCGTAAGTCCCGCCGCCCGCGTAATCCTGAATGATGTTGATCTGGTAAAAGTGACAGTACGGATGGTCGTCCGTCGTATCTCGCACCCAGATGTAGCCTTGCTTGTAACGCGCCATCGATAATCCGAAGTCGTTCTTACTAATCAGCCAGTTACTTTGGGCCAGCTCGATTTTATGAATCTTGAGCGTGGCGAGATTGCCCAAAGTGCCCTTCATCATTCTTTCTTCCAACGGATTGTGAAAGGCAAAGTTAGCGGTTTCTATCTCAAATTCGGGAGCAAGTCAATAGCGGCTCGGACTGAGTGTAACTGCTCGGGAAAATGTCTGCCTTCACTGCTCAGCGATTATGTCCGCACATGGGGCTGACAGCGGCGGCGGAAGTGGCTGCGCGGCCCGGTCGTACCACAATAGTTCCAGCAAGACTCAGACAGGTAGGTTGAGAAAGGGAGTAAATCTTATTGGGTAAGAGATTACAGGCGGCGAGGGAGCGAACACTAACGGATGCGCGTCATCTGGCGCCAGAAGAAGCGACCGAGACGCGAAAAGGCATTGCGCTCTTTTGCGCCGGGCGGTTCAGTGGTGATGCCAAGCGCGGCGGCGAGTTGCGGGTTGGGCGGCGCGACATCTTCGTCGCCGTGCTTCTCGGCGAGCCAACGGTCGAACGTGCGCGTGACCGCGCGGCGCGCGTCGATCGGCGCTTCGGCCACGAGCGCGCCGCGCAGATCGTCTAGCTCTGCGATCTCGAAACGGTTGGCTTCGTGATAGCGGCGCAGAGCCGTGAAGATGCGTGCGCTGCCCAACAGTTTCTCCAGCGCCTCGAACATCAGCGCGCCCTTCGCGGTGACGATGGCGGCATACTGGAACGTGTTGCGGTAGTCGTGCGCGGCGCGGTCAGCCGCCATGTCGTCGCCGCCGAAGGTGCGATAGATTTCGTACACGCCGCGCAGTTGATCATCGCGCGCTTGCGCCGCGCGCTCAGGGCCGTGCGCCTCGCGGTAATAGACGAGCGCAGACCAATGAGCGAGCGCTTCGTCCAACACGGGCGTACGGTCGGGCGCGCTGCCCACAGTCATGCCCCACCATTGATGCGCCATCATGTGCGCGACCGTGAATTCCAAGCTGTCCTCAACGGACGCGCGTTGCTCGCGCACGATCTCCGGCAGATTGCGCATCGCGGGCGCATCGAAATCAACGTAGAACGCGCTCGCGATCACGGACAGGTTCGCAAACTCGGTGCTGCCCACGCCCGCGACGAGCGGCGCTTCCGCCACGCTCAAGCTTTTATAAGGCAGCGGGCCGTAGCGTGCGCTGTAGAGCCGCACGGCCGCCACCGCCACGTCGAGCGCACGCCGCCCGACCTTTTCATGCTCCGCCGCCCAGATCGCGCGCATGCGCACGCCCTCGACGGTGCGCTCATCGAACTTGAGCGTGCGCCCCGCGAGCAACGCGAAGTTGCGCAAATTCTCGCCCGCGAAATGACTCGTGTTGCCAGTGCTTGCTTCGCGCTGTTCGTTGCCGCCGCGCGGCACGGGGCTATGCAACTCGCCGGAAGTGAACAGCGCTACGTCTGCGGGCGCACTGATGCTCACATCATAGTCGGCCACTTCGGTGAAGAGCAGATCGCCGACGCTCGCTCTGACTTCGCGTTGCCAGTCGTTGCCCTCGCGCACAACCAGCACAGGATAAGCCGCGCCGAGCAGCAGTATGCCACGCGAGCGGAAATTGAGATCACGCGCGCGGCGCATCTCGCGCGTATCGCGCAGGGCTGCGCCGAGTTGTTGGACGACGTGTGCGGGCAGACTCGTCTCGTCCGGATCAAGCTCGGGCACGCTGCCTTGAAATGCGATCTCGATCTCGGTTGCGCCGCCCGACGGCACAGGCTCGCGCAGGGAGACGCGCAACACGGTCGCCTGATCGTCGAGCGCGTAGTTGAGCGCCGCTTGCGTCATGGCGGCGCGGACAGATTTGATCTCAAGCCGCGGCTCGTCGAGGGCGAGCGCTTGCGGCGCATCGTTGCCGCCGCTGAGCGGTTGATTAGCGTGCGGCGCGTCGCCGCGCAGATTGGCGTAGAGGTGAAAGTAAATGACGGCGGTCGGCTTGCTGTCGCGATTCACCCAGCGCACACGCTCCGTGCCTGTGTAGCTGCGTTTATCGAAATCGAGCGCGAGGTTGATCTGGTAGCGAAAACGCGCGGCATGCGCCTCGTCCGTCTGCGCGGGGAGTGCGGGCTGCGGCTGTGCTGCGAGCGTGCCGCCAAGCAACAGGCAAAGCGCGGCCGAGACGAAGCGGCGCATATTTCGCCGCACACTATTGGCATTCGTGTTTCGTCGCCGCATCATTATTTCAGCTTGTTAAATTTAAAGTGTTAACGGCTCTTGGTCTCCGTCACGTTGACGCTGATGATGCGGTCGCCGCGCGCGATGCGATCAACTACGTCCATGCCTTGCGTGACGCGGCCGAAGACTGTGTAGCCGCCGTCCAGATGCGGCTGCGGCGCGTGGGTGACGAACCACTGCGAGCCGCCCGTGTCTTTGCCCGACAGGGCCATGCCGACCGCGCCGCGCGCATACGGCGCTTCGTTGATCTCGCAGCGGATTTGGTGGCCGGGGCCGCCGTTGCCGTCGCCGCGCGGGTCGCCGCCCTGGATGACGAAGTTCGGCACGACGCGATGGAACGCGATGTTGTTGAAGAAGCCGCGCCGCGCCAGCTCCATGAAATTATCCACCGTCAGCGGCGCAGCGTCGGGCAACAACTCAATCGTGAACGCGCCCTTGTCGGTCGTGACTACGGCCTGCACACGCTTATCCCTGCGCGCGAGCGCGCGGCGATAGTCGGCCAAGTGGTTGCGCGCGGCGACGGTCTGACTGCGCACGTCGTCCGCATTAGCAACCTTCGCGGCGGCGAGCAAGGTAACGGCGCGGCGGCGGACGAGATAGTCTTGCGCGTCGAGTGTCATCTTGAGCGCGGCCATGCCTTCGTCGTTCTTCTGCTTGGCGAGCGCATCGAGCATGGCGAGCGCGGCATCGTTCAACTCGTCGCGCAGCGCAACGGGCAGCGCGGCGGCGAGCGCGCGGGTCGTGTCGGCGTCAGGCGGCAGTTCACTCAAGAGGCCGGCAGCGGTGGCGCGCACGATCACGTCCTGCGTTTTGAGTTGAGCGCGCACGAGCGGGGCGAGATCGGTCGGCTTGTAAGCGGCGACAGCATTCAATACGTCGGGCAGGGCGAGCGCGGGCGTCGTCTGCTCGGTTAAGAGCGCGCGTAAGGCCAACTGTGCGTCGGCCTGCGCGGTGAGCGCGCTATTGCCGCTCTTCTCGCTCGACACGTTCGCCAACTCGCCCAAACCATTGGCGACGGCCGCGACCGCTTGCCACGTCAGCTTATTGTCTGCGGGCCGCAGGAAGAGATTTTTGAACGGCGCTTCGTGTAGATACTGCGTCGGCGCGATGCGCGCGAACGCGACCTCAAGTTCAGGCGCGGCATATTGTTCGCTCACGCGCAATGCGCGCAACAGGTTGAGTGCAGGCTCGTCGGTCGTGTTGGCGAGCAGACGGCCCAGCGTCGTTGCGATCTCAAGTAGTTCGTTTGATTCGGCCGGATGCGCCGTCCGCGCGCTCTTCGCAGCGCGATAGGCGACTAAGAGCGCGGCACCGCGCTTAACGAGCGACTCGGCGGCGCGCACATCTTTCAATCCAGCGAGCGCGCGGACGGCGCTGACGCGCACGCGCTGATCTTCATCGCCGGCCGCGCTCTTCAGCAGAGCGTCAAACGCCGCTTTATCCTCAGCCGCGCCGAGCGCACGCGCAACGTTGGCGCGCACGACTGCGTCCGCGTCGCGCGCTAACAGCGTGCGCAACTGCTCCGTGCCGTCTTTCGCGCGTAGGCGTGCGAGCGTGTTCGCAGCATCGGCGCGCAGGCGCGCATCCGTTGACGAAAGAAACAGCGCCACCACCTTGCCCGCGTTCGTCGGGCGCGCACGCAAGGCCGCCGTCAGTCCCAGCAACTCGACATTGCGATCCGGGCCGCCGTTCTCAGTCCGCACCGCACGCTTCTGCGCAACCGTCAACGCATTCAAGATGGTCTGGCCGATGGCCGTCTTGCGTGCCTCTTCGCCCTGCGGCGGCAGTGCAGCGGCGATCTTGCCGAGCGCTTCGATGGCCCGCGCGCGTACCTCTGCGTTCGGACTCGTGCGCACCGCCTCCATGAGCGCGTCCGCGCCCAGCGCCGACTCGATCTCGCCAAGCGCGAACGCGGCCCACGCGCGCACGCTCAGGTCTCGATCCGTCTGCAACAACGTGATGAGCGGCGTGATTGCGCGCTCGTCGCCGATGCGTCCGGCGGCGAGCGCGGCGCGGCTGCGTACGGCCGGACTCTTATCCGCAATGAGCGCGCCGAGATCGTCCGCATCCCAGCGGCGCTCGTCTTCCGCGCGCATGATGCGCAGCATGATCTCTTCCGGTAGCGTGCGCGCGGCCGGCGTGCGCGTTCGTGGTGCGCGGGCCTGCGACGTTTGTTGGGCTTGCCGCGCGTGTGCACCGGAGGCGACGCACAGGACAAATACTAAGAGCGCGGCCGTAGAGATCGCCGCGCGGCCGGCGTGCGCGTGCGGCGTGCGGTGACGATGTGCTTCTGGCTTCAGCATGTATTTGGCAAACAGAATGTTCGGATGTGTGCCGTGCCATGGTTGCTGCGAACCCCGACGCGCGGCGCGTTAGCATTTAATGTATCAGGGCACGGCGACGTTGCAAAGGAGGTATGAGCAGGGACGAGCAGGCAACGCGTCCCGTTGCGCTGTCTGTCATAGAGCAAGCCGCGCTCATCGTTTCCCTTTGTCCTGTTCTTTCAACTGTCGGATATATATTGCGGCACTGCATGCGCGGTAGTGCTCTGGCGGCCGCTCCCGCCGGGTAAATGCTGTGGGTACGCGCTGGCATCGCGGTTGCTAACGATGAGCATGGTTAGTTCAGCAAATGATTGGAGAGATACATGTTACACAGAGTTATAGCGCTCGCGCTGATCGTGGTGTTGAGTCAAGTGTTTAGTGCGGGCGCGCTGGCACAGACGAGCGGTGATCCGGGAGCAATTGAGCAGATCAAGAGTAAGGTGGCGCGGCTCGGCAGCGGGGAGAAGGCGCGTGCGACCGTGCGGCTGAAGGACGGCACGAAGGTTACATCGCGCAGGCCCGCGAAACGGAGTTCGTGTTGCGCGACCGGACGACCGACGCGCCGCTGAACATCGGCTACGCCGATGTGGCCAAGGTCGAGAGTAACCGCGGTCATTCGACCGCACGCAACCTCGCGCTCGGCATCGGCATCGGCGTCGGGGCAGTCGTCCTCGCGCTGGGCATACTCATCGCCCGACTGGACTGATGCGCCGCCGCCACGCCTTATACGCCGATGCGCTCGACTTCGACGAGTGCGTCGTAGAAGGTTGCGCCGCCGCCCATATCTGTCAGACCTTGCGACGTGAGTTGGTTGATATTCACACCATCGGGCGAGAGCTTGTTCCACCAGACTGAGGGCGAGACGACGACGCCAGCGCGTGCGCGTGTGGTAACGACCGCCGCTAGTTCGCACGCGCCGCGTTCGTTGAAGGCGCGCACGCGGTCGCCGTCATTGATGCCGCGCGCGGCGGCGTCGTGCGGATTGATCTCGATAAACGGTCGTTTCTCCTGCCGCAGTTGCTTCGGCAGATTGGCGAAACTCGAATTGAGAAACGCATGCGCCGCCGGGCTGATGAGCGCGAGCGGGTAGCGCGCGGCCAACGCGGGCGCGCTTGCGCGCGACTCGTGCGGCGGGATGAACTCCGGCACGGGCGGAAGATTTTGCGCGGCCAGCGCTTCCGAAAACAGCTCGCACTTGCCCGATGCGGTGGGGAACTTGCCCTCGGCGAACGGCGCGTATGTCTCGGGCACGTTCAAGCGCAGCCAACCGCGCTCGCGCAAGCGTTCAAGCGTGATGCCCGCAAGCGCGGGATGCGCAACGTCAAGCGCCTGCCGCGCGATCTCTTCGTCAGCATCCTTGAAACAATCTTCGTTGAAGCCAAGCCGCGCGGCGAGCAGGCGAAAGACTTCTGTGTTTGGCTTCGCTTCGTGCTGCGGCGCGACGGCTGGCTCGTTGATGAGAAGATAGAGGTGACCGTAAGCTTTGTGCAGATCGAAATGCTCAAGCTGCGTCGTCGCGGGCAACACGATGTCCGCGTAGTCGCACGTGTCGGTCATAAACTGTTCATGCACGACCGTGAACAAATCTTCGCGCCGCAAGCCCGCCAGCACCTGCGTTTGATCGGGCGCAATCGCGGCCGGGTTCGAGTTGTAGACGTAGAGCGCACGCACCGGCGGATCATCTACCTTCGTCAGCACGTCGCCAAGCGCCGACATGTTGAGCGTGCGCGGGTGCGGGCTAGGCATGAGATCGGGCCGTTCGAGCGCGGGATAGTTAAGCGGGAATGCGCCGCTCGTCGAGAGCAGTATGCCGCCGGCCGCGGCGCGCCATGCGCCCGTCACTGCCGGTAGACAACTGATCGTGCGCACGGCCATACCGCCGCCCGCATGGCGTTGCAGCCCGTAGTTGATGCGTATGACGGCCGGGCGCGTCGTTGCGTACTCGCGCGCGAGACGCACAATCGTCTCCGCCGCAAGCCCGCAAATCTCCGCGACGCGCGCGGGCGGGTACGCGCGCGCACGTCGCCTTAGCTCGTCCGCGCCGACCGTGTAGCGCGCAAGGTAATCTTCATCTGCCAGGCCTTCAGCGAAGATGACGTGCATCAAGCCGAGCGCAAGCGCGGCATCTGTGCCGGGCAGCGGCGCGATGTGCTCGTCGCATTGATCGGCGGTGCGTGTGCGCCGCGGATCGATCGCGACCACCCGCGCGCCTCTGTGTTTCGCTTCAAGGATGAACGGCCAGAGATGCACGTTGCTGCTGATCGTGTTCGTACCCCAGAGCAGGATGAGGCGCGCGTCATTGAAGCGTTCCGGGTCAGTGCCGAGGCTCAAGCCGACGGTCGCCTTATAACCCGCCGTGCCGGCCGACGCGCAGATCGTGCGGTCTAACACGGACGCGCCGAGCCGGTGGAAGAAGCGGCGATCCATTGATTCCGACTGCACTAGTCCCATCGTGCCGCAATAGCTGTACGGCATGATCGTCTCCGCGCCTTCCGTTGAATCCGCGAGGGCGCGAAAACGCGCCGCGACCTCGGCGAGCGCTTCGTCCCAACTGACGGGCACGAACTCCCCCGCGCCTTTCGGGCCGACGCGCCGCAAGCACGTCTGGACGCGCGCGGGACTGTGCGTGCGCTCGTGATAGTTGGCGACTTTGGTGCAGAGCGTGCCGCGGGTGAATGGATGATCGGGGTCGCCCGCGACGCGCACCGCGCGCCCTCCCTCAACCGTCACGAGCATCGCGCAGGTATCGGGGCAATCATGTGGGCACGCGCAACGCACGACATTTTGGTCAGCCATCTCGTTCCTATCCTTCTGCGACAAACTCACCCCGTTCGTGCCTTAAGAGTAAAACCGGATGCACCGGTTGGCAAGACTGCGCCCGCGTCTAGCCTGATATAACAACCAACAGGTTGACAAAGCAGATCAGCGCAAGTAGCATGATTTTCGTGGTTGCAGTGCTTAACAACACGGTCAGTTCATCGCGCGGCGAAATCGTCAGCCTGCTGCGCACGCGCGGGCATTTAGGCGCGGACGAGTTGGCGCAAGAGTTGGGTGTCTCGAAGCAGTGTGTGCGTAAACATCTCGACGTGTTGGAGCGCGACGGCTATGTGGAGCATGCGCCGGAGCGCGGCGAGCGGGGCCGGCCCGCGCATCGTTATCGATTGACGCAGAAGTCGGAAGAGTTGTTCCCGAAGCGTTACGATCTGTTTGCGCGGGCGATCCTACGCCAGGTCAACAGCGTCTGGGGCGAGCGCGGCTTGAACGCGATCTTCTGCGGCTGCGCCGACGAAATGAGCGCGCGTCTGCGGCCCGCGCTTGAGGGTTTGGGCTTCGATGCGCGTGTGCGTCGCCTGACCGAATCTTTGCGCGAATTGGGCTATGAGGCCGAAGCGGAAAAACTGCCGGACGGTTCATACCTGTTGACCGAGTGGAACTGTCCGCAGGTGGAGGTGGCGCGCGAGTACCGGCAATTGTGTGATCGCGAGTTGTTTGTCTACCGCGACTTGCTCGGCGCAGAAGTTTTCCGCGAATCGCGCATCGCGGGCGGCGCGCCGCATTGCGCTTATCGCGTGCTCAGACCGAAGAGAGGAAGTGGAAAATCGTGAACGACTAGGGCGACATACAGCCCTTTGCTCGTTCCGTCCAAGACCATATGGCCCAAGTAACCGAACAGAGCGTGCTCGCAGCCTTGCGCGGGATAATTGACCCGGACTTGCATAAGGACATTGTGACGCTCGGCTTTATTAAAGACCTGAAGATTGCCGGCGGCGACGTGTCGTTCCGCATCGTGCTGACGACGCCGGCTTGCCCCGTGCGCGAGCAGATGGAGGCGCAGGCACTGGAGTTGGTGCGTGCGCTACCGGGCGTACAGACGGTGCGCGTGACGATGGATGCGGAAGTGCCGAAGGGGCGGGGCATCACGGAGAAAGTGGTCGTGCCGGGCGTGCGCAACATCGTCGCGGTCTCGTCGGGTAAGGGCGGCGTCGGCAAGTCAACTGTAGCCGTGAACCTCGCGGTGTCGCTCGCGCGTAATGGCGCGCGGGTCGGCTTGATGGACGCAGACTTGTACGGCCCGAACGCGCCGCTGATGCTGGGCGTGGCGGACGCGCAGCCCATCGTGTCGGGCAATAAACTCGTGCCGAATGAGGCACACGGCATCAAGTTGATCTCCATCGGCATTTTGAAGCCGGGCGACGAGCCGATGATCTTTCGCGGGCCGATCCTGCACAGTCTCGTGCGGCAATTTCTCGGCGACGTGCTGTGGGGCGAGCTTGATTATCTGATCGTGGACATGCCGCCGGGCAC
>JBBRYU010000069.1:0-16976 GCA_038237345.1 Pyrinomonadales bacterium
GACTGAAATAATGCGGAATGGGGGTTGCGGAATAGAAGACTAGCGTCTCTTTCAATCCGCAATCCGCAATCCGCAATCGCCAATCCTATTCGTCTTCGTCTTCCTTCTTGCCCTTGCCGATAACTTCCGGCTCGGCCGCTGTCTCGTCGGCGACTGGTGCAGGCGCAACCTCTTCCTCGCGCATTATGCCCACGGTCGCGATCACCATGTCCGGCGCGGTCAGAATCTCTATCTGCTCGTCGGCCGGAATGTCCGAGACGTGCAGCACGTCGTGAACGTTGAGGTTGCTCACGTCCACGTTGATCGCATCCGGAATATCGCGCGGACTGACGCGAATATCGATCTCGCGGATGATCTGTTCGAGCACGCCGCCGCCGTCGATCACGCCCACCGGCTCGCCCGTCAGGTGCAACGGCACAGTGATCTCGATCTTCTCGCCCTTGACCAAGCGGCGCAGATCGGCGTGCATCAACAGCCCGCGCAACGGATCGATCTGCCGATCAAGGAAGCGCACCTCGCTCGGGCCGACGCCCTCCACGTCGAGCGTGAAGATAGTGTTGTGCCCCGCGACGGAGCGCAGGATCGCGGCCAGTTCGGCGCGCGGCGCGGCAGCGGCAATCGCCCCGCCCTCACCGCCGTAGATCGTGAGCGGCACAAGCCCGTTGCGGCGCAGCCGGCCCGTGTCGTTTTTGCCGCGCCCTTCGCGTTGGATGGCGCGCACCGTTATCTCTTTTCTTTCTGCCATTGGTTGAACTGCTCTTTCTAGCGTGTCAGACGCTCAAAGTGTTTGCCCTTCAAACGAAGAGCGAAGAGACGCTGGTCTCCTCATGGATCGACTTGATCGCCGTCGCCAGCAGCGGCGCGATACTCAAAATCTTGATATTTCCCAACTCGCACATGCGCGCTTCGAGCGGGATCGTGTTGGTCGTCACAGCTTGCTCGATGTCCGACCTGTTCAGCTTCTCGCACGCACCGCCCGACAAGACCGGATGCGTGAAGCAAGCATCAATGCGCGCCGCGCCCGCTTCCTTCAAGGCCCGCGCGACCTTCGTCAACGAACCGCCCGTATCGCACATATCATCGACGATCAGACAGTTGCGCCCTTCCACGTCGCCGACGACGTTCATCACCTCCGCCACGTTCGCCTTCTCGCGGCGCTTGTCGCACAAGGCTAACTCGGCATTGAGCCGTTTAGCGTAAGCACGCGCTCGTTCCGCGCCGCCCGTGTCTGGCGCGACGACCGTCAGGTTCGGCAAAGGGTTCTCTTGATAATAGCCGATGAACGCGGGCGCGGCGTACAGGTGATCCACAGGGATGTCAAAGAAGCCTTGAATCTGCGCCGCGTGCAAGTCCATCGTCAGCACGCGATCCGCGCCCGCAGTCGCGATCAAATTCGACACGAGCTTCGCGGCAATCGGCACGCGCGGGCGATCCTTCTTGTCTGAGCGCGCATAACCGTAATACGGAATGACCGCCGTGACGCGCTCGGCCGACGAACGCCGGAAAGCGTCGAGCATGACGAGCAACTCCATCAGATGCGCGTCGGTCGGCGGGCACGTCGGCTGCACGATAAAGACATCCGCACCACGTACGTTCTCAGTGATCTGAAAATTGAACTCACCGTCCGAGAAACGCCCGATGGTGGCATTGCCGGGATCGCAACTCAGATAAGTGCAAATCTCCTCGGTCAAGCCCCAGTTCGCGTTGCCCGAAAAAATTTTAATGCCGCCAGTCGTCGTCATAAAGAAGTTGCAAGGTTCAAAGTTCAAGGTTCAAGGCTCAAAGTCTAACTACTTTGAGCCTTAAACTTTGAACCTTGAACTCGGTGATTGGCTGGGGCGGAAGGATTCGAACCTACGAATGCCGGATCCAAAGACCGGTGCCTTACCACTTGGCGACGCCCCAAAAAGCTCTTGTGCGCCCAGAGCAGCGCACCTTCAAATTAACTTCACCGCGCATGCGCCAAGCGCGCGGACATATTCGGCCCGCGCGAGCGTGGCGCAAGGAAAAAGTTGCCAACTCGACTCGTCTTGCAGCGCGGCTTGTGCGCGCAACTGTGCCTGCTGACTGTCAAAGATACCGTAGACGCTTGCGCCGCTGCCGGAGAGCGCCGCTGCGCGTGCGCCAACTTGCAGGAGTGCCGTGCAAGCCCGCGCGATCTCAGGTTGAAGCCGGTAGACGACGGGCGCAAAATCGTTTATCAACTCGTCCGCGAGCGCACGGGCCGCAATAGCCTCAGTGCGAGAAATAGGCAGCTTAGCGGGGCGATTTGGCTTTGTCAAGGCGGGCGCGCTCAATGCTTTATAAGCGTCGACGGTCGCGATTTTGACGCCCGGCGTGACAACGAGTAGACACATTTTCGGCCGCTCAACGAGCGGACTGATCTCTGTGCCGCGCCCAGTGCCGAGCGCCATTCCGCCGGTGAAAAAGAAGGGCACATCCGCCCCAAGTTGCGCGCCAAGCTCGATCAATTCGTGCCTGTGCGCGTCGGCTATCTGCCACAAGTGCGCGAGACCGAGCAGCGCAACGGCCGCGTTGGTTGAGCCGCCGCCAAGACCGCCACCAACGGGGATGCGTTTCGTTATATCAATGCGTGCGCCCGCTCGCAGATCGTAACGCTCGCGCAACGCGAGGGCCGCGCGGTGAACAAGATTCGATTCGTCGGTAGGGATGTCAGGCCGATTGCAAACAAGTTCGAAGAGCTCATCGCTGCGTGCGGTGAAAGTCAGTTCATCGTGGAGCGTGATGGTCTGGAAGACCGTGCGCAGTTCGTGATAGCCGTCGGCGCGGCGGCCCAGCACGCGCAGACCAAGATTTATCTTGGCAAAGGCCGGGAGCGTAAAACTGTCTTCGTGCTGCGCGGCAGACAAAGCGAAAGCGGCTGACCTCACTTCCCTCGTGCGCGCGTCAGCCGCTTGAACTCTCTATTACGTAAATGGCGGCGGCGTCAGCGCGCGACAAAGACCTGTGTGAAATATATGCGCCCGTCGGGCGCGTGCGCGACGCCTAGCCCCGTGTGCGTGAAGCCCGCGCGCATGATGTTGTCGCGATGCTTCACGGATTTGAGCCAACGTTCGACAGCGAAACCGGCCGGGTCGTCGAAGCCCTGATTATACGCGATGTTCTCGGCGATTGCGCCCCAATTACCGACCCCGAGCGCGCGTGCGCGCTGCACCGTGTCGCGCCCGTCCGGTCCTGCGTGTGCCATAAAGTTCAGCCGGGCCATATTTTCCGAATGCGCGCGGGCCATGCGCGTCAACTCCGCGTCCCAGGCGAGCGCCGGAAACCCCTGCGCCCGTCGCGCCTCGTTGATCAAATCGAAAGCTTCGCGCTCGTCCGTCGTCGCCATCGCCGCCATACTGACAGCCGCGGGCGCGTGCGCCAATTCGCGACTCGTCGTGTCGCTGGTAAGAACGCTGCGCGAGCGCGTGGCGGCCGGCTGAAGCGCGTGGTTCGACGAGGCAATCAGCCGCGCAACGGGGCGCGGTTGGTTTGTCTGACCATTTGCGTCTTTGACCAGACCTGCGCTGAGCAACAGACAGGGGAGCAGGAGTGCGATGCGCGCACGTCGGCACACAGGGGTCCGGGGGAACGAGTTGTAAAACTTCATCCGGGGTAACCGTTTCCTTTATTTAATTTAACGCTTGGAGAGGAAGTAACTCGTCAGATCGCAAGTTGGGGCGTGCCAATCCGACTGATCGTAGTCTAACTTTCGCGGCGAGACCCGTCAATAGGTTATTTTTACGCACCTGTAACGGAGTCGGACAGGAGTAGCTCGACCGGTTTAACAGACCTCATCGATAAAAATTTATGGCCCGCTTGCTGTAGGAGAGTTTCCGGCAGACAAAGACGTGTTAGTCGTCGTCTGCGCACCGGACGAGTGGTCAATGTGGAACGACTATTAGGCTAATAACCATCCTTGCGTCATGCTATTTCTGCGCGTCGCCGCCGATCTTCGCCTTGAGGCGCGTGGTGTCGTTGGCTTCCGTAGCTAAGGCGAGAGCTTTGCGCCAGGCTGCCCGCGCTTCTTCAATTCGCCCGCGCTTCTGATTAACGTCGCCAATGTGCTCTTGGATGGCAACCGAGCGCGTGTTGCGGCGTGCGGCGTCGGTGAGATAGCGTTCGGCTTCGTCCAGTTGGCCGAGTTTGAAATAGACCCAGCCGAGGCTGTCGAGAAATGACGGGTTGGTCGGCTCAGTGTGGACGGCGTGCTTGATCATGTCGAGCGCCTCATCAAGACGGACGCCGTGATCTGCGAGAAAGTAACCGAGATTGTTGAGCGCGGTCGCGTTGTTCGGGTCTTTGACGAGGATGCGGCGCAAAGTCTCTTCCGCCCCTTTCAAGTCGCCCGTGCGCTCCTGCGCCGATGAGAGCATGACGAGCGCCTGTGTCATCGCTTCAGGTTGGTCGGCGGGCGCAAGGTCGAGCAACTTACGCGCGGCCTCGACCGCTTGTTTGCCGCGCCCCGCATCGAGATAGAGATTAGCGATGGCGAGGTAAGTGCTGAAATCATCTTCAGGCTTGCCGGTCAGCTTGGCGCGGAGAAGTTCGGTTGCTTCGTCTGCGCGCCCAAGTTCGGCCAGCGTGCGCGCCTCAAGTTGGAGGAACGCCTGTTGCGCCGGTGGCGACGATTGGTACTTCAGCCGCGCCGCGCGAATTGCGTCCAAAGCCTCGCGCCGCTTGCCCTGCTCGCGCAACAAGCTCGCCTGCTGAAAATCGGCTTGCGGACTGTCAGGGCCGAGCAGCTTACGCATGCGCTCGATGGTGTTGAAAGCGTCGTCCCCGTGGCCCGCTTGACGTTGTAAGGCGATGATGCGCCGGAGCATTGACTCGGCGAACGCCTTGTCGCTGTCGGCGGTGAGCGGCTGATCGGTGATGCCGTGCGCCTTCAGCGCAGCCTCGTAAGCGACTATCGCTTCCTGATAACGCAGCGCATCGGCCAGCACGGCGGCGAGTTCGTCCACAAGGATACTGCGCTCGCGCTCGCCGGTCTTGCGGTGGTTGATGCCTGCGCGCAAGGTGGCAACGGACGCGTCCACTTGGCCGGCGCGGGCTTGCGTGCGCGCAAGCAGGCTGATGGCGACAGCGTTCGCGGGATTGGCCACGATCATGCGTTTGAGATCGTCAATCGCACCGCTGTCCGCGTTGCCCGCTTCGAGCGCCTGTCCGAGCAGACCAAGATAGCGGGCGTTATCCGGACTGCCAGCAAGCGCGCGGCGAATCACGCCCACCGCCTCGGCTGTACGGCCGGCGCGCAACAACGCTTCACCGAGGCGCGCAGCGGCCGCTTCTTGCGTGAGATCGCGGCCTTGCGTGATGACTTGGAAGAAGCGCACGTCCACAGCTGGTGGCGCGGCGGCCCAACGCTTGAAGGCGTCTAACGCCTCGTCGGTGCGGCCGGTCAGCGAGTAGAACTCGCCGAGCAAGGCCAACGCTTCCGGATCATTCGTGTCGATCCGCACGACTTCGCGTAACTCCGTGAGCGCGCGCTCGACGGCGGCGCGGTCAATCTTGTTCTCATCCAGCCCGGCCTTGAGCGCGTAGATGCGCGCGAGCAGGCGATGGCCGCCGAAGCTGTCAGGGGCGATGCGCGTGGCCGCCATCGCTTCGCGTTCGGCGAGCGCTAGATCGTCGAGGAAGAAGAAAGCGATCTCGCTGAGCGCGGTGTGCGCTTCGGCGAGTGTGGGATCAAGTTCGGCGGCTTCGTTGAGCGACGACTGGGCGCGTGTGAGCGCGTCCCGTGAAATGCCGCCAGCGTTGAGCGCACCCGTCAAGTACCGTTGCCCTTCGAGCAGTTTCACATAAGCGCGCGTGCGCCGTTCGCGCGCAGACAGCGCGGGCTGGACGGATGGCTGCGCTTTAACCGCGGCGTCATCCTTGTCCGCTGCCGGCAACGTGTTGCCTCGCGTCCGGGTCGGCGTTGGCGGATTAGCTGGCGCGGGCTGGTTCGTCTGCGCACTTGCGCCGGCGGCGCAGGTGAGGGCGAGCGCGCACGTGAGCGGCGCAGCGATAACGGTTGCGAGGCGGACGGAGAATCTCACGCGGATGTTCCTTTCACGGGCGATGTGGCGGTCAAACCGCCCGGCGTCTGCGTGGCGGCGACGACGCGCTGCCACGCGCTGCGGCGCGGATAACAATAGAGCAACACGGCCACGGCGACCACCGCTGCTTTCAACATATAACCTGTATCGCCCTGCAACGATGCGAGGAGATAACCGGCCAGTGCAATCGCGCCGCCGCACCACGCCACTAACCGGGTCGTGCGTTGTAAGGTGGCGAGCAGGCCCGAGATACCGCGCAGATCGGTGATGGCTTGCAGCCGCACGGCCGAGAAGCGCGCACGACGCAACGCAATCGCGCCCAGACCGAAGAAGAGGATGCTGAGCCAGAGCGCGCCCTGCACTGTCGGGTTATGCAGGCTCGCGGGCAGCGGCGGGCGCACATCCGCGTAGGCCAGCACGACGAGCAACGCAGTCAGCACGCCCATCGCGGCGATAGACAGCACCGCGCTGCGATGCCGCCGCTCCAACTCTCCGACGATCTCGGTCAACGGGTCTCACCTCCGGCGCAGTTGCGTTTTATCTGTGTGAAAAATTCTAACACCCGCAACGAACGCGGGCAAAGACACTACCACATGCGCCATTGCCTTTACTTGCAAACAAAATGAGGACTCGCCACGTGGCGAGCCCTCATGCTTGCTGGCGCATTGCCCCTTGCTTACAACTGCCCGCCGGGCGGTGGCGGCAACGCAGGCTTCGTCGGGTCGCTGCCGGTCGCGGGCGGCCCCGGTTTGGTCGGCTGCGCTTTGAGGCCGTCGCCGTTCGCTTTCGGCTGGACGGGCGTATCCGCTTGCACGGGACGCGGCTTGAGATTGATGCGCGGCGAGGGCGTCGGCCCGGTCAGCGCGGACGTGGGCAGTTGCCCGTTGTTCTGTAACACCTGATCGATCAGGTCGGCGGTCTCTTTGCTGTCGTGGCTGATGAGCACGCCGTCTTTGTCCACCGTCACCTCGGCGCGGCCCAACACGTTGGTCTTCAGCTTATCCATCATGCCGGGGTTCTCCGGCTCGTCCTGAATCGCGTTCTTGGCCGGCTCCGGCACAGCCGCGCCGATGGCCTGCAACTGCTCTTTCGCCTTCTCTGCAAACAGGCTATTCGGGTGGGTGCGCACGAGTTGCTGGAAGTATTTCGCCGCCTCGTCGGGCTCCTCCTCCTGCACGTAAGTCGTGCCCAACCGGAAGAGCACTTCAGCCATGCGCGAATAGAACGGATACTTGTCGGCAACCTCGCGATAACGCGACTGCGCACCCTTTGGATTGTTCGCCAGCCCACGCTCAAAGCGTTCCCGGTAGAAGTTGCCGACTTGGAAATTATGCTCGGCCAAGTTCTCTTGCACTTCGCGCAGACGCAACTCGATATCGGGCCGCATGGAGGTCTGCGGGAACTGCTGCATGGCCGCCTTCAGACGTTGCTCGGCCTTGCGCGCATGCTCGCCGTTGCGGTCGGGCAGCCCCATCTGCCGCATCTCGGTCTCGGCGACTTTGAGCATCGCGCGCTCGGCCAGCGGATCGGTCGGGAAGAAGGTCAGCCATTCCTGATAAGCCGCGCCCGCTTGAATCAGCGCGCTCGTCGTGCCTTCGAGATAGAAGGTGTCGGCGATAGCCAGTTTCGCGTAAGGCAAAAAGGGCGATTCGGGATAGGTGTTGATGATGACGCTAAAGAGCAGGCGTGCGCCTTCATAGTCGCTCTTGCGCGAGTGCTTCGAGCCGGCGGCGAAAAGCTCGCGGTCGCGGCCCGGCGCAACCGTGCCGGTCAACTCGTCAATCTCGCTGTCGCCGCCGCCGCGCCCCAGCAGGCGGCCAAAGAGACTGCCCTTCTTCTTGTTATTCGACTTCGCCGCCGCCGCGCCGCCGCGCCGCGCCCCGGCCGTTTCCCTTAGTCCCGCCTCGACGCGCTCATTCAACTCGGTCAGTGCGGCTTCGAGCTTGTCGAGGTCGGCCGGGTCAAATTTCTCAGAGCGATCAAAACGGCCGCGTACTTCGTTGACCTCGGCGAGCAGCGAACTGGTCTCTTTGTCCAAGCCGCGCAGCCGTGCGGCGGCATCGTTCGTGACCGTCGCGCTCGCCCTCTTGTCCTTCTTATCCTTCTTCTCATCGCCGCTTATATTAGTGAGCGCGGTGCTGAGCGAGCGGCGGGTAGCTTCAAGCCGCTGCCGCAACACTTCGAGCCGCTGATAAGGCGTCGCGCTGTTCTGCGCGCGATTACCTGTCTGCGCCCGCGCCGGCATGACCGGCAAGCCAGCGCCCCAGACCGCGCACAGCACGGCAAGAACTATGAGACTGCGAAAACGCATGAATGAAACCTCCGAAAAGCAGTGCCGAGTGCTTAGTAACGAGCGACAAGCAAGAACTTGTTTTTAACTCGTTACTGATTACTTGTCACCGGGGTTGCTGCATCGAGCAGGTCGCGGACACCGCGCTCGGCGTCGCCGACTCCGAAGACGGCCGTGCCGGCGACGATGATCTCTGCGCCGGCCGCGGTGATCTCGCCGATGTTGGTGCGATCTATGCCGCCGTCGATCTCGATGCGGGTTGGTAAGCCGCGCTCATCAATCATGCGGCGCAGGCGGCGCACCTTGTCGAGCGTGGTCGGGATAAATTTTTGCCCGCCGAAACCGGGGTTGACGGACATGATCAAAATGTAGTCGGCCAAGGGCAGCGCCTCTTCGAGCGTCGCCAGCGGCGTCGCCGGGTTGATCGCGATGCCGGCCTTGGCCCCTTTGTTTCTAATGGCCGTCAGCGTCCGGTTCAGATGTGCGTCAATTTCCACGTGGACGGAGACCATGCTTGCGCCCGCATCCACAAACTGCTCGGCATAACGCCCCGGCTCGGAAATCATTAGATGCGTGTCGAGGGGGAGTTGGGTTGCGCGCCGCAAGGATTTTACGACCGGCAAACCAATGGTCAGATTGGGCACGAAATGGCCGTCCATCACGTCGCAGTGGATGACGGTCGCGCCGCCGCGCTCGGCCGCAGCGATGTCTTCGCCCAACCGCGCGAAATCGGCCGACAACAGCGAGGGAGCAATTTCGACCATGATCTTTGTCTCCTGATGGCTGCGCGCTCCGGGTCGGACGCGCTTGGGTTGCTAATTGAGAAGGCCGGGGAAAGTATGTCCGAAACTTAATCAACAGGCGGGCGGCGGTTCGCGTTGCCGCTCGGCGTCCGCCCCGTGTTCGCGTTGCGCGGGGCCGCAGTGTTCACATTACGGCTGTTTGTGTTGCGATTGCTCACGGCTCGATTCGCGTTAGTGTTCCCGTTGCGATTTGCGTTCGTATTCGGGTTCGTGTTGGCGTTGCGCGGCGCATTGGTGTTCGATTCGGGCCGCGCGTTGGCGTTGCGATTGGTTGCGCCGGCATCGTTGCCGTTACGATTGAGTATGATCCGATTGTCGAGGTTCGAGTTGACGATGGCGTTCCCGTTCGTGTTGGCGTTGCCCTTCTGATTATCGTTCGCGTTGCGATTCGTATTCTTATTGCGCTTGGGCTTGTTGGCGTTCGCGTTGCTCGCGCCCGTGTTGGCGTTGGCGTTCTCGTTCTTATTGGCCGCCGCGCCCTGCTCCTGCTTGTTCGTCTCCTTCAACGCGAGTGTGACGGAGCTTTCGCCCTCTTTCTGCTCGGCGCGACTGGTGACGACGGCGATGGGTGAGCCTTCTTTCACCACATCGCCGGCGCGCGGCGTCTGATCCAGCACAGTGTCGGGCTTGGTGTCGGCGCTATAGCGCGACGCGCGCTTGCGCACTTTCAATCCCGCTTTCTCCAGCGCTGTCTCGGCCTCCATGTAACTCTTGCCGACGACTTCAGGCACTTTCACTTCGGGACTGCGCAGCGACAAATAGATCGTGCCGAACAGGCCGAGCACAAAGGCGATAGCGATGCCGAGCAGGATGCCGATCCGGTTGACCAAAGTCGGGAACGTCCGCTGTGCCTCAACCACTTGTTTCTCGTCGCCTCTCCCGCACCCGCGCCCCTGCTTCGACGGCTGCGAAGGCGGGAGTCTAGCACCTGGGCAAGACGCGCCGCAAGTCGCACGCCCGCTCAACTTTGCCGTCGAAACGCCGCGACGAAAAAGCCGTCCGCGCCGTCCCTGTGCGGCCATGTGCGCGCCGCGCCCGAAGTGGTCAGCAACCTCGCTGGCGCAGCAACTTGCTCAGGGTTGAAGTTATCATTGCCGACGAGAAACGCGGCCACGACTCCTTCATTCTCCTCCGGCTCGACCGAGCAAGTGGAGTAGACAAGCCGCCCGCCGGGCCGCACAAGCCGCGCGGCGTTCGTCAAGATACGCTGCTGGCGCACAGCGAGTTCCACGATGTCGGCAGGCGTCAAACGCCAACGGATTTCCGGGTTATGCCGCAGCGTGCCCGTGCCCGTACACGGCGCATCAACGAGCACACGATCAAACGTCGCAGATGCGAACGGCAATGCCTGTTCGGCATCGAACGCAACGGTGCGGATGCTAGTCAACTCTTGCCGTGCCGCCGACTCGCCGACGACGCGCAAACGATGCGCATAAAGATCGCCCGCGACAACGAACGCGCGATCCTGCGCCAACCCTGCAACGTGCGTTGTCTTGCTACCCGGCGCGGCGCACGCGTCCAACACGCGCTCCCCTGCCCGCGCCGCCAACATATATGCGACCAGTTGCGAAGCTTCGTCCTGCGTATAAATCAACCCATCCCGCGCGAGTCCGCGCAACGCTACGTTGCCGCCCGTGCCTGTCGCCACACGCCATGCGCCGGGCGCGATCTCCGACGGTTGCGCCTCGACGCCCGCCGCACGCAGACGCGCCAGCACATCTTCACTATCGCTGCGCCACTCATTCACGCGGAACGCGACCGGCGGCGTGCGATTGTTCGCCTGCGCGAACGCCGCCGCCTCGTCCGTGCCGAACGCACGCATCCAACGCGCCAACAACCACACGGGATGCGAAGTCCCAATCGCCAGCCGCTCTAGCTCGTTCGTCACGCCCGTTGCCGGATCGTAATCCGGCTCGCGCGTCGCACGGCGCAGCACGGCGTTGATGAAGCCCGCCGCCCCGCGCAAACCCGCCGCGTGCGCAATGTTCACAGACTCGTTCACGGCCGCGGACGGCGGCACGCGCGTTAGAAAGCGTAGCTGATAAAGTCCCAACCGCAACGCGCGCCGCACCGCCGCGTCAATCTCCGCGACCACGCGCCCCGCGTAATGCTCGATCAACTTGTCCAGCCATAGCTGCCAACGCAGCGTCCCCAGCACCAACTCATAACAGAGCGCACGATCATCGACGCGCAATTCTTCAATCGCATGCGTCAACAGCACGGATGCGAACGCGCCCTCATCCTCCACGCGACTCAAGATGGCGAACGCCACTCGCCGCGCCGCCGACACCTCACGCCCGCCCGCCGCCTGCTTGCGCGGCGGCTCGCTCGGCCGCTTCTTCTTGATCACGCGCACAGTCATCAGCTATCGCCCGCTCAACCCAACTGCTCACCCATCTGTACACGCACACCGTTCATAAAATCACGCGCGCTCATGCGCCGCCGGCCTTCGGGCTGCACCTCCCATAGACGTAGCACCGTGCCCGCGCCGCACGCGACGATCAATTCATCACCATGCGCCGCGACTATTGCGCCGTTAACTTGCGCCAACGCATTCGACGTATCTGGCGCGGCCCGCCAAACGACGAGACGTTGACCGCGAAACTGTGTGTGCGCGTTCGGCCACGGTTGGAAGCCACGCACGCGCCGTGCAATTTCGTCTGCGCTCAGTGTCCAATCAATCAAGCCGTCTTCGCGCTGCAAGATCGGCGCGAGCGTCGCCTCTTCGTTGCGTTGTGCGCGCGGCGTAATCGCGTCAAGTTGCGCGAGCGTTGCACCGAGTAAGTCCGCGCCTGTTTCGGCCAGACGCGCGAGCAATTGCGGTGCGGTCTCGTCCGCGCTGATCTGCGTCGCTCGTTGCAACAGGAGCGCGCCCGTGTCCAACCCCTCGTCAATCATCATCGTCGTCACGCCGGTCTCCGTCTCGCCGCACACGATGGCCCAATTGACCGGGGCTGCGCCGCGATACTTTGGCAGCAGCGAGAAATGCACATTGACGCAACCGCGTCGCGGCGCATGCAAAAACGCCGCCGGCAAGATGCGTCCGTAGGCGACGACGACAGCCGCGTCCGCAGCATGCGATGCGAACAGTGCGCGGGTCTCTTCGGTCTTAATTTTACTCGGTTGCTGCACGGTGAGGCCCTGCGCGAGCGCAAACTCTTTGACCGGCGACGCATGGAGTTTGTTGCCCCGCCCGGCCGGTCTGTCCGGCTGCGTCCACACGGCGACGACCTCGTGCCCGTCCGCCAGACAGCGGCGCAAGGTCGGCACGGCGGATTCAGGCGTGCCCATGAAAACCAATCGCATAGCTGTGCTCAAAACAACAAACGCGGAACGATGAACAATCGCGCATTCATCGTTCCGCGTTCATCGTTCATCGACTACTAGAGCGCGGTGCGCTTTTCTTTATCGCTATAACCGGCGCGCACCTTTTCGGCCGCGACCTTCGCCTGCATGAACAACCCCAAGTAGTCGCGCCCGCCCGCCTTCGAGTCCGTGCCCGACATGTTGAAGCCGCCGAACGGATGCACGCCCACAAGCGCGCCCGTGCATTTGCGATTCAAATATAGATTGCCAACGTGGAACTCGCGGCGGGCGCGGGCAAGGTTGTCAGGATCGTTTGAATAGACCGCGCCGGTCAGGCCGAACTGCGTATCGTTTGCTATCGCCAGCGCGTCGTCGAAGTCCTGCGCCTTGATCACGGCCAGCACGGGGCCGAAAATTTCTTCTTGCTCGATGGTCGCGCCCGCCTGCACATCGGCGATGACGGTCGGTTCGATAAAGAAGCCCTGCTCGCCGTCCGCGCCGCCGCCCGCGATGACGCGCCCGCCCTCGGCCTTGCCCTTCTCAATGTACTCGTTGATCGTCTTGAACGCCTTCTGATTGATGACTGCGCTCATGCCCGTCGCTTGCTCCGTTGGGTCGCCCACCTTTAGTTGCTCCACGCGCGCCGCGATCTTTTCGAGCATCGGCTCGTACACGTCCGCGTGGATGATCGCGCGCGAACAGGCGGAGCATTTCTGCCCCTGAAAACCGAACGCCGATTGCACAACGCCCGTCGCCGCCTCATCCAAATCCGTGTCGGCATCAACGATGATCGCGTCCTTGCCGCCCATCTCGGCGACGACGCGCTTGATCCAGATTTGCCCCTCGTGCGTCTGCGCGGCGCGCTCGTTCACGCGCAAGCCCACCTCCTTCGAGCCGGTGAACGCGACGTAGCGCGTGCGCGCATGATCCACCACCACGTCGCCCACTTCCGCGCCCGACCCGGTTAGGAAGTTGACCACGCCCGCAGGCAGCCCCGCCTCTTCGAGTAGCTCGAAGAACTTGTAGGCGATAGTCGGCGCGTCCGACGAAGGTTTCAAGACGACCGTGTTGCCCGTCACGATTGATGCGACTGTCATGCCCGCCATGATCGCGAGCGGAAAATTCCACGGCGGAACGACGACGCCGACGCCAAGCGGGAGGTAATGCAACTCGTTCGCTTCCCCTGCGATTTGCACGAGCGGTTGCGGCTGTGCATAGCGCAGCATCTCGCGCGCATAGAAGTCGCAGAAATCAATCGCCTCGGCCGTGTCGCCGTCGGCCTCCGCCCAAGTCTTCGCCACCTCGTAAACCATCAGCGCGGAGAACTCGTGCTTGCGTTCGCGCAGCAAGGTGGCGACGCGGAACAACAACTCGGCGCGCTGTTCGGGCGGCGTCCGCGACCACGTCTTAAACGTCGCGTCGGCCGTCTCGACCGCGCGCCGTGCCAGTTCTTCCGTCGCCTTCTGAAAACGTCCGACCACCTCGGTCTTGCGCGCCGGGTTCACACTATCGAATGTGCGCCCCGTCGTGATCCGCTCGCCGCCAATCACGAGCGAATACTCGCGCCCCAACTCGCCCTTCACCTTCGCCAATGCCGCGCGCATCGCCGCCGCGTTCTCCACCTTGCTGAAATCGGTAAACGCTTCGTTCTTAAATTCGCTCTGCATCATCGCCACCTCATAATAAGCACTCAGCTAACAACCTTCATCCATCAGTCGTTCATCAGGCAGCACGCAGGCAGAGCAAGGACGCACGTGTGTGCGCGCGAAAGCTGCAAGCTGCCGGTTGAAAACTGATATCTGGATGTTAGCACAAACATAAACAAAACGCGGTCGCCGCCGATGAAGCGTGCGACCGCAGCGGTCGAAAATGTTTGCGCTCTTGCCTTAAACCCAATTGCCTGTCTTGGCCAACTTGCGCATCTTGCGTTTGACCATCTCGCGCTTCAAGGTCGTGGTGTGGTTGATGAAGACGATGCCGTCGCAGTGGTCGGTCTCGTGCAGCATGCAGCGCGCGGTCAAGTCCATCCCGTCCAACTCGAACGCTTCGCCGCGCGCGTCCTGCGCCGCGACGATGGCGCGCAAAGATCGCTTCACCGGTAAATAGACGCCGGGGAACGAGAGACAGCCCTCATCGCCCGTCTGATCGCCCTCGACGCGCAGCACCGTCGGGTTGATGAGCGCGATCTTTTGCTCCGGGTCTTGTCCGCCCGAACAGTCCATCACGAACAGCCGCTGCGCCACGCCGACCTGCGGCGCAGCGAGGCCCACGCCGCGCGCCGCATACATCGTCTCGAACATATCCGCGATGAGCTTTTGCAGTCGCGCGTCAAACTCCGTCACCGGCTCGCCCGGTGCGTCCAGCACCGGCTGCGGGTATTTCACAATCTCCAACAATGCCATCTTCGATTCCTTGCGAGTTGCTTGCCGCGCCGGTTAGATGCCGCCGCCGCAATTATCATTGTATGACAGACTGCGCGGCCCATGCCAGCAGGCCACACACCCTCACGCTCGCCCAAAGCGCCGCCGTCGATTTCCTTCGCTTGGAGCAATGCGCCTGCGCTGTCCGCCGCAGTTACTCGCGCTCAATAACATGAATTCATTGGTTACCCACAAGGCACGCGGGTTGCCAAGCGGTAGTCGTCGTCAGGTCATATTTCTGTCATGGAGCAACTAATGAAACTATCAATCGCGCGCGACCACAACGGTGTGTGGCTGCGCTTATGCAGTGCCCTCACCCTGTCGTTATTGTGCCTGAGCGGCGTGCGCGCCCAACAGACTCTCAGCGCGCCTAAAGTCGAAGCGAAAGTTTTTACCGGCGTCTCTACTTTCGGCAACGCCCTTAATGGCGACCTACGACATACCGTGGTCGGCGGCGCGATGCGGTTTTATGTGACCCGGCGGCTGAGCATCGAGCCAGAGTTTATGCACATGCGGCGCGACGCACAGGATCGGGATTACGTGTTCACGCCGCACGTGGCTTTCGACCTCACCGATCCGCGCGGGCGGTTCGTGCCCTACGTGATCGCCGGCGTGGGCGTCGAGCATCATCGCGATGAGTTTACGTTTCCCGATTTCTTCAACGGCAACCGGCCGGTCACGCGGAAAGTTTCAAGCAATACGTGGTCAGCCAACGCGGGCGGCGGCGTGAAGCTGTTTCTTACTGACCGCCTGTTCGTCGCGCCCGACGTGCGCGTCGGGCGCGAACCAAACTTTCGCGCCACCATTAGCGTCGGCTATGTCTTCTCCGGGCGCAAACGCTGATCACGGCGTGCCCCGCTCTACGGTCAGTTCGACGTTGCGCTTTGACGCCCCCGCGTGTGCCTAAAGTTTTTCCCAATCGCTCCTGCTGATACCGGCTTGCCGCAGGATGCGGATTAGCAGTTCTCTCCCGATGTCAGTCTGGTGCGGGTTAGGCAGACGGAGCGTGAGGCTACCGTTACTCATGAATTGATGTTTGCCGCCTGAATACGGCCCGTCGAAGCCGAGTTGCCGCAGGTAACTGATCAACGCTTTGCGCGTGACGGGCCCGAAGCGCGGCATCTTAAGCGACTTCCTTGATGGTCAGTTCAAGGCCGTCAACAATGGGTAGCGGCAGACGCCGGGAGACGCGAAACAGAATCCATTCTTCCAACACTTCCGCCAACTCCGCCCGGCAATCTTCGAGCGTCGCGGCGTTCGCATAGACACCGTCGAAGCTTGGGATGTCGCCGTAAAAGGATTGGTCGTCCGGCAGGATTTCGTAATGCGCGCGGCGCAGGGCAGCGTTGAGATAGTTAGTCAGCATCACACGTCTCCGTTCCGGCGCAATTCTACCACATCATTTTTCATCACTCGCCGCGCTCGCCAGCCAATCTAACGCCGCCCGCTCGTCCCGCTCAATCGCCATCTCGACGCCGCGCTTGGCGATTTCAAGTAGCCGCTTTGCCTCCCGCTTAATGCGCCGAGAGTGTTGCACTCTACTTACGATCTTCTTGCCGGCTTCTTCCGGCGGCAAGGTAATAGGAATGCGCAAGAGGTCTTCGGTTGAGATTGCCGGATACATTGAGGCGGTCGTGTGCAGATCAAGAATCTCTGCGACGATTGGAGCGCGCAAGAAAACAAGCAACAATTCCGGCTTGATACTCTGCGGGGTCAAAACCGCAAACCCGGATGAACAGACATAGCCTTGCTGCTCTGTTTCAATCAAAGCCGATAATTGCCGGATCGGGCGCACGGTCGAAGTAATGAGGTCACCGGCATGGACAATCCATTGCGCGCGGCTCGGCGCGTCTTGCATGGAAAGCGTTTCGGCTTCCGCAGTTCCATCGCCGCTAAGATTGCCGATTTCGATGTAGTCGAACGTGCTCGCACCTGAAGGATTGAACCGCCGCTTGGCGAGCGTGGCGACATCACAGATGCGCTGGCCTGAGCGACCCATTATCGCCATCGCCCTTTGATACTTCGGCTGGTAATACTCCGCATCAAGCCGGCCCGTGCTGCCGTAACTCGCCGCGTATGATTTGACGGCAATCGTTTCTTCCGACGGCTGCCAATC
>JBBRYU010000070.1:0-16814 GCA_038237345.1 Pyrinomonadales bacterium
GGTCGCGACCGCGTTGTCTCTGCGCCCGCTCGTGGCGAATGCGAATCACTGCGAGGTGATCATCGCGCCGCCGTTCACCGCACTCAAGGTTGTCGCGGACAGACTTGAAGGATCGAACATTAAGATTGCGGGGCAGAACTGTTCGGTTGAATCGAAGCACGGCGCGCACACGGGCGAGATTGCCGCCGACATGCTGCGCGATGTGGGCTGCACGCACGTCATCGTCGGCCACTCCGAACGGCGACACCTTTATGCGGAGACCGACTCGATGGTGAATCGCAAGACACAGGCGGCGTTGGCAGCCGGTCTGACAGTGATTCTGTGCGTTGGCGAAACGTTGACGCAGCGTGGCGCGAACAACGCAGAGTCGGTCGTGCGCGGGCAATTGGAGGGCGGATTGCGCGGTTTGACATCGTCCGACCTCGCCCGTATCATCGTCGCGTACGAACCGGTCTGGGCCATCGGCACCGGACAAACTGCGACGCCGGAGCAAGCGCAGGAAATGCATGCGTTTATCCGGCGCGTTTTCGCGGAGAGACACACGGAGGACGCGGGTGAAGCCTTACGCATCCTCTACGGCGGCTCGGTCAAACCCGACAACATCGCGGGGTTGATGACGCAGCCGGATTTAGACGGTGCGCTCGTCGGCGGCGCAAGTCTCGACGCCGAAACGTTTGCGCGGCTCGTGCATTACAATCTCTAAAGTTTAAGTTCGAGGACGGAAATCTTGCTGGTCTATTCATTATACGGGCTGTTCATCTTATCATGCCTTGTGCTGGTTATCGCGGTGTTATTGCAACCGGGCAAAGCGGACGCGGGCGCGCTCTTCACGAGTTCAGTATCCAGCACCGCCTTCGGCCCGCGTGGCACGCAGACCTTGCTCGCTAAGATCACGATCATCGCGGCGGGCCTCTTTATGCTGACCGCGCTGACGCTCTCGCTGCCTGCGCTCACCGGTTCGCGTTCCGTCCTGCAATCAACAGCGGCTGAGCCGACGCCCGCGCCGACTGCAACAGCGACACCGTCGCCAGCCACCGCACCCGTCAGCGTGCCCGCGACCAACGCGAATGCGACTAACTTGAACGCGAGCAACGCTAATACAAACAACAGCGCGCCGAAGAACGCGAACAACAAATAAAGCATCTTTGAAATAACCTCAGTGGGGATGTGGCGGAACTGGTAGACGCGCGCATTTTTCATAAGAGTCCTTATCTTAACCGAGTGGTGTATGCCAAATCGCAAATACACCTACGAGCTACTGCATCCGATTGTTGAATCCTCGCTTTCTTTTGCTGAGGTACTGCGGCAGTTAGGTTTGAAGCAGACCGGCGGCTCCCAGACTAATATCAAACGATTAGTGCAGAAGTTTGAAATCAGCACGGGCCATTTTCTCGGTCAAGCGCGAAATAACGGCGACGCGCATCGTGGCGGCCCGAGCAACATAACGGCGGAAGAAATACTCGTACTGGGCGATCCGCTCGCGCATCATGAAAAAGCCTATAAGCTGCGCCGCGCAATGATCGAAATAGGGATTCCATATTGCTGCGCGCTGTGCGGGCTAGAAGCTATTTGGCATGGTCAGCCGCTCATGCTGACGGTTGATCACATCAACGGTCGCCGCTATGATAACCGCAGAGAAAATCTCAGGTTTCTTTGCCCGAACTGTCATAGTCAAACTCCGACCTTCGGCAACAGTCTGGGCCTGACGGATGTGACAACTTGTAAGAGAAGAGCAGTTTATTATCGGCAAAAGCGAAAGCAGCTTGCGCTTAAAGGCAAATAGTTGTTTGATAAAGTAAGTTCGCGGGGATGTGGCGGAATTGGTATACGCGCTAGTTTGAGGGACTAGTGGGGCAACCCTTGAGAGTTCGAGTCTCTCCATCCCCACCAAAATTACTTGGTCGGACGCAAGCCAGCTTATATGGTTTGAGTCTCGCTTCGGCATAATTATATTCGGCAGGTTGGCTCTCTGGGCTGCTTGCCGAATTTTTTTTATGGACGCAAGCGGGTGCGGAGCAACGTCCTCTGATTGTGACCCGCTTGCTACCCTGTTAAACTCGCGCCAGTCTGTCCGTTAGTGCGTTATTTGATGCGCAGAAGCCTTGAAGACAAGTTGAGTTGGCGGCATTGCACCGGTGCGTTGGCGGTTTTGTTGTTCGCCTCCGTTTGGGGCGCGGCGCAGTCGTCCGCTTTAGATTTCCCGACGCCGGTTACGTCGAACGAGATCAACGCGCGCATCGCGCCGCGCGATCTGGGCGACGCACGCCTTACCAGTCACTTCTACACTTTCGACGGCACGCAGGGCGATCTCGCAGTCACGATTGAGAGCTTGAATCTCGACGGTGCGGTCGATCTGTTTCTCACCAACGGGTTGCGCCCGCTCACGCAGATCACGCTCTTCGCCGGGGGCGGCGCGCTCAACGTGACGAAGACGGTCTTTCTGCGCAAGGATGAAACGCTCGTCCTCCGTGTGCAGGCGCGCACGCCCAATGATACAGACGGCACGTACAAAATCCATCTGGCCGGGACGTTCGTCGCCGCCGCGAATGTAGGCGACGCGCCGACGCAGCCTGACACGACGGCCGCGAACAGTTCGCCTGCTAAGCCGACGGGGCGGGGCGTGCATCGCGTCAACTCGGTGGGCGCACGCATTGACGAGCTTGAGACGGAAGCGGCAGAGAACGCGGCGAAGAAGACCGAAGCGCCGCCGGGCGCGACGCCTACGACCGCGCGTGCCCCCGCGTCGAAGCGCGGGCAGACGCGGCGTAATCGGCCTGCGGCGCGCACCGAGACTGCGCGGCGGCCCGCGCCCGCCCCCGAACGCAAACCCGAAGGGGCAGAGACCGGCGAGCCAACTAAACCGGCTGAAGTCGGGACGGGGCGGAATGAGCCAGTCGAGCCAACGCCAAGCAAACCCGAAACCGCGCGCATTACGCGCACCAAGACAGGCCGCACGACCCGCAACCCGCGCGCGAAGGAGACGGCGAAACGAACGGTTGAGCCTGCGAAAGCGACTCCGCCGGCCCCGGAAGCGACAAAGGATGCGCCCGCGCCGCAAATCGGCGCGACGCGGCTGATCATTGAAGTGAAAGACGGCGCGAAGATCGAGCATGAAATGAGCAGCGTGAGCCGTGTGACGGTCGTCGGCGGGTTGATCGTGGTCGTGTTGAAGAACGGACGCATTGAGCGTTATCCGTTGACGAACGTGTTGCGCATGGCCATCGAGCCGTGAGCCGGTGCGCAGCACGTGCGCACACTTCCAGTCGGAGCAAAGCAGGAGTATGTCCACCAACTCTAATTCCGCACAAATTGTGGCGCAGCGTCTGAGTGGTCGCCGCGCGCTCGTGACCGGCGCGAACAGCGGTATCGGGCGCGCAATCGCATTGCGACTGGCGCGCGAAGGCGCGGCCATCGTGATCAATTATCTGAGCCAATCTGAGGCGGCGGATGAGGTAGTGCAAGAGATCGCCGCGCTTGGTGGCCACGCTGTCGCAGTGCAGGCGGACGTGTCGAACGAGCAACAAGTGGATGCAATGTTCGCGCGGGCACGAACAGAGTTTGGCGGTCTTGACATACTGGTTAACAACGCGGGTTTTGAGACGCAGCATCCGATTCTTGAGATGCCGGCCGCCGCATGGCGCAAAGTGTTGGACGTTGATCTCACCGGCGCATTCCTGTGTGCGCAACGCGCCGCGCGTCTGATGGTTGAAGCGAAGACCGGCGGCGCGATAGTCAATATCTCTTCGGTGCATAACATCATCCCGTGGGGCGGCTTCGCGCACTACTGTGCCGCCAAAGCCGGCCTCGACATGTTGACGAAGACGATGGCGCTTGAGCTTGCGACCGAGCGCGTGCGCGTCAACTCGGTCGCACCCGGCGCGATCCAGACGCCGATCAATGAGAATGTCTGGGGCAATCCCGACACGTTGAAAGACCTGCTTCGCAAAATCCCATCCGATCGGATGGGGCAGACTGAAGAGGTCGCGGCGTGCGTCGCCTTCCTCTGCTCGGACGACGCGAGCTACGTCACAGGCGCAGTGCTATACGTGGACGGCGGCATGACGCTCTATCCCGAATTTCGCCATGGCGGGTGAGGTATTGCGGAATGCGGAATGCGGAATGCGGAATGCGGATTGACGATACTGTTCTCCTCTTAATCCGCAATCCGCATTCTAAAATCGGCACGTCCGAATTCCGCAATTAAAGAGATGAGCAAACAGCCGAAACGACAAAACGATGCGGCGTTAGGTGCGGCGCAGACTGCGCCGCCGGTCTATCCGTTTGCGGCGTTGGTCGGTCAGGCGGAGATGAAACTGGCTTTACTGCTCAATGTTATCGAGCCGGCCATCGGGGGCGCGCTCATCATGGGCCAGCGCGGCACGGGTAAGTCAACGGCCGTGCGCGCACTGGCCGATCTGTTGCCGCAACTTACGTGCGTGCGCGGTTGCGCTTACAACTGCGATCCGAATAACGAGACTAACCTTTGCGCTGATTGTCGCGCGCGTTTACAAGTTGATGCACGTCTGCCGCGCGAGCGCGCACAAGTGCCGGTGGTGGAGTTGCCGCTTAACGCGACGGAAGATCGCGTCTGCGGCACGATCAACTTCGAGCGCGCCATTGCCGAGGGCGTTAAGGCCTTCGAGCCGGGTTTGTTGGCGCGGGCCAATCGCGGCTTCCTTTACATAGATGAAGTGAATCTACTCGAAGATCATCTCGTCGATCTGTTGCTTGACGCCGCTACTACGGGGCGCAATCGCGTGGAGCGCGAAGGCATCTCCAGCGCACACCCCGCGCGCTTCGTCCTCATCGGTTCGGGCAACCCGGAAGAGGGCGAACTGCGCCCGCAACTGCTCGACCGGTTCGGTCTCTATGTCGAAGTGCGCACGCCGGCCGGCGTTGACGAGCGCGTGGAGATCATCACGCACCACGAAGCATTCGCCCGTGAGCCGCATTCATTTCGCGCGGAGATAGAGCCGCAGCAGGCGCGTTTGCGGCGGCGGCTCGTGCGTGCTAGGCGATTGGTCGCGCAGGTTGATGTTGCGCGCACTCTGCTGCAGCGCATCGCCGAGCTTTGCCAACGCCTGCAAGTGGACGGGCATCGCGGCGAGTTGACGATCACGCGCGCGGCCCGTGCGCTCGCCGCCTTCGAGGGACGTAAAGCGGCGACGGACGCGGACGTGCAGCGCGTCGCCCCGTTAGCCTTACGCCATCGCCTGCGTCGCGATCCGCTCGAACAGACCGAGAGCGCAACGCGCATTGAGCAGACGGTCGCGGAGTTGTTCGGCGCAGACACGGCAGGCGCAGAAGAAAAGCGCGTTAGTCGTTCTGCGGATACAAACTTCCATGAGCAAGATGATGATGGCGGCGTAAACGGCCGGGCAGCACAGCCGCGGCCACACACGCATGCGGACGGGCGCGCGGGCGACCAGCGCGGCGGGGAGCGGGCCGCGCCACCGACCGATGTTTCCTCAGCATTAGACCTACGCAATGCAGGCGGCACGAACTTGCTGCGCCATGCCAAGGCGGCAGCGCAACAGCAGAGCCGTGCGCGTCAATCTGTGCCCGCGCAACGCGGCCGTTATGTCCGGGCCGTCTCATGGCAGGCGGAGCATGCGCGCCTTGCGCTCGATGCGACCTTGCGCGTAGCCGCGACGCAACAGACACAACGGCGTGCTGCGACCGGACGCGCGGTGACGATCTCGCGGCAAGACTTCCGCTTCAAACAATGCAATAGACGCGCGGGCACGCTCTATATCTTTGCGGTGGACACGTCGGGCAGTATGGCGCTCAACCGGATCGGGCAGGCAAAAGGCGCGCTCGCACAACTGCTGCGACAGGCTTATGTCAGCCGCGATCTGGTTGCGCTCATCAGCTTCCGCGAGCGGCGCGCAGACTTGCTCTTGCGGCCTAGTCGTTCGGCTGCGCTCGCGCGGCGTCTGCTCGACGCGCTGCCCGTCGGCGGCGCGACGCCACTTGCGGCAGGCCTGCTGTGCGCTTACGAATTGGCCCGACAAGCGGAGCGACAGGGCGTGGCGCGCGTTGTGCTGCTCATCTTCACGGACGGGCGCGCCAACGTGCCGCTCAAAGGGCCTACGTCAGACACACGCCGCATCGCGCAGTTACAGATCGCAGGGGAGCTTATGCAGCTCGGCGCGCTGTTGCGCCGGAGCAACTTGACGACCGTCATCGTCGACACGCGCCAGCGCTTCGTCGCCGATGATGAAGGTGCGCGACTCGCACACGCGCTCGGCGGAACTTATTTGCCGTTATCAGCTACGCTCCCACCACGCACACAAACTCAATTGAAAAGCTGAAACGGCGCGCAGTCATTTACAACCCGACGCCCGCGCAGCTATCTTATTCGCGCCCTGCATGCAACGAACCGACAACAACTCAAGCTCCATCCCCGCCGCCGCGCAACCTGCTGACGCAGAGCGCGACCGGCGCGTGCGCGCACTCTATGAACAAGTGCTTGAGATCGAGCAGCGGCTCATTCCTACGGGCCTGCACGTCTTCGGGCGCGCGGCAGACGAGCAAGACTGTGCTGATCTGTTGCGCATGATCGCCTCGTTCGACCGGCCCGAGTTAGGCGCGCGTGCGCTGCCCGATCTAATCGCGGCGGGGCTGGGCTACGGCGCATACGAGGCGCTGCTCAAGGACAGTAAGCGAGATGAAGAACATCTGCGCGCATTAGAGCAGGTGGATGCGTTCGTGCGCGCGGCCATCGCACAATTCATGCGCGCTGGGACGGAGGAGACGGTCGCGTGGTTAGTGCAGACGGCGCGCGTGGCGCAAGCGGATGCCCGCCCGATCTTCGAGTTATTGACACGCGTGCGAGCGCAGTTGCATGTAAGTCAGGAATTGGATCAGTTCGTGCGTGCCTTACGCGGCGAATATATCGAACCGGGGCCGGGCGCAGACCTCGTGCAGAACCCCGCCATCTTGCCGACCGGGCGCAACACACATGCCGTCAACCCTTATGCCGTGCCGTCCGATCTCGCCTTCGCGCGGGCCGAGGCGGTCGTGCAGCAACTGCTGGCGCGCCATCACGCGGAGCATGGCGGCTATCCGCGTGCGATGGCACTCGTTCTGTGGGGACTCGATAACATCAAGACGCAAGGCGCGGGCGTCGCGCAGGCGCTCTGGTTGCTCGGCGTGCGCCCTGTGCGCGATGGGATGAACCGCGTGACGGATGTGCAGCCGATCCCGTTGGCACAGTTGAATCGGCCGCGCATTGATGTCGTGCTGACCGTCTCCGGTATCTTCCGCGATCTGTTCGGCGCGACGATGAATCTACTTGACAAAGCAGTGCGCGCGGTCGCGCAACTCGACGAACCGCCGGAGTTGAATTACGTGCGGCGCAACATCACGGCGCAGATGAACGAAGCAAGTTGCACGTTCGACGAGGCCGCGCTGCGCATCTTCTCGAACGCGCCCGGCAGCTACGGCACAAACGTTAACTTCATGGTCATGGATTCGCAGTGGGAACAGGCATCCGCGCTCGGCGATCTGTTCGTCACACGCAAGTGTTTCGCTTACGGGCGCGGCGCGGACGGGCGTGCGCTCGAAGGCCGCGAGGCGCGTGGCGCAATGGCCAGCGCGCTCGCCCGCGTCGAGGCGACGTATCAGAATATCGATTCCTTCGAGATCGGCATCACCGACGTGGATCACTACTTCGAGTATCTGGGCGGCATCTCGCAGGCGGTCGAGCAATATGCGCAGGCGCGGCCCGCGATCTATCTCTCGGATGCGCTCGCGCGCGATGCGAAAATCCGTACGCTGAACGAGACGATCAAACTTGAGACGCGCACCAAGACGCTTAATCCAAAATGGTACGAAGGCATGCTCAGCCACGGCTTTCGCGGCGTCGCGGAAATAGAAGGTCACGTCAGCAACACTTTCGGTTGGAGCGCAACTGCCGCCGCCGTTGACGATTGGGTGTACGACGAAGTAGCGCGCACCTTCCTGTTCGACGAAGAGATGCTGGCGCGCCTCAGCCAGTTGAATCCGCACTCCGCGCGTGCGCTCGTCAGTCGTTTGTTAGAGGCGGCGGGGCGCGGCTTGTGGGCGGCGGAGGCAAACGTCGTCGCGCAACTGCGCGAGATTCTCGCCGGCCTTGAAGATAAGATCGAAGGCATCGCGTAGGCCTCGAATTTGGGTCAACCTCCCAGCGAGGCGGGAGATAAAATGAAACGCTATAACTTACTCTGTCGTGTCTTGCCCTTGCTGTTTGTGTGCGCGCTGGCCTCGCATGTGCTGGCGCAGACCGCCGCGCCCGTGGCCGGGCAGACGCCGGTAAGGGAGCGCGGGATGGGGCGCGAGACAGAAGCGCAGCAGCCGATTGCATGGCCGGCCGGGCCGAAGCGATTCGCGCTGATCATCGGCGTGGATAAATATGACGATTCGCAGATCACCACGCTCGGCGGCGCGGCGAACGATGCGAAGGCGCTGAAGGATGCACTCGTGCGGTACGCCGGTTTTGGCGAAGAACAGGTCACGCTGTTGGCCTCGGATCAACCGGCCGAGCGCCAGCCGACGCGCGGCAACATCTTGCGCCGGCTGTCGAATTTGCGCGGGGTCGTGCCGAAAGAAGGCTTGCTGCTCGTCGCGTTCTCAGGACATGGCATTGAGCGCGAACAGCAAGCGTTTCTGTTGCCGCAAGACGCGCAGGTTAGCAACGATGTTGAATTGCTCGAACAGACTGCGATTAACGTCACACAGATCAAAAGTCAGATCAAAAAACTCGGGCTCGCGCAGGTCGTGATGATCCTCGACGCTTGTCGCAATGATCCGGGCGGCCGGGCGGGGGCGGACAACCCGCTGACGGCCGGCTTTACGCGCGGCTTTGACTTCGACGTGCGCAACCGCGAAGTCGAAGCTTTTGCCACGCTCTATGCGACCGCCGTCGGTCGTCGCGCCTACGAATACACGGAGAAGAAGCAGGGATATTTTACGTGGGCGTTGGTTGAAGGCTTAAAGGGCGGCGCGGCGAATCCGCAGGGCGAGGTGACGCTCTCAAGTCTCGTTAGTTATTTGCAGGATCGCGTGCCGAAGCGCGTGCAGCTTGACCTCGGTGCGGGCAAAGAGCAACGCCCGTTCGCCGTGGTCGAAGGCTATCGCGCCGATGGCTTGGTGGTAGCGGCGGTCGGGCACAAGCCGTCGGCCTTCAAGGAGCAGAACATCCGCCGATTGCTTGAGATCACGCGCGCGGCGGAGATCGCAACGATAGCGAGCAACCAGCAATTAGAGTCTTTCAAAAGCACACTGCCGGAGGGCGTACCGCCGCGCGTCGTGGCGATTTTGCGGGAGGAACTAAATGCCGTTAACTACGTGGAGCTATTGTTGCCGATCTACGACAAGTACTTGAGCGATGAAGAGGTCAACCAACTCGTCGCGTTCTATGATTCACCGCTCGGGCGTAAGGTAACGGGGAGCATGCCCGTCATTATGGCAGAGGCGCAAGTGGTCGGCACAAAACGCGGTGAGGTGGCGGGCCAACGCGCCATCGAACGGATGAAGGCCGAACACCTGATCCCTGATAAGTAAGTCAAAGTGCTATCTCTGATAGACATGACGCGCACAACTGCTTCGCTATGAATGTGACTGTCCTCTACGTCGGGTCAAGCCTGCTCGCGCCGCTGAAACAGGCGGAGCGCGAGATTGGGCAAAAGTATAATTGGGACTTGCGCGTGGCCGCTTACAACTTCGGCGCGGCGTTGGACGAGCAGACGTGGGCGGAAGTGGAAAGAGATTTAGGCGCGGCTGATATAGTCTTCGTCATACACGTGACCGACGGCGAGAACGCCGCGCGCCTTTTGCCCTTGCTGGCACGTTATGAAGCAAAATTAAGCGCCGTCATCGTCTTTAATTGCATGCCCGAACTGATGCGGCGCACGCGCATGGGTCGCCTGCGCTTCGGGCGCGAATTGACGAGCGAGCAGGGAAGCGAACAGATAGAAAAGAACGCGGCGAGCAAAGCGAAACGTCTGGTCGGGCGCGTCGGCGCATGGATGGGCGAACAGGCACACGCGCGGCGCGGGGTCACGAATCACACGCAATACCTGCGCTACATCGAGCGCATGCCCGCGCTGTTGCGCTTCGTGCCGGGCGCGGACCGGCTGCGCGATCTGAAACATTACCTCTATCTCTTTTGCTATTTCCTGCAACCGACGCCCGCCAACATCCGCGCGATGCTGCTCTATGCGCTCAAGCATTACGGTACAGATGAGCGCATCGCCCGCGCGCAACTCGAACTGCCCGCGCCGGAGACGATGCCCTCCGTCGGCATCTATCATCCGGACGCGCCCGCGCTCTTCAATACATTTGAGGCTTATCGCAAATGGCACGACCGGCGCGCACGGAGCAACGGTCTGCCCATGCTCGCGCCGGAGCAGACAGTAGGGCTGCTCTTGATGCGCCCGCAGATCGTGAGCGGCACACGCGCGGCCTACGACGGTCTCATCCGCGCGGTCGAAGCTGAGGGCTTAACGGTGCTGCCCGCGATCTCGACCTTCATGGACAATCGCGCGGCGTGTACACAGTTCTTCGTCGAAGATGTTGAGACACAAAACGGGAAACGTGCGCGCCAGCAGCGGGAGCGAACGGATGCAGTAGAGCGTGCGGCCCGTTCACGTGTCAGTCAGATCGTATCGCTGACAGGCTTCAGCTTCGTCGGTGGGCCGGCGATGAATGATAGCGAAGCAGCCGTTGAATTCTTGCGCGGGCTGAACCGGCCATTTCGCTCCGCCGTGAGCCTGGACGTGCAGACCATTGAAGCATGGCGCGCTTCCTTGACCGGGCTGAATCCGGTGCAGGCGGGGATGCAGATCGCCATTCCGGAAATTGACGGCGCGACCGAGCCGTTCGTCTACGGCGGCATGTCAGAGGAAAGCGCCGCGCCCGTCCCGCTCGCAGATCGTTGTCAACGCATCGCGCGTCGCTTGAACCGTTGGCAGCGCATGCAGACCGCGCCGCGCGCCGACCTGCGCCTCGCGCTGGTGGCGTTCTGCTTCCCGCCGAATAAGGGCAACATCGGCACGGCCGCAGACCTCGATGTGTTTCCCAGCGTCCACGCGATGCTGACACGTCTGCGTGCTGAAGGTTATACGGTTGAAGTGCCCGCGAGCGCGGACGAACTGCGCGAACGCCTGCTCGGCGGCAACTCTGAACAGTTTGCCGCAGCGGCGCATGTGGCCTATCGCATGACCGTGGATGAGTATCGGCGGCTCTGCCCGTACGTCGCGGAGATTGAAGCGGAATGGGGGCGTGCGCCGGGCGGGATCAATTCGTTCGGCGGGACGTTATTGATTCAAGGGTTGCAACTCGGCAACGTCTTTCTCGGCGTGCAGCCCACGTTTGGTTACGAAGGTGATCCGATGCGCCTGTTGATGGCGCGCGGCGGCGCACCGCATCACGGCTTCGCTGCGTTCTACACGTACATCGAAAAAGTTATGCGCGCCGATGCCGTCGTACACGTCGGCACGCACGGCGCGCTCGAATTCATGCCGGGCAAGCAGGTCGGGCTGTCCGAGTCGTGCTGGCCCGATAGACTGATCGGCGAGTTGCCGCACCTGTATGTCTATAGCGTCAACAATCCGTCTGAAGGCTCAATCGCGCGGCGACGCTCATATGCCGAACTCCTCTCATACTTGACGCCGCCGGTGGCGGACGCAGGCCTTTACCGCGACCTCGTCGCGCTCAAAGAACTGCTGCTCGCATACCGGCAGACACAGGACGAGCGCGAGCGGGCGCAACTATATGCGGCAATCGCGGCGCACGCAGAAACTTTGCATCTTGAGATATAACCGCCCAGATACGAACTCTGCTGAAAGATATATCCACGAAGTCACACGAAATGATACGAAGCAAATCGCACGAATTGTGCGTGAATTTTCCTGTGCTTTCGTGTCGCATCTTTATCTACCGCGGGCACGATCAGAAAAACGTTTTGCATTAATGCAAGTCATGTCGCTATGATGCTTCTCTATTGTCAGTGAAAAACTTTGCCGCTTTAATAAATTGCTCTCAAGCACGTTGCTGGCTGCTCATCGGCGTGCTGATCAGTCTTTCTCTCTCATCCCACGCCAAACTAAATCAGCTTGTCTCGGAGGCTGTCAGGGCCGGAGGCGCAAACTTACCTGTCATACATGCGGGGACGATGGTGCACCGCGCACAGGCGCGCACGACACCCGGCGCGGCGCACCGCGCGAGACCAGCGCCGGCACAGTTTCGCCTCAAGCGTCCGTGGGCGCACCCGACGCCGCTGACGCCATCAGCCACCAATGCCCTGCCTATCGCCGCACATGGCCTTTCACCTGCCGGCGACGCAGCCTTTTCGTATACCGCTTGCCTCATCTCCCAACTGCGCGGGCGCGCCCCGCCGCGCATGGCTTAACCCCACCACTCGAAGCTAACCAGCAGTTATGACCCGTGAAATCCTGATGTGGATTCGCAGGCGTGAAATTATCTGTCAATATTTGCGCGTGCAAAAACGCCAATGGAGATGTTATGAGTTCAGAATTTATGCAGGATCGCGATCTGGCCCGCCTGATCGAGAATAACTGTCAGTGGGCAGCAGCTATCACGGAGCGCGAGCCGGAATTCTTCGCCCGGCTCGCGCAGCAACAAGAGCCGCAGTATCTCTGGATCGGCTGTGCGGACAGTCGTGTGCCGGCCAACGAGATCGTCGGTCTTCTGCCCGGCGAGTTGTTCGTCCATCGCAACGTAGCGAACCTCGTCGTGCATACAGACCTAAACTGTCTGTCCGTCATCCAGTACGCGGTAGAGGCGCTCAAGGTCAAGCACATCATCGTCTGCGGCCACTACGGCTGCGGCGGTGTGAAGGCGGCGTTACACGGCAGCAGTTTGGGGTTAATTGATAACTGGCTGCGGCACATACAGGACGTACGGGAGAAGTACGAGGCGCATTTGAACACCATCGACGACGCGGCGGCGAAACTGCACCGTTTATGCGAGCTAAACGTGATCGAGCAGACTATCAACGTGTGCCAGACCACTATCCTGCAAGGCGCGTGGGCGCGCGGGCAAGAGGTAGCTGTCCACGGTTGGATCTACGATCTGCACGACGGCCGGCTGCGCGACCTTAACGTGTCTATCGCCGGCCCCGACGAATTGCACAAGCACTACCAGCACATCCGGGAAGTCTGCATTCCTAATACTGCCAATTAACATTTACAAAGCCCACACCGGTCGGTGGCACAGTGTAAGTGTGATTCGCGCCTGCCTCCCACGTGACCGCGCCGTTGGCGGCGATCTTGATGAACTTAAACTGGATGGTCTGCCCGGCAGGCACGCTCGCGCAGATGAACCAATTCGGATAGTTTGGCGGGAGCAACGGCCCTACCGCGCCGTCCCACGTTGTGTTCCATTGGCTCAGCTCGATTGTATTACCCGTTAGAAAAATGTAGTCGCCGGTCACAGTGGGCGTCGCGTTAAAGACGGTGAACGTGACCGGGATAAGCTTCGCCGTCAGCGCGGTGAAGCTGATGCCGTTCGCGACTTGGCCGGCGGCATTGGTGACGGTCACGTTGTAGTTGCCGTTCGTCACGTTAGGCACGGTCGCGACGATCTTTGTCGCCGACCATGAAGTGATCGTTGCGGACGTTGTGCCGAATTTGACCGTGCCCTGTGTTGCGCCGAAATTTTTACCGGCCAGGGTGACGCGCACGCCGGGCTGCGCGGCGACGGGGCCGATGGAGCCAACCTGTGGCGCGGCCGTGCCTTCGGTGAACTGCCAGACGGCAACCGCGTGCGCGGGCAGCGTGAAGTTACCGACCGGATTGTTGCCGCCCGTGCCGCTTGTCACAGTGATAGACGAGCCGCCGAGCAGGCTCGTGAGATAGTCTGTGTATGAGCCGGCCGGGAGCGAGGTGTTCAAGCCCGTGATGTTGTAAGCGGTCGCGTCGTTTTTGTTGATGGCGACGAGGACGGTGTTGCCGAAGAATTTGCGCTCGTAGATGTACACGTCCGGGTTGAGCCAACGTTGCGTCTGCGCGCCGTAAGCGATGGCTGTGTTGTTGCGGCGGAGCGTCGAGAGTTTGTTGACGAGCGTGTAAGCGGTTGTGCTGGTAGAGAAGCCGAGCATCATCGGGCGATTATAAGGGTCTGTGCCGCCGCTCGTGTCGTTGTGCAGATATTGTTCCGTGCCGTAGTAGATGCAGGGAATGCCGCGCGAAGTGAGGATGAAGGCGAGCGCGGCGTGCAGGCGGTTGTTGTTATTGTTGATGGAGAGGAAGCGCGCCATGTCGTGGTTGTCAATGAAGGTGACGAGGTCTTCATCCCAAGTGAAGTTGCTGCCTTCGGCCATGATGACGTTATCAAGCTCGGAGAAGTTGGCGTTGGCCGCGCCGAAGACGTTGCGGAGCGCAGTGTTGAGCGGGAAGTCCAGGAGCGAGATGCCGCTCTTGTTGGCGAACTTGTAGGAGTCGCGATAGAGCGGGTCGGACGTGTTGCCTTGATACCACTCGCCGAAGAGGAAGCTGTCGCCGTTCGTATAGATCGCGTTGGCGAGACTGTATTCCCAGCCCCAGGTAATGTGCTTCACGGCGTCGATGCGGAAGCCATCCACGCCGTGCTGTTGAAAGAGTTGCGCGGACGCTTTGAGGTAAGCATCAACGGTCGTGTGCTCTTGATTCAAATCCGCCAGATCGAAAAGCGTGTAGTACTGCACTTGATAGCGGTCGTCCCAGCCGCCGCCGGAAATGTTGGGGTTGTGGTGGAAGTAGCCGTTCGTGTCGTTGGTGAAATTGCCGACGAACGTGCCGTTGTCGTAGAGCGCGCCAAACTCACCGGCGTTGTCCTGCGTCGAGTGGTTGGGCGCAAAGTCTATGACGACCTTGATGCCGTTTGTGTGCGCGGCGGTGACGAGATTATCGAAGTCCGTCCATGCGTTGCTCGCGTTGCCGAAGTGTTCCTCGACACGCTTGAAATCGCGCCCCTGATAGCCGTGATATGCGGCGGTCGGGTTGCCGTTGCCGTCAGGGATGTTGGCGTTAAGATTATCCACGGGCGGCGAAATCCAGAGGGCAGTGACGCCCAGACCGGCGAGGTAGGACATCTTTTGTTGAATGCCCGCGAGGTCGCCGCCCCAGTAAGCGCGCCAGTTCGTTTTGGTCGCATCGTAGAGACCGGCCGACTGCGCCGGGTTGTTGTTGCTTGTGCTGCCGTCGAAGAAGCGGTCGGTGATGATCTGGTAGATAACTTCGCGTTTGAAGTCTGCGGCCCGTGCGGGCAACTGTGCGAGCGATAGCAAGAGGGCGAGGCAAGGAATGAGGGTGCGTGTGAGTTTCATGTTTGTTTCTCCATGCGCCGTTGCAACTCGTGTCTGAAGTCGGCGGCGCTCAAGCGATGTTTGAATACGACGACGCCGTTGATGGCGACGACGGGAATATCCCAGCCGTAGCGCGCGAGGAGCGCGGGGTCTAAATCAATGTCGATCTCGGCCAGATCATAGCTGTCGGTATGTCCGGCGGCGAGCAGTTCGCGGCGGGCGGCGGCGCACAAGTGGCAGCCGGGGCGCGTGTAGAGTGTAACTACGGCTTTCACTAAAATCTCCGATTCAGTGCGGCGCACGTGTTGGCGCAGACTCATGTCCTCACCGGCGCAGACGCGGGGTGATTATCGGATAAAAGAGCTTGCCAGAAATTTTGCTATTGATTCAAATGCCTGTTCTGTCTTACTCTACGCCAGCTTTTACCATATTCGATGTTTGTGGATGCCCTTTCTGCCTCGCTAACATCTACACTCATCTAAGATGCAATCAGTAAGAACCTTAGCGCGGAGTGCGCAGAGGTTCAACCTAATAAAGAGCCTTGTACCCTCATGATACGCACTGCTCACCCTGCGTCTCCCGCCTCAGCGCAAGAATCAACCTACAGCCGGCATCTGTATACCACAGCACGCCGCGCTATTTTACCATTGGGCCGCGGCGTTGTCGGCGCTCGTCAAAGCTTGCGTCGAGCCATCTGTCTCTTGCTCATAATTGCGCTGCTCTCGACCTCGACACCTGCTGCTCCCGTGGTGCTGACCGAGTTAGCCGGGCAATGGCAGAGCGAACTGGGTTTCCGGTTCTACACGAGCGGCTGGTCAGCTACCATGAGCAATCTGTTCACGCTGCAAGGCGGCAGGCGTGCCGTGCAGCCACAGGAGAAACAGGAAGACCGTGACGCACGCGTGCGCCGCATCGAGATTCAGCCCGGCGACGTGACCGCCCATGTCGAGGAGCGGTTGGTCTTCTCCGCCATCGCTTACGAACAGGACGGGACGCCGGTCGGTGGTGTGCATTTCACTTGGAGCGCGCAGGATGAAGGGCGTGGCGGGCGGGCCATGCGTATCACGCAACGCGGCAACTTCGAGGCGGTCGCGCCCGGCAACTACAAGATCACGGTGGAGTCCGGCGGCAGGCGGGCGCACGTCCATGTCCGTGTGCTGGATGGCCGGGGACGCAAGCGCAATGACCGGCCGTCGGACACACGCGACGTGTCATCGCGCCAGCAACCGCAGGGCTTAGTCTCGCTCCCGACGCCGAAGCGAAAAGGAGGCAACAGTAGCGCTCAGCATGCGCCGCGTGCGCCGCAATTCGTCAACGCGGATTACAAGCACGTCATAGCAACAAAGCCGGGCGTGTCAATAATTTTGTGTAAATGGTCATTGCTAATGCGAATCAAGAGTAGAAAAGCAGACCGACAGGGAGTTGTAGAATTGAGTTTGTGGAACAACAACTCATCGAACTCTATCTGCTGGTCTGCGATTTCTACGATAACCAGCCCGGCTTGAAATATCAACGTTTGAGTAAC
>JBBRYU010000071.1:0-16746 GCA_038237345.1 Pyrinomonadales bacterium
CGTCGAATACTTCCCGCGCGGCATGTACCAGTTCGAGCCTGATCCGAACCTCGCGCGCCAGCAACAGATCTTCCAAATCTGGCTGCGCCCGGTCGAACCCGCGAATGGGCTATTCGCCCTGCGCGGCGCGCTCTACGAGTTCGACAAACTGGTGCGCGACGGCATGTCGCAAGAAACTTTTGAAGCGACGCGCGAGTTCCTCTCGAAGTATTCCAACATCCTGACGCAGACGCAGGATGCGCAACTCGGCTACGCGCTCGATAGTCGCTATTACAAGATCGGCAACTTCAACGACTACCTGCGCGCACAGCTTGCGACGGTCACGCTCGCCGACGTGAACCGGGCCATCCGCGCGCATCTGGCCACGAACCGCATGCGCATCGTCGTCGTCACGAAGGACGCGCAAGCGTTCCGCGACGCGCTCTTGAGCGGCAAGCCCTCGCCCATCACCTACGTCTCGCCCAAGCCGCAGGACATTTTGGACGAGGACAAACTCATCGAAGCGTTCAAGCTCGACGTGCAGCCGGAGCATCTGCGCATCGTGCCGGTCGATCAGGTCTTTCAATGACATCGATGATCTCGCCGGTCGAATTTAACGCGAGATCAGATCAACACAGAGGACACAGAGCGCACACAGAGATCACAGAGTTCTGCTCCGTGTCCTCTGTGCCCTCTCTGTGTTACCCCACCTGTGGCCAAACAGACAAACTTCAACCGCTCAGACATCCGAGGCGCAACATGAAAACATCGCTCACACCCGACGCCGCGCGCGACATCAATGATCGCCTCCAACAGGCCAACACAGATTTCGCCCGGGTCTATCCCGGCGAGTCCGGCAGCCGGCAGCCCGTACATACCGTCTATGGCGGCGCGCATCTGTTCAAGGCCGACACGCCGCAACGCCTTGGCGTACTCGCTCTCCGCGCGCTCGCACAGTTCGCGCCCGATGCGCTGACGCTCGCCCGCGCCGTCCGCTTGCCCGGCGTGGAACAGTTGCCCGCTGACACGGCAGGACTCGCACAACACCAAGTCCCATTCGAGGACGGCGCGCAGCTTGAAGCCGACGGTAAAGCTGTCGAGCTTGTGCACACGATCTACACGCGCGTGCAGGAGAAGCTGACCTGCGAGCCGGTGGAAGATTTTCGCATAGACTTCGAGGACGGCTACGGCAACCGGCCCGACGCGGAAGAGGACGGGCACGCGGCGGCGGCGGCCAAGGAAGTAGCCAAAGGCGTACAGGCCGGCACGCTCTCGCCCTTCATCGGCATCCGCATCAAGCCCTTTACCGAAGAGTTGCGCGCCCGCAGCATGCGCACGCTCGACATCTTCCTGTCCACCCTCGTCGCCGAATCCGGCGCACAGATGCCCGCGAATTTCGTCGTCACCCTGCCCAAGATCGTCAGCCCCGCGCAGACCGCCGCGCTCGCAGATATCTTCGATCTACTTGAGCCGCAACTCGGTCTCCCCGCCGGCGCATTGAAGATGGAGATGATGATCGAGACGACGCAATCAATCATCAACGAGCAAGGCGCGATCAATCTACCGCTCCTGCTCGCCGCCGCGCGCGGGCGTTGCACTGCCGCACACTTCGGCACGTACGACTACACCGCCAGTTGCAACATCACCGCCGCGCACCAACACATGATGCACCCCGTCTGCGACTTCGCGAAACACATGATGCAGGTCTCGTTCGGCGGCACGGGGTTGTGGCTCTCCGACGGCGCGACCAATATCATGCCCGTTGCCCCGCACCGCGCGACGGAAGGCCAAGAACTCGCGCCCGCACAGATTGAAGAGAACCAACGCACCGTCCATCGCGCGTGGGCGTTGCACTACGCGCACGTGCAGCACTCGCTCACCGGCGGCTTCTATCAAGGCTGGGACTTGCATCCCGCCCAACTCCCGACCCGCTACGCCGCCATCTACGCCTTCTTCCTCCAGAGCCTCGACGCCGCCAGCGAACGCCTGCGCAACTTCGTGGACAAGGCCGCCAAAGCGACGCTCGTCGGCGATGTCTTCGACGACGCCGCGACCGGCCAAGGCTTGCTCAACTACTTCCTGCGCGCCCTGAACTGCGGCGCGCTCACGCAAGCCGAAGCCGTCGAGCTATCGGGACTGACGCTGCCGGAACTGCGCTCCGGTTCGTTCGTGAAGATATTGCAGGGTCGGCAGACTGTATGACGCATAGACCGCAGCCTGCGGTCTACCCGTAGTCGGGCATGTCGCGTTGCTGATAAAAATGTAAGATTGGGTATCGCCTCTGCCGCTAGCGGCGGTTGACCTTAGCTGTGCGTTTTAACGCATGGTGCGGTCAGTGATGAAGTTCCGCGTAGCGCGAGCGACGACAAACCATCGCGCCATTTATTTCCGGCGTTGAACCGCCGGACGACAATCAGCTTGCCGCTACGCGGCAGAAGTCAGTACCACCTACGGTAGCGGGTGGTATTGACTTGTATCCCATATCAGAGTAAGCCCTATCTAAAACATTCCCATCACAAAAGGGAAATTCAGCAATGGAGCACGAAGCGCCTCCCAAAACGGTCGAAGTTAATGCGGAGTCACAAGCTTCGGCAGCGTTAGCCGCAAAGAAAGACTTTTTGACCGTTGGCATTGGCGCGTCGGCGGGCGGCATCAGGCCGCTCAAAGAGTTTTTCGCTGCGATGCCGGCCGACAGTGGCATGGCGTTCGTCGTCATCCTGCATCTGTCGCCCGAGCACGAGAGCCAGTTGCCCGCCGTTTTGCAACCGAACACCGCGATGCCGGTGATTCAAGTGCAGGCCACCGTCAAGCTCGAACCCAATCATGTTTATGTCATTCCGCCGACCAAATATCTGGCGATGGTGGACGGCGAAATCCGGCTGATTGAACCTGAAACGATTCGCGGCAAGCGCGTCCCGATTGATCTATTTTTCCGCACCCTGGCCGACGCGCACGGCAAGAACGGCATCAGTATCGTTCTCTCCGGCACAGGCGCGGATGGAGCTTCGGGCCTCAAGCGCGTCAAGGAAGCGGGCGGTCTGTGCATCGTCCAAGACCCTGCGGAAGCCGAATACGACGGCATGCCGCGCAGCGCGATGGCGACGAATCTCGTGGATTTGATTTTGCCGGTCGGGGAAATGCCTGCGAAGATTCTCGCCTTCAAACACAGCGCGGAGCAGATCAAGCTGCCCGACAGCGAGGAAGAAAAGCCGTCGCCCGCACTTGGCGCGGACGCTTTGCAGGATGTGCTCGCCATCGTCAAAGCGCGCACGAAACACGATTTTTCCAACTACAAAGGACCGACGATGCTGCGCCGCATCGCGCGCCGGCTGCTGGTTCACGGACTCGACGACATTCCCGCTTACGTTCGATTCCTGCACGAGCACACGGACGAAGTGCAACCGCTGTTGAGCGATTTGCTGATTTCCGTGACCAACTTTTTCCGCGACAAAGAAGCGTTTGCCGCGCTCGAACGCGATGTCGTGCCGCGCCTGTTCAAGGGCAAGACTGCGAACGATTCGGTGCGCGTGTGGTGCGTCGGGTGCGCGACGGGCGAAGAAGCGTATTCCATCGGCATGCTTTTGAGCGAATACGCCGCGACGCTGCCTGACCCGCCGACAATACAGATTTTTGCCAGCGACATTGACGAGAACGCAATCGCGGCGGCCCGCGAATGTCGCTACGACGATACGATTGCCGTGGACGTTTCGCCCGCACGCCTGCGCCAATTTTTCGTCAAAGACGGCGCTTCCTATCGCGTCAAAAAAGGATTGCGCGAACTCGTCTTGTTCGCGCCGCATAATATTTTGCACGACTCGCCGTTTTCGCGGCAGGACTTGGTGACATGTCGCAATCTGCTGATTTATCTCAACCGGCCGACGCAGGAAAAAGTGATGGAAGTTTTTCATTTCGCTTTGCGGCAAGACGGCTATTTGTTTTTGGGCGCGTCGGAATTAGCGGAGACAGTGCCCGCGCTGTTTGCCCCGGTTGACAAAAAACAGCGGATTTACAAAAGCCGTCGGGCCGCGACGACATATCACGGCGCGTCCGTGATGCCTTTGGCGGACATGGAGCAACCGGAAACCTCCGCAGGCACAAGTGCGAACCGCGCGCAGGCGTCTTCTTTCAACGCGCTGCACTTCAAACTCATCGAACGATTTTCGCCGCCGAGCGTTTTGATCAACGAAAATTACGACATTCTCCATCTGGGCGAATCCGCCGGCCGTTACCTGCGTTTTACGGGCGGCGAACCGACGAACAATCTGGGCAAAGTCGCGCATCCCGCTTTAAGACCCGATTTGCTCGCGGCCCTGTTTGCCGCGAAACAGGAAAACGGCGTCACCGAGTCGCGTCATCTACGCATCAATCTCGACGGCGCGGAGCATTTCGTCAATCTCACCGTGCATCCGATTGCAGCGCCCGAAGCGGCGCGCGGTTATTTCCTCGTTGTCTTTGACGAAATCAACGACACATCCATTCCCGCCGAAATGCTGCAAAAGTTTATTTCCCCCGACAAAGGCGCGGAAGTTGTGATTCACCGGCTCGAAGAAGATTTACAATTCACGCGCGACCGCCTGCGGCAGACGGTTGAACAGTACGAAGTTTCGGTTGAAGAGCTCAAAGCCTCGAACGAGGAATTGCAGGCGATTAACGAAGAACTGCGCTCCACAACCGAAGAACTGGAGACGAGCAAAGAAGAACTGCAATCGGTCAACGAAGAACTGACGACCGTTAATTTTGAATTGAAAGAGAAAGTTGATGAGATCAGCAACAGCAATTTGGATTTGCACAACCTGATAACTTCGACCGATGTGAGCACGATTTTCCTCGACCGTGAATTAAACATCAAACGCTTCACGTCGCCCGTCCAAAGTCTTTTCAACATCATCCCTTCGGATGTCGGGCGACCACTCGCACATCTGACGCACCGGCTCGCTTACGAAAATCTGGCGGCGGACGCAGGCGAAGTTTTGCGCACGCTGCACCCGTTTGAACGCGAAGTGCAAAGCGCAGACGAGCGTTGGCACATCGCCCGCATTATTCCGTACCGCACGGCGAACGACCGGATTGACGGCGTGTTGCTGACCTTCGCAGACATAACCGACCGCAAACAAATGGCCACGGCCTTGCAAGAAAGCGACCGCCGCAAAGACGAATTTTTGGCGACGCTCGCGCACGAGCTGCGCAATCCGCTCGCGCCGATGCTGAGCGGTTTGGAGATTATGCGCCAGGCTGAAAGCAAGGAGGCGGGCCAGCAGGCCCGCAGCGTGATTGAGCGGCAGTTAAAGCAAATCGTTCGTTTGGTTGACGACCTGCTGGACATCTCGCGCATCACGCAGGGCAAAATCAAACTGCAAATCGAACGAGTCGAATTGGCTGACGCAATCAATCTGGCGCTGGAAACCAATCGCCCGCTGCTCACCGCCGCCGGCCACAAATTGCAAGTTGCGCTGCCAACTGAACCGATTTACTTGGAAGCCGACGCGCCGCGCCTCGCGCAAATCGTGATCAATCTTTTGAACAACGCCGTCAAATACACCGAGCCGAACGGAAAAATTTCCTTGCGCGTGGCGACGGAAAACAAGCAAGCCGAGTTGCGCGTCAAAGATTCCGGCGTCGGCATTCCGGCGGACATGTTGCCGCACATTTTCGACATCTTCACGCAGGTCGAACGCGCCTCCGGGCAGATGCGCGGCGGCTTAGGGATCGGTTTGAGTCTGGTCAAAAACTTGGTCGAAATGCACGGCGGCACAATTGCAGCATACAGCGCCGGCACCGGCACCGGCAGCGAATTTGTCGTGCGCCTGCCGCTGGCCGTTGACCAAATACCTTTGGCTAAATCGCCGCTCACCACCGCCGCGCAAACGTCCGCAACGCCTGCCGACGGGCGGCACATTCTGGTAGTTGACGACAACGCGGACGCGGCGGAAATGCTGGAAGTTTTGTTGACGCTGCACGGTCACAAAATTTCAGTGGCTTACAACGGCGAAAGCGCGGTCAAAACCGCCATCGAACAGCAACCCGAAGTTGTCTTGCTCGACATCGGCTTGCCAGACATTGACGGCTATGAAGTCGCCCGCCGGATTCGGGAAAAATTGCCGCAGGCGTTGCTCATCGCGCTGACCGGCTGGGGGCAGGATGAAGACCGCCGCCGCTCACGCGAGGCGGGTTTCAATCATCATCTCGTCAAGCCGGTGGAAACCAAGAAATTGAAACAGTTACTGGCTAAGAAGTAGCGACAATTTATCGCTATTGCAAATGAGTGCGGCGCGCTATTGAGAGTCACCGCAGAGACGCAGAGAGCACAGACATTACGCAGAGCAGTTCAAGCCTGTGCGCTTGCTCTGCGCCCTCTGCGGTGAATGCTTTTGGTCTCATCCACTCACAAAAATCGCCATATTTGTAATGGACTCGCTCCGGCAAGCGTGTCGTAACGCAGTGGCAGACTATTTGCTAGTAAGGGTGCGCCACAGAAATGACGACACGAAAATCGTACAGGTAGGTGGCTTTTAAGCGTACTGCCAAGGCTGTCTGACAAATCACTGGAGGTGAGAGATGGGGATTATCGCTTACATCATTTTGGGACTGATCGCCGGACTGATCGCTAAGGCCATTATGCCGGGCAAAGACCCGGGCGGGGCGATCATCACGATCTTGCTGGGCATCGCCGGCTCAATCATCGGCGGCTTCATCGGCAACGCACTGTTCGGTTACGGGCGCGCCGTCAACAGCGTCGGCGACGCGAGCCGACCGGGCTTCTTGATGAGTTTGGTTCTCGCCGTTGTCGGCGCAGTGATCCTGCTGGCCGCGTACCGGCTCATCAAGGGCCGCAGTATGCGCGTCTGAAGCTTAAGTTAACCTATAGATTGACGGGCACAGCGCGGTTGCGCACGAACGAATTCTGCGTCGCGCCGGCTCGTTCTCTCATACACAATTCGCACGGAGGATAAAGAGATGGCTGATACAACTAGCGCTTCGACCTCGATGGAACGCTCACGCAGAGTGACGGGCCTGTTCAAAGACAGAGAGAGCGCGGAAAGCGCATACAAAGCCTTGAGCACGCGCGGCTATGGCAATGACGATGTCAATCTGGTGATGTCTGACGACACGCGCAAGAAACATTTCTCGGACGACGCTAAACCCAGCGAACTCGACACAAAGGCGTGGGAGGGAGCGGGCAAGGGCGCGGCCATCGGCGGCACGGTCGGGGCGACGCTGGCGGCCATCGCGGCCATCGGCACGACGCTGGCCCTGCCCGGTATCGGACTGCTCATCGCCGGGCCGCTCGCGGCCGGCATTGCGGGCGCGGGCGCGGGCGGCTTGACCGGCGGCTTAGTCGGTGGCTTGATCGGCCACGGCATTCCGGAAGAGCACGCTAAAGAGTACGAGCGCGGCATCAAGGAAGGCGGCATCATGATGGGCGTCGAGGCCCGTAACGACGAAGACGCCGACTACCTTGAGAACGAGTGGCGCAACAATCGCGGCGAGCACGTCTACCGGTAAAGCAGCGTAAGGCTTAACGCCTACGCTGAGCAATGGAGGAAGCGAATGAGACGAATAGCAGCTTTACTGGCAGCACTGACCTTGACCGGCGCGTTGGCAGCTTGCAGCACGACGGATAATGCGAACACCAACGCAACGTCCGTTAATACGAACACGACCAACGCCGGCAGCCCGGCGCGCACAGGCGTCGTCGAGACGAACGCCAACATGCCGGCCAACGCGAACGGCAACACCGTCTCGTCGAACACGGCCGTGTTGACGAATGACAACGGCAACAAGAACACCGCCGGTGTCTCGACGACGAACACCAACGCGCATAACGGGAACAACGCGAACCACGCGAACAGCAACAATCACAACATGGGCGCGAAGAACGGCAACACTAACCACTGAATTGGCCACGGCCGGTTGAGCGCCTAAGCACACAAGGGCGCGTGCATAGTGCAACCACACTACGCACGCGCCCCTCTTCGTTAACGAATGCCTACTATTTCCACGCTGTCAGCTCAAGCCCGTCTAATAAACTTCGCCGCGCCAAAACCCAGCAGGATCAGGCCCGACAGAATGAGCCAGTTGTAGCGACTGCCGTAGGTTGCAGTCGGGAAGTGGTTGCTGATCATCGTGAAGACGAGCGGCACGACCAGGAAGGTGTTCTGCTTGGAGCGGAGTTTGGCGCGGGCGGCGAGTTTGTAGTCCGGCTCATGCCCCGCCTTTGTCGCGGCGATCATCTTGCGCTGCCCCGGCAAAATTCTCATCCACACGTTGGCCGTCATGATCGTGCCGAAGAGCGCGCCGACGTGTATGTAAGCCGCGCGCCCGCTCACCATGCGCGTCAACCCGTAGGTGACGCCGACCACGAGCAGATAACCGACGACGGCGAAAGCTGTTTCGTTCTTGCCAAGTGGCGACTGCGCCAACAGGTCGTAGATGATCCAACCGACAATCAACACGCCGAGGCACAGCCCGGTGGCCGCCGGCACGCCGATGTCCCACACGTCCGTATCCACGAGCGCGCCGCCGAGATAGTAGACCAGCGCGAGCAGGAACATGCCACTCAACCACGTAAGCGCGGCTTCCCAGCGAAACCAATGCAGTTCGCGCGGCCCCGGTTGCTTCTGCTTCTCGACCACGTAGAAGCCGCCGCTATGCACCATCCAGACCTGCGCCGCGTCGCCCGCCTGCGCAGCCCTTTCCCCTTCCGTGAGCCGCGCATCAAGCCAAGTGAAATAGTAGGTCGTGCCGATCCACATGATGCCGGCGAAGACGTGAAACCAGCGTGCAAGCAGGTTCAGCCACTCGCTCAGGTTGGGGTTGAGTCTCATCGAATTAACTTAGCTCCCGCGATAGGTGGAGTAGCCGAACGGGCTGAGCAAGAGCGGCACGTGGTAGTGCTGTAACGCATCACGCACGGCGAAACTGATCACCACCAACGGATAAAAACTCTCGCTTTGTTGCGCGACGAAATACGCGGCGGTGTCGAAGGTGAGTCGGTACACGCCCGGCGCAAGCGCGAACTCGGCAGGTAACAGATCGTGCAGCCGGCCGTCGGCGTCCGTCATTCCCTGCCCCAACAGTTGCCACTCCTGCGCCGTTTGTAGTTCAAGTATGACGGCGACGCCCGCGGCGGGCCGCCCGCGGGCCGTGTCGAGTACGTGGGTTGTGATCGCGCTCATGTTGCTAAAAGTTTTTCCAGTCTGAGCCGCGTGATCTTGCGCTGCTCGGCGGCGGCGTTGCGCAACTCAATGCCGGGATCGTTCGGCATGCGTGCGCGCAGCAGTGTGAGCATCTCGGCGGCGGTCTTGCCCGTCGCGCAGACGATGAAGATGTGCCCGAACTTCTCTGCGTAGGCGCGATTCGCTGCGGCCAATTCATCGAGTGTCGCTTGCGCGGCCTCGCGCGTGCCCGCTTGCTCCTGCGCCGACCACGTTTGCGCCTCCGCCGCTTGCGCACGCGCCGCCTGCCGCTCGCCGATCTGCGGGTGACTGCTGAACGCTTCCTGCCAATCAGCCGCGCGCAAGTTCCACCAGACTTCGTCGGCCGCGAGCAACAGTTCTGCTACGTCCGCGAACGGCCGCTGCGCAGCCATAGCCCGCGCCCACGCGGTCGAGCCGCAACACTTTAGCAACTCGCGCTCTGCCGTCGCCGCATCGAGCGCGTGCAAACGCGCGAGACTATCAAGCGCCGCCATCTGCCACCTGTCCATAGAGCCGCAGACGACTCACGCCGCCGTCCGGATAGATATTGAAACGCACGTGCGTGATTGCGCCCAACGGCTGCAACTCGTCGGCGAAGAAGTGGCGTGTGTGCGCTTGCAGTTTTGTCTGCGGTAACAACTCCGTCCATGCGCAACTGGCGCGCGCATCAGTATTCGTCGTCCAATCCGGCGCGGCGCAGGCCTCGAGCGAACAACTCTCGGGGTAGTTGCCTTTGAAATGCGCCGTGTCCACTTCGACCTGCTGAATCGTGCCCCGCGCCCCGAGTTTGATCACAACCCAATCGTAGCCGGGGCCGCGCCGCCGCTTTGTCTCCCAACCGTCGCTCATGTCGACGGCGCGGCCGGGCATGATCAGATTGTGCCGGTGACCGAAGAACATGTCGCTGCACGCGAGTACCAGACCGCCGTGCTCGACCGCCGCGAGATCGACTAAACCGAACCGCGCGATGCGCGCCCAGTCCGGCGCGACCTCGCCGTACACACGCAGCCGCGCGACGCCGCCATCCGGATAAATCTTCAGCCGCAGATGGGTACAGCGTTCATCAGACTGAACCGCAAACGAATTCTGTGCGTCGCCTTTGAGTTGAGTCTGCGGCAGTATCTCGCTCCACTTAGTTGCATCGCTTAACAGTTGCGCCACATCCGGTTGTCCGTCAACCGCGCAGGCTTCGATGGAGCACTGTTCCGGGTAGTTCCCACGAAAGAAACTCGTGTCCACGACGACGCCGCGCACACTGCCGGGCAGCCCCAAGCGAATTAGACACCAGTCGAAACCGGGCGTGCGCCGGCGGCGCGATTCCCAGCCGTCCATCCACTTGCCGCGCTCCGTGTACTCGCCTTCGCGGAAGACGGGCGCGCTCGCCTGCAACAGATTCTCTTTCGGCGCGAAGAAATCGTCGTTGGCATACAGCACCGCGCCGCCGAGTTGTTCCGCCGCCAAGTCAACCAGTTCCGTAAACTCCATCAAGCAGCACCTCGCAGCAGCAGCGCGCCCGCCGCTTCATGCAGAAACTCGCCGCGCTCGTAAATCTTCACGCCGCGTAAGTATGTCGTCTCGACCACGCCGCGCAACAAGTGGCCCGCATACGGTGTCAGCTTGTGCCGGTGATGCAGCATCCGTGCGTCAACGCGCCAAGGTTCTTCCGGTCGCCACACGACTATGTCCGCGTCACAACCAACCTTGAGTGCGCCCTTCCGGCTTTCCAGTCCGACCAGCCGCGCGGGCGCAGCCGCGAGCCATTCCGCTAGTTGCTTGAGCGAAATCCCGCGCGCACGCGCCTGCGTCCACATCACGGGCAGACGCAGTTGCAACGAACTGATGCCGCCCCACGCTTGCAGGAAGTCGCCCGCGTCGCGCCGCTTCATTTCCGGCGGGCACGGCGAATGATCCGAGACGATCATATCCAGCACACCCGCATCAAGCGCACGCCACAACTCTTCGCGGTTCGCGCGCTCGCGGATCGGCGGACAGCATTTGAACTCGGTCGCGCCGTCCGACACATCCTCGGCCGCGAAGGTCAAATAGTGCGGGCACGTCTCGGCCGTCAAGGGCAAGCCTTCTCCCTTAGCCGCGCGCAGCAACGGCAACGATGCCGCCGACGAATGATGCACGATATGCATACGCGCGCCCGTCTCGCGACACAAATGGATCATCAACGCGACTGCTTCATCTTCCGCCGCTTTGGGCCGTGTCGCCAAAAATGTCGCATAGCGGCGCGGGTCAGCGTCTGTCTGATGCGCCGCCGCGAGCGCCGCATCAATCGGCGCTTGTAGTTCGGCATGTACGATCAGCAACGTACCCAGTCGCGCCAACTCCGGCAACGCCACGCGCAGATCAGCTTCGGTCACGTGCGGAAACTCGTCCACACCCGACGGCACGAGAAAGCACTTGAAGCCGACGACACCCGCCGCATGCAGCGGCGCAAGCTCCGCGACGTTACCCGGCACGACACCGCCCCAGAAACCCACGTCAACGCGACACTGCCCCTGCGCCCGCGCGAGTTTCGTCTTGAGACCGGCGCGCGTCGTGGTCGCGGGCACACTGTTGAGCGGCATGTCTACGAGCGTCGTCACGCCGCCGGCGGCGGCGGCGCGCGTCGCTGTCGCGAAACCTTCCCACTCCGTCCGCCCCGGCTCGTTGATATGCACATGCGTGTCCACGAGACCGGGCATAACTACAGCTTCGTCGTCCACATCAATTAACTGACAGCCGGTTGGCACATCCGCGTACACGCCGACCGCGACGATGCGCCCGCCGCGCACATGCACGGCCGCGGGCGCGTTCGCGTCCGGCAGTACGACGCGCCGCCCGCGGATGATGAAATCTGGCGTGCTCATAACTCGAACGTGTGTTGTCGGTGCAGCATGCGTGCGCGCTGCGCTTCAAGGCCGGCGACCGAGATCGAACATGGGGCTAATGAATTGCCGCCGCCACCGAAAGAAGCTAACCGGATAATCGCCGCCGTAAGGCGAGCGAAAGCCTATGGTATAGGGGACGAAGGTGTAGTAGCCGTCCTGCTGCGTCTGCCGATGCCAGAAGCCTGTCCACATCACGCGCTCGCTGTTGAGCTTAGCTAAAAATCGCCCCAGCGAGCCAGCGTCGAGCCGCGTGTCTTTACCGCGCTCCGCGCTCCAGAGATCGAAGCTGTCCTCGTCGTCATCGGCGCAATTCATCGCCACGCCCCCAACCACGCGCCGGCAACTGCCAATCGTCTGCCCTGCGCGCACGACCCGGCCCTTCCGCACTAGCATCTCGTCGCCGCCCGGCTTGCTGTCAAGGCGATAGTTACCAGCCCCAACCACCATAAAGGTGGACAGAGGGCCGCTGACTGCGAGTTGCGGGCTACGCTTCTGCTCGAACTTAACCACGTCAAGAATGGCCGCGCCGCGCAACAGCCTGAGCGCGACCGCATCGAAAGATAGTTCGGTGAAAGCCACTTCGCTGTCGCCGTCAACCCGCAAGTACACGTCCGGCAACAGCAATAATTCTACGCGCCGATGCGCGCCCGTGCGCAATGTGTCGCCCGTCTTTAGCGCGCCGCCGGTTGCCAACTCTTGCCAGTCCTCGCCCGTGCGCCTGACATCCACATCCGCCTCGACGAAGTTGACCAACCCGGGCGCGGCCGACACGACGAAGCGACTCTGTCCCTGCGCCTTAGGCAGCGACACGTCCAACGCCACCTCTGCGCCGTTGCGCTGCGCCTTGCGCCAAGCCGAATTCTTAAGCGTGCGGTTAGCCGCCACCAACGCTTGGGCGCGCTTGCGACACCACACGTCAAATGAATCTTCGACCTTCGGGTCGAACGCGTTCACTTCTACCGCGCCGCTTGCAGCCATATGCGCCACCAACTGCGCCTTGACGCGCGCACGGCCCATTACCGCCTCGCCTTCGCGCACGAACAACTCGGTGCGCCCGTCCGCTGCGACGTTGATGCGGTAAATGCCGCCCATTCTGATAGCGATCTCGCCGCTCGGCGTCACGATGGTGATCAGTTCATAGGCCAGCGTATCAGGCACATCGCCCATCCGGTAATCGTCATGCTTCAGCACCTCGAAACCGGCCGTGCCCGCGTCCAGTTGCAGCTTTATATTATCAACATCCGTATCAAGGAAGCGGCACTCGGTCTGCGCGCCCAGCCGTAGGTAATAACCGGGGTTCAGCAACAACTCGATGCGCGCGTCGCGGCCGGTGCTGATCAGATCGCCGGACTCCAACTGCTTACCAACCGGCAGCACGTATGCCAGCGCGCCGTGCTCGTAGCTCGCTCTGCCCTCGACGACATTCACCCAGCCACCACTAATCAAAACTTCAGGAGCTTTATCCTGTGCAGCTTGCGCACCAATCACTCCCGCCGGCAACAGCAGCAAACTGCCGAGCCAGATGAGCGCACACACGCGCGCAATCAACCCATCAAGCGCCTTGTCCGGTGTTGTCAGTGCGAGGCGTCTCATAACTCAACGTTGCCGCGATCAAACGGCGCATTCGTTTACGGCCGCGTGCCGTTCGCAGTCAGGCTCAAGCCGACTAGAAAGTCCGCCAACAAATTCGCCGCTACGCGCAGCCGATATGCGGCCGTCGAACGCAGATCGTCAATCGGCGCGATCTCCTGCATCAACATCTCGCGCGCAGCTTTGCTGGTTGCTTCATTAACCGGCTGAGCGCGCAAGAGATTTTCTGTTCGCACACAACGCACGACCGTCGGCGCGACACTGCCGAGCGCAATGCGCACATCACTGATGCGCCCGTCGTGCATGCGCGCGGCGGCGGCAACGCAGACTTTCGAGATGGCCTGCGCCTTACGTGTGCCCACCTTGCGGTAATAGGTTTGCAGATCATTTGTGCGGCGCGGCAGATGTATGCGCCGCAGAAGTTCGTCCGGCTCGATGTTCATCTGCTTGTAGCCGGTGTGGAAAGTGTTGTAAGCGATGCGCCGCATGCCGCGCGTCGAGACAAATTCAAGCTCTGCGTCATACACGAGCAGGGCGGGCGGCGAGTCGGCGGCGGGCGAGGCGTTGACGACGTTGCCGCCGAGCGTGCCGCGATTTTGGATAGCGATGCCGCCCGTCTCGCGCGCCGCCGCGCATAGCAACGGAAACTCGCGCCGCATCGTCTCGTGCCGTTGCACCTCTGTGTACGTCGTCAGCGCGCCGAGCGTGACGTAATCCGGCGCGACCTCAATGCCCTTCAACTCCGGCAAGTGCCAGATGCTCAAGAACCGTTTGTGCGCCAGCAGCCCCGCTTCGAGCAACACCAGCAAATCCGTCCCGCCCGCCAACGCGCGCCACACGCCCGGTTCGCGCGCCAGCAACTCAAGCGTGGCCGCCAGATCGTGCGGAGCGCGCAACTCGTAATCAGGCAGATACGCTCTCAACTCGCAACTCCCGTGCGTTGGCACGCGCGCACCACCGCGTCGAAGATTTTCATGTAGCCGGTGCAGCGACAGAGATTGCCCGCGAGACCGTTGCGTATCTCCGCTTCGGTGGGCTGCGGCGTCTCGGCGAGCAGACTCAGTGCCGCCATCACCATGCCCGGCGTGCAGATGCCGCACTGCGCGCCGCCCGTCTCGATGAACGCCGCTTGCACTGCATCGAGTTGCGCGCCGTCGGCCACGCCTTCAATCGTTTTGATCTCAGCACCCGCGACCTGCAGCACGGGCACGAGACAACTGTTAACCAGCACGCCATCAATCAACACCGAGCATGCTCCGCACTCGCCTTCGCCGCAGCCCTCTTTCGTGCCGGTCAACTCCAACTGCTCGCGCAGCACGTCGAGCAGACGCGCCAACGGATGCGCGTTGAGCGTGCGGCGTTGGCCGTTCACCGTGCATGTCACGTTAACTTGGAGCATGTTTTGAGCCATGTACATTCTCTGGTTTGGAGTACCGTCTTTAGGCGGGTTCTTCGCCGCCGCCAACACCCGCCTAGAGGCGGTACTCCAAACCTTACTCCAAACCTTGCATCAACGCCTCCGGCATCAACGGCACGTGGTTGAAGGCGACGCCGGTGGCGTGCTCAATTGCGTTGAGAATCGCGGGCGCGCCGCCGTCCATCGGTAACTCGCCGATGCCCTTCGCACCGCCGGGGCCGTAAGCGTAAGGCTGCTCCTCAAAGTGGACGCGGATCGGCGGGATGTCGGCCGCGGTCGGCATGATGTAGTTGGTCATCTGATTATTGCTCATGCGCCCGTTCGCCCAGACCACGTTCTCATATAAAGTGAAGCCGATGGCCTGCGCCACGCCGCCCTCGATCTGGCCCGCCGCCAGGACGGGATGCACCACCTTACCCACCTCCTGCACCGCGACGAAATCATCCACGCGCGTTTCGTAGGTCAACAAATCAACTGTCACTTCAGCGACGTAAACCGCCCACGCATAAGTGCCGTAAGCGTCGCCTTGATATTTGCCTTCGTCCCAATGAACGCCCGGCGGCGGACTGTACTGGCTGAAAGATTTCAACACGCCGTGTTGCTCGATGTGTTGCCGACAAGCCGCGCGCCAATCGTCCGCCGTGTACCGCTCCGGCAACAACCCCGCGCCTTGCAACGTCTGCCGCAAACCGAGCGCGGCCGATTCGACTAACTTGCCGACGATCATCGTGGTGCGTGAGGCGACGGTCGGGCCGCTGTTCGGCACGTTGCCCGTGTCCGGCTGCATGATTTCGATCAACTCGTAATCAAGCCCCAACGCATCGGCCGCGATCTGCGCAAAGACCGTGTTCGTGCCCTGCCCGATCTCTGTACTGGCGGCGAGAATCTGCACGCGCCCTTCAATCGTCGCCTCCGCGCCGACGATTGATTGCAGATAGACTTCGCCCGAACCCGTGAAGCCCGCGCCGTGCATGAAGGACGCGAAGCCGATCCCCTTCTTCTGCTTGCGCCCGACGTTTTCGCGCGCGAACCGCTCGCGCTTGGCCTGATAGTCCGTCAACGCGAACGCACGCGCCAACAGTCCCTCCATGTCTACCGGCTCGCGGATCACTTGCCCGGTCGCGGTCGTCCCTCCTTCACGGATGAAGTTGCGCCGCCGAAACTCTGCGGGACTAAGACCGACCGCCGCCGCGACTTTATCTAGCTGCCGCTCCAACGCGAAGATCGACTGCGGCGCACCGAAGCCGCGAAACGCGCCATGCGGCGGCACGTTCGTCGCCACCGCCCGCGCGTTGATACGCACGTGCGGACACGTGTATGGCCCTACCGCGTGGATCGTGCCGCGCGACAGCACGACGGACGAGAGCGTCGCATAAGCGCCGCCGTCAACCACGAAGTCGATCTCCATGCCGAGCAGTTTGCCATCCTTCGAGACAGCCGTGCGATGGCGCGTGCGCGACGGATGCCGCTTCGTCGTCGCGACCATATCTTCGGCGCGATCATAAATGATCTTGACGGGTCGTCCGCCTGCCTGCCACGAGAGCAGCGCGGCGTGCCCCGCGATCATCGAAGGGTACTCTTCCTTGCCGCCGAAGCCGCCGCCGGTCTCGGTCTGGATCACGCGAATTTTACCTTCCGGCAGCGCGAACAGTTTCAAAAGCGCCTTATGCACGTAGTAAGGACA
>JBBRYU010000072.1:0-16620 GCA_038237345.1 Pyrinomonadales bacterium
AAACTCCTGCAATACCTCGTCGCGCATCGCGGCGCAACCATCTCGCGCGACGAACTATTGAACGAAGTCTGGGGCTACGACGCCATGCCCTCGACGCGCACCGTGGACGTACACGTCGCATGGCTGCGCCAGAAGCTTGAGCCTAATCCGCACTACCCGCAATTCATCCTCACCGTCCACGGACTAGGTTATAAATTCGTCGGTTAACCGGATAGCGTCGGCGTGCGATAACGTGATTATACTGCACCGTGCATGATAATATGTGCTACAAGCGTATTATCCTGCACCGTGCAGTATAATTCGTAGTTGGGCGTCAAACAACCGCATCGGAGCCAGTCTTGCTTGACTTAAGCACTCGATCATAAATTTTCCGGTATAAAGAATCGCTGGAACCAGCATTTTTGCTGAATGAAAGCCCATTCTAAATACCTGATAACTTTTGCTCAGGTGCTTACTTAATCGGAAACTTCGTCAAATGCACGCCGCTGTTGCCGGCCTGGGAAGCAACGATCTTTCACCCGTACAGCCGCAGATCACGCACGTCGACGGTTATAGATACGCAAGCGTCGACTTCAACCAGAACTCTGACCCGATTGCCCTTGCAAACGCAGCGTCCCTGCTCGTGGCGAACATCGCCTCCTTGAAGGATCACCTCAAGGCATGGTGCAAGAAGCAAGGCGTCCCGTTTCACGGGGACACTCTGATCAATACAAACAGGTCAGTGGCGTTGATTCATGATCTCTGGAACGTTGACAAGCACGCCGAGCTGAAGGTTCCCCCGCGTTCTGGTTGTACGCCGAAGCTCGTTGACGTTTCTACTGCATTGAGCGTCTCATCGGGAACGGAGGCTGGCGCATTTGCCTTTTACTCGATGGATCCGAGCACGGGAAAAGTGACTACAGGAACTTCCAGCGGAGGTACTGTTCAGCTAGCCCTCAACGCCCAAATCGTGGATGAACACGGAAACAATCAAGGGCACTTCACGCAGGTCTGTACCGAAGCAGCCGAAGCATGGTTAGCCGCCTTTCGTGCCGCTGGGGTGCCACTGCCTTGACGCCCAACCATTCAATCAACCGGACGTGCCCCAGCAAGCTGGGTCATGCCGGTTATCTCAAACGTTAGGCGTTTGCGCTTTATCAGCCGTATGCGGAAAATTCAGATGGTGGCGGCATGTGAAAGTCCACCAAATCAACGTACATCTATCACAAGTAATGGGATAGATTCTTTTCGATAATCAACCAAAGGAGCAGATACATGTCATACACATCAACGCAAACAGTTTCCGCGAATAACACTCCAACGAATGCATCGCTACAAAAATTGAAGATGGTCCCTCTGGGCGCTTGTGTGTGGACAAGTTCCGGCAACCTTGCTGGTCGTAACATCACTGCAATAGCCCAAGCCGCATCGGGTGCGATGGGGCATGTTGGAGTCGGCTTTGATCCGACTCGTGACTCGGTAGCTGCCTGCATTGAAAATTCGTTCTTGCTCGCGACTAAGCATGGTTATAAGAGTCTTGCGCTACCATTTATTGCAAGTAATATTTTCCTTGATCGGATTCTTCCCGTAAGAGTTGCAGGAGCGGTTGTTGCGCCCGGAGGAAGATAAAGGGGTCGCTGATGACCTCGTTAAAGCCTAACAACTCATGCAACCTGACCCGGCGGCCTCAGCAGATAAAAGTCTCACTCATCATCCTCCGCCGCGACGCCGAAGTAGCGCAGCCAGTGCGCCTCGTCGGCTTGAATCTCCTGCTTCGGGCGCGGCCCTGCGCTATGCGTTGCAAGCTCTGCCATGCGCTGTCTGAACTCGCCGGCGGGGATCACTTGCGCGCCGCAACGGCGTACGTAGTCGGCGAGCGCGCGGTCGGAGGTGATGACTTTCAGTGTGCGGCGCTCGCGTGATGCTTCGACGAGCGCCTTGATGCGCTCATCCGCGTTCGACCCGCGCTCCGCGTAATGCAAGCGCACGCCTTTGTAGCTTGCGCCGTCGGGGAAGAATTTGTCGGGCGCGCCGTCGAAGACCACGGCGACGCGCACGCGCTTCAAGACAATGAAGCGCGCCAACTCTTCGAGCAAGCCGCGCCGCGCGCCCGGCTTGTCCCTGTGCCAGCCCACGCGCTGCCCCATCACGTTGTTGCCGTCGATCAAGTAAGACATAGACGCCGAGCAAGCGGGCGCACGCAGGCAGCCGTTATCACTGTGCGACGAAGTTGTACGTGATTGTACCGCTCACTTTCACCGGCCGACCGGCGAGGAGCGTCGGCGTGAATCGCGCCTGCTTCGCGGCCGCGGCTGCCGCCTGCTGTAAGAGCGGATGGCCAGAGACGGCCTGTGCGGTTATCACCTTGCCTGTCTCGTCCACGACCACCTTCACTGTCACTGTGCCCGAAGCATGCGCGGCTTTGGCAATCGGCGGATACGCCGGCTCCGGCTTACTAATCGTCTTGCCGTTCAGCACGCCGAAGGAGACGATTGGCCCCGCCGTAGTTCCCGGTGGCAGGGGTGGCGGCGGCGGCGCGGTCTCATCTGCATTATCGTTTGCGTCCGGCACGTCGCCCGTGAGTGTGTCATCCGCAACCGACTTGACGTTGACGACATCGCCGTTCGCCAGCGTGACCCGGCCCATGACCAGCGACCACTTGCGCTGCCGGCGGCGCATCACGACACTGTACTCGCCGATTGCCTTCGTGCCCGCCACGGACATTTTGTAGGCCGCCGCGCCGGAGCCGTCCGCGCTCTCGCTAAAATTGCCAAGCGGGAAACCTGTCTCCTTGATCGCGCCCAACTTCTCCTGCACAGCCGGACTTTGCTTCAACGCCGCGATGGCAACCGTGTAGGCCTCCGAGGATTTCAGTTTCACTTCGGCATACTTGTAGCCGTAATAGCTGGCGATGCCGACGGCCACCAAACCAACCACGCCTAAGCCGGCTAAGACCAACAATACTTTGCCGCAACCGGATTTTCGTGGCGGCTGCGCCATCTGGCTGCCCCCGAACGCCGCACGCGGCGCATTGCCGAACGAGCCGGCAGGTTGGGGCGCACCGGGCGGCGGGACGGGCGGCAGGGCCGGCGCGGATGGATTCAAGGCCCCGCATCTGGTGCAGAACTTTGTATCCGTGCGTAGCTCGTTACCACAGTTGCTGCATTGCATCTTCGGCGTTCTCCTAAAGCAAGCGTTGGGGTTACAGGACAGACGGCGCGTGCGCCCTATTCTGCGCGCATGTTGGCTGCCAGATCAAACTTGCGTCTGCCCGTAGGCGCAGTATTCGACGATGGGGCAGCGCGTACACAGAGGCTCGCGCGGGCGACAGAGTTTGCGCCCATGGCGGATCAGATTGACGTGCAATGAATAGAACTTCCCCGCCGGCACGAGTGCGTTCATGATCTCGTGCGCGCGTCTGTCGGAGCAGCGGGGCGGGATGAGACCGACGCGGCGCAGCACGCGGAAGATGTGCGTGTCGAGCGGGAAGACATCTTTGCGACAAGCGAACAAGAGCGTGCAGGCGATGGTCTTCGGCCCCGCGCCGCGAAACTGCGCGAGATAAGCGCCGGCAGCCGCGGTCGTCATGTCGTGCAGGAACGAAAGATCGAGCGTGCCGTGCTGCTCTTTGAGCTGTTGCAACAGACGCTTGATCACTTTCGCTTTCTGGTTGGCCAGCCCGCCCGCTTTGATTGTCGCGGCGATAGTTGCCGCGCGTGCCAGTAGCGCATCATCCCAAACTGGAAAGCGTGCCTTGAGCGCGGCGAACGTGCGCTGGCTGTTCACGTCGCTCGTCGCTTGCGAGAGGATGATCCCGATCAGCATGTCGAGCGGCTCGCTCGCGCGTTCGTTCTCTGGCACACCGTAGGCGCGCTCAAGATTCTGGATGATGTAGTTGAGCGGCTGCTCGGCCGCGTGCACCGCCTGCCCGTGTGCTTGTGCTGGAATCGCTCTTGCCCTCATCACATTTCCATCCCTGCCCGTTCAAGTTGAGAGTGATCGGTCAAAGTCCGCTCAACCTGAATGTCCAGCTAATTCGTCTTTCACACAATTTGCCGCTATTGCCTGCAAAAACGCCGAAGCGCCCACGGCATGAGGCTTGATATAGAAGTTGGCAGGCGTATGTCTGTCCTTGTGGCCGCGCCCGACAATTTCAATCGTCCCCGTCTGAATAAACGAACATTATGTTCAACAAACGCCTTTCCCAAACGCTCTCGTGGTTAAGCAGCTTGTCGCTCGTCGCTTCGATCAGCACCGGCATACTGATAACCGCTAATGCTACCGCGCAAAGCCGGCAGAAGAAACCGGCGGCGAACACCGCGCAGTCGACCATGCCGACGCTCGCGCGCTATGCCCGCGATCTGACGGCGCAGGCGCGGCGCGGCGAACTCGATGCGCGCCCCGGCTTCGAGCCGGAAGTGCGCCGCACCCTCCGCGTACTCGCACAGACGGACGCCAACCCCGTCCTCCTGGACGCGACGGGCGCAGGCAAGCAAACTATCGTCGCACGGGTAGCGCAGGAGATCGCTGCGGGCCGCGCGCCCGCCCCGCTCAACGGCAAACAGGTCTATAGCCTCGACCTCAGCGCGTTGCTGTCGGGCGCACAGAATGGCGCTGAATTCACCACGCGCCTGCGCGCCGTCTTGCATGACGTAGCCATGGCGCGCGGGCGCGTCATCCTCTTCGTTGACGATCTGCCGGCGCTCGTCGGCACGAACGCGGCGCACGGCGCAACGGCCGCAGAGGCCATCGCGGAGGCATTGCGGCGCGGCCATCTGCGCGTCGTGGGTGCGGCGACGCCCGCCGCGTTCGCAGAAAGCATTGCGCGCGCGGATGCGCTCGGCTCGCTCTTCCGCGCGGTGCGCGTGCGCGACCACACGACCGATGAAGTTGCGGCTGACGATAGCGCGAACGATAACGACGACACAGCGCCAGATGAGACAACTGTCGTCGGCGAGAAGGTCTCGCCACAATTGCGCGAGTTGGCCCGCACGGCCGGCGCGACCACCGAGCGCGTCAAAGTGATCTTGCAAGCGATTGATGCCACTGACGCACGGCTCGCCGCCATGTTGCGGCAGAGCGGCGCACGCATTGAGACACGGTTGGGCAATCTGGGCATGATGCAGGTCGAGCTACCGCTCGCCGCCATTGAAAAATTGGGCGACGCACGCGCCGTCCGCTACGTCTCGCTCGACGGTGAAGTGCGCGCGTTGGGCCACGTCTCGCACACCACCGGCACGGACGATGTGCGCACCCAAGTGAACGGTACGGCTAATTACAAACTCAACGGTGCGGGTCTCGGCATTGCCATCCTCGACTCCGGAATTGATCAAGTACACAAGGTCTTCTTGGGGCCGCAGAACACCTCGCGCATCATCTTTAACAAAGACTTCACCGGCGAAGGGCGCACAGACGATCCTTACGGGCATGGCACGCACGTCGCTTCGATTGCGGCCGGCAACGGACGCATCGCGAACGCGCAATACCTCGGCATCGCCCCGGATGCCAATCTGATCAACCTGCGCGTCTTGAACAGTGAAGGCGCAGGCTCGGTCTCAAGTTTGCTCGCCGCGCTCGACTGGGTGCTGGCCAATCACACGACCTACAACATCCGTGTCGTCAACATGAGCTTAGGGATGCTGGCGACCGATTCTTATCGCAATGATCCGCTCTGCCGCGCCGTGCGTCGTTTGGTGGACGCGGGCGTGGTCGTCGCCGCCGCCGCCGGCAACAACGGCAAGGACGCCGCCGGGCAGAAGGTGTACGGCATGATTCACACGCCGGGCATCGAGCCGGCGGCGATCACCGTGGGCGCGGCCAACACCTTCGGCACGGACACGCGCGCCGACGATGGGATTGCCACTTATAGCTCGCGCGGGCCGACGCGTGGCTCTTGGCAGGGCGCGAACGGCATCAAGCATTACGACAATCTCATTAAGCCCGATCTGGTCGCGCCCGGCAATAAGATCATTGGCGCAGAGTCGAGCAACTGCCTGCTCTTCAGAGAGCACATGGAGAACGATGCCGGCGTCAGCCCCGCCGCCGACCGCAAGATGATGGTCATGAGCGGCACATCCATGGCCACGCCCGCCGTCGCCGGCGCAGCCGCGCTCCTCTTGCAGGCGAACCCGACGCTCACGCCGAACATGGTCAAACTGCTCCTGATGTACACGGCGCAGCAGCTTAAAAACTTCAACACACTTGAGCAGGGCGCGGGTGAAGTGAACATCGCGGGCGCGGTGAGCTTGGCCAAACTCGTCCGCACAGACCTGACCGCAGCCACGCCGCTCGGCGCTCCGCTGTTGACGACCGCCACGCCGCCCGCACCGCAGACCACCGTCTCCGACTACACCTTCACCTGGGCGCAAGGGATCGTGCTGAACTACAACTTCGTCAATGGCACGGAGTTGATCACGCGCTATCAGCAGGTCTATGCTAAGGGCGTGCTCTTTGGCGACGGCGTACTCTTAGGCGACGGCGTCCTTTTAGGCGACAACGTGCTGCGCAGCGACGCGACGATGCTGTCGAGCGGCGTGCTGTTGGGCGATGGCGTCGTAAACAGCGACGGCGTCCTGCTCGGCGACGGCGTGCGAATTCTTAGCTCCGGCGTGCTTTTAGGCGACGGCGTGCTGCTCGGTGATGGCGTGCTCTTAGGCGACGGCGTGCTCTTGGGCGACGGCGTACTCTTGGGCGACTCATTCCTGCTCGCACTCTCGGCCAGTCTCAATGGCGACGACACGTCCGCCATGCCGGCGACGCCGGACATGGGGGTAGACTATCTCGACTATTAGGCGCGGCGTCGGTCGTCCCGGCGACCGCATCCCCGCTAATCGTCTACCACCTTAAGTCTGGTCGAAGCTGAAAAGGAAAGAGATCTTGGTCAACGCAAACATGATGACCAACGCCGCCAGCGCCGCCGCCTCGAGCAGGGGCGCACGTGGCTACTCGTCGAGCATGATCAACTCGTGTTCAAAGCTGAGTTGCAAGTCGAGATGCCGGAAGTGATCCACTTGGAGGGTATCTACGTCGCGCCGGCGCTACGCGCGCGGGGCTACGGGCTGCGCTGTCTGTCACAACTCGTACGCGCTCTATCGCAAAGCCGGCTTCAAGCACGCAGGTCTCTACGACACCATCTTCTGCGGGTCGCGCGCCAACTGATCGCTTAACTCTCCCCGCAAACGAACGCGGCGGGCACTCGTGAGTGCCCGCCGCGTTCTTTTTATCTCCTAATCGTTACGACCTTTGTCTGCCGTCACTCGTCACGCCTGCGCGGCGAGGATGCGCTCGTAAAACTCTATGTAGCGCGGGATGATGAGATCAGTGCTATAGCGCGCGATGGCTGACGCGCGTGCGCGCCGGCCCATCTCGCGGCGCACGTCTTCGTCGACGAGCAAGCGCGCGGCGTCCGCGCTCATCTTCGCCACGTCGCCGACTTCGCTCAGACAACCTGTTTCGCCGTCCGTTACCACTTCGGGCACGCCGCCGACGCACGAAGCCACGACCGGCACTTCGCACGCCATCGCTTCGAGCGCGGCGAGACCGAACGACTCTTGCTCTGACGGCAACAGCAACACGTCCGCCGCCGACAGATAATCAACGATGCGCGGCTGCTTGCCGACGAACACGCACTGCCCCGCGATGCCGAGACAACGCGCGCGATGCTCCGCCCGCCCGCGTTCGCTGCCATCGCCGACCATCACGAGCCGCGCTTTGACGCCGCGGTTCAGCACGCCCGCGAATATCTCGATGCAATCAACCGGCCGTTTGACGGGGCGGAAGTTCGAGACGTGTGCGAGCAATGGCTCGTTGTTTGGCGCAAGCTCGGCGCGCAGGTGCGGCACGGGCCGGCGTTGATACTCGGAGCCGCAGACGAAGTTTGGAATGACTTCTACGTTGTCGAGACCGAAGGTCTCCGTCGTCGCGCGTTTGAGATAGGCGGAGATGGCGGTCACACCGTCCGACTGCGCGATGCCGTAGCGCGTGATCGGCAAGTAGGACCGGTCTGCGCCGACGAGCGTGATGTCCGTGCCATGCAAGGTGGTGATGACGGGCAGACGCCGCTGCGGCTTGAGCGACTCGCGCGCGAGGATGGCGCTGATCGAATGCGGGATGGCGTAATGGACGTGGAGCAGATCAAGCCGCTCGGTCTCGGCCACGGTGGCCATCTTCGTCGCCAGCGCGAGCGTGTACGGCTGATGCTCGAAGAGCGGGTAAGACATCATCTCGACTTCGTGGAAGCGTACGCGCTCATTCAATTCGGTTAAGCGCGTGGGCAAGGCCGAAGCGATGAAGTGGACGGTGTGCCCGCGCTGCGCCAGCTCCTTACCTAACTCCGAGCCGACGATGCCGCTGCCGCCATAGGTCGGATAGACGGTGATGCCGATGTTCATAAAAGTCGAAGAGGTCAGAGGTCAGTGGGAAAGCATGCCAACCACTGATCGCTAACCTCAGACCTCTAACCCCTAAAATAGCGAGAGGCAGACAGCCCTCGCTACCGTCTGCCTCTCGTTCTCAACTTTCCTCACCTTTTGGAAGGGAGACAAGCGAGATGCCGGAATGATAATCCGGTTTCGTGCTTTTGACAACGAATTCCTGTCGGCGGCACGGTTAAATTTTCGGCCGGCGCCGGCCGCCGCACGGTTCAATAGCGCATGCTGATTCGGGTTTGCGCGGGTTTGCGCGTTATAATGTGGGTGTAGCAATTATCGAAGGGAAAGAAGCAATGCCGAAGATAGATAATATCGAAGAGACGCCCAACCCGAACGCCGTCAAGTTCGTGCTGAAAGAACCGGTGACGAACGGCGCGGCGCGCTCGTTTCACACCGTAGCGGAAGCGACGGACGACCCGCTCGCCCGCGCGCTGTTTGAGATCGGGCCTATCGTCTCGGTCTTTTACATGGGCAACATGATCACGGTCGAGAAAGAGGACGCGGAAGACTGGGACGACCTGTTGCCGCGCTTGGCCGTGCCGATCCGTGCGGCGGCGGCGGCCGTCGGTGGCGCGACGCTGGCGAGCGCAGCAGGCGCAGACGGCGGCGCGCTCGGCGCATTGCTGAGCGACGACCCGCGCCTGTTGCGCATCAACGAGATTCTGGACGAGCGCATCCGGCCCGCGCTCGCGGGCGACGGCGGCTGGCTCGAAGTGATGGGCATCAAAGACAACACGCTCACGATCAAGTATCAGGGCGCGTGCGGCAGTTGCCCCAGCTCGATCAGCGGCACGCTCATGGCCATCGAAGGCATGCTGAAACAGGAAGTCGATCCCGAGTTGGAAGTCGTCGCCGTTTAACTGTCCCTGCATTCAATGTTACGTAAAATTTTGCAGGAGAAATGACAATGAGTCTTTCGCTTCAAACCAAGCCGGTGCCACTTTCCACCGACGAGCGTGGTGTGCTGCGCGTCGGTGACACGCGCGTGTCGCTCGACACAGTGATCTTCGCTTTCAAGCAAGGGTCAACGCCGGAGGAGATAGTCGTTGACTACTCAACGCTCGCTCTGTCGGACGTGTACGCGGTCATCACCTACTACCTGCAAAATCAAACAGAGGTCGAAGCATACTTGCAACGACGGCAAGCCCAGCGTGCCGAAGTGCGCCGCGAGATGGAAACTCGTTTCCCGCAGGCGGGCTTACGCGAGCGACTACTGGCCCGCCGGCGCACCGCTTGAGGCATGATCAAGCTCGCTACCGATGAGGACTTCAACAACCGCATCTTGCGCGGCGTGCTGCGGCGTCAACCAGTGCTCGACATTCGGCGGAAGCAAGATGCCGGGATCGGTCGCGCTGACGATTGCCAAGTGCCGGCCTGGGCGGCGAGTGAAGGGCGGGTCTTGCTCAGCCACGACGCGAGTACGATGGCAGGATTCGCTTACGAGCGAATCGTGGCAGGACTACCAATGCCCGGCCTATTTGAGGTGCGACAGGAAGTGCCCGGACGTGCGCGTGAATTACGTGCCGATTCGTATGGCCATCGGGCGGTCGCTGCTGTCGGGCGACATGCCTGATCCTGAAAAGTATCCGGCCGACGGGCGCGCGATTGACACGCAGCAGGTGTTCAGCGGCGGCGGGACGGATTCACGCCGATGTTTCGCGCGCTCATCGTGCAGCGGCACGGACGCGCATTGAGCGACGAAGAATTTTTGCCTTTGCTCAAGGCGCACGTTGATCACGGCTTTCAATTGATCGCGCAGGACTGTGCCTCGTTCAAAAGCACAGACGATTACGTTGACTATCTGATCGAGTTGACACAGCTTGGGCTGGAACAGCGCACGCTGGATGCGCCCGCGCCGCTTGAAACTGTCTCGGCATTCACGGGCTTGCTGACGCTCAAGCTCGGCATGGACGCGAAGACCAATGAGCCGATCAGTGTTGAGTTCAATCGCCGCACCAACAACTACCTCGCGGTCACAGGCAAGCCGGGCAGCGGCAAGACGCAGTTCGTCAAAGACCTCTTGAGTCAACTACGGCAGCAGTCCGATTTTCAGGTCAACTTCATCTTCTTTGATTACGCCAAAGGTGACGTGGCGGACGACAAAGCATTTGTCGAGGCTACCCGCGCACAGGTCGTGCATCTGCCCGGCGAGAGTCTGCCGCTCAACCCGTTCAGTCGGGTTAACGTCGCCAGCGAAATGGCCATCAAGATGGCGGCGCAAGAGCTCTCCGATAGCGTGCGCGACGTGGAGCGCAACATGGGCGCGGTGCAGGGGCAGATTCTCTACGACGCGATCCTGCGCGCCTTCGACGTGAACCGCACAGAGACGCCGCCTTACCCCGATTTTCACACCGTCCGCGAAGAGGTTGCTTACAGTTACTTCAATCAAAACCGCAAAGAGGACACGCTCCCACAAATCGCGCGCCAACTGACCGACTTTGAGATTTTCGCCCGCGCAACAGCAAAGAATCTCTGGCCGAGCCTGCTTGACCGCACCATCATCGTGGACTTGCACGAGTTGACTGTGCTGCGCGAGTTGACTGTCTGCTTCGTGCTCGAAGCGATGCATCGCGAGTTGATGACTATGCCCGACACAGAGGTTGTCAACGGCGCGCGGGCCATGCGTACGATCATCGTGATTGACGAAGCGCATCATTATCTGCGGGATAAGAAACGCAATCGCGTGCTACAAAAGCTCATCCGCGAAATCCGCAGCAAGGGCGCTTCTGTCTTTCCGCTGTCACAATCGCCGGACGATTATGACCAGCAGGAATTCAATTTCACTGAATCACTCGAATTCGTTTTCATCCTGCAATCCAGCGCCAACGCCGGCAAATTCCTGCAAAGCGCGCTCGGCGTCCCGGCGCAACGCGCCCGTGCGTTAGTCGCTGAGATCAACCTGCCAACCGGCCAAGCTTTTATCCGCTCAGTAGATGGTTCGCGCCGCGAGGGGCTCAGCCATCTCAACCTGCGTCAGTTCTGGCGCGACTTCAAGTAGGAATGATCACTGCCTCCGTTCAACTTTCTCCGGCAAACTTTTTGAACCACGCTTCCACATCGGCGTATAAGTGTCAGCAGCAGTCTCATCACGGCACACGTTGCCCGCCGCCCGAAGGAGTTAAAACATGTCTCAGCACGCACGCCGTTCGGCGTCGGCGCTCTGTTTATGCGCCCTGCTCTTGTCGTCCGCGTCCGCGCAGACACCACCCGCGAAAACGAAAAAGACCAGCCCGGCGCGGGACGCGGCCGTACGCGGCACGGTCGATCCGCTCGTGGCCGAACGGCGTGCGCAGGCGACTGCGCTCTTAACAACGCTCGCCGACGAAGCACGCGGCTTCCATGATGAGACTTTGCGTGCGCGCGTGCAGGCGCAGTCTGCCGACGCGCTGTGGGACTCGGACAAAGAGCGCGCGCTGGCTCTGTTCCGCCGGGCATGGGATGCGGCCGAAGTGGCGGATCAAGAGAATTTGCGCCAGCGCGAGACGGAACGCCGCGCGTCAAGTAACGGCCCGCGCTTGGCGACGAACCTCAATCGCCCGAACGTGCGCGGCGAAGTGCTGCGGCTCGCGGCCAAGCGCGACCGTGTGCTTGGTGAAGAGTTGCTGGCGAAGTTGGAAGCGGCGAAGAAGCAGGAAGATAGCCAACTGACGAACGCGGCGGCCGCTGCTCCGACCGCCGCGCCCGAGGCGAAGTCGCAGCCGCCAGCGCGCCGTGCTGGTGGCGACCCTTATATGACGCCGCCGGAGTTGTCACGCCGGCTGGAACTAGCCATGCAGTTTCTTGCAGAGGGCGACACTGAGCGTGCGCTTCAGTTCGCCGACGTTGCGCTCGCGCGGCCTTATCAGTTGGCGATTGAGTTTCTCGTCGTGCTGCGCGAGAAGAATCCGCAGGCGGCCGACGAGCGTTACCTTGCGCTGCTCGGGCGCACGGTAAGCGATCCGGAAGCGGACTCGAACGCAGTTCTGCTGCTTTCGTCGTACGTGCTGACGCCGCACATGTATATGGTCGTCGTGCCGGGCGGCGGCACGGCGGTGAGCCAACGGCGCAGAGACATCAGCCCGCCCACGGACATGCCCGCGCCCGTGCGACAGGCGTTCAGTCGGGCGGCGGCGCAGATTCTTTTGCGGCCGCTCCCGCCGCCTGATCAGGATCGCAGTTCGGCCGGGCGCGGCGGCGCGTACTTCACCATCGCGCGCCTGCTGCCTTACATCGAACAGAACGCGCCGGAGAGCGCCGCCGATCTGCGTGCGCGCCTCGCCGCGCTGACGCCTGACGTGTCCGGCTCCGAACGGGCCGAGATGGATCGCGACTTGACGCGCGGACTCCGCGAGGAGCAACGCGGCGATCCCGTGCAAGAAGCGCTCGACCACGCGAGCAGCGCACATACGCCCGCGCAGCGCGATCAGGATTACATGCACGCGGCGATGGCAGCGGCGTTCAAAGGCGACGGGCGTGCGCGCGACTTCGCAGACAAGATCGAGAACACCGACTTGCGCCAACAGGTGCGCGCCTTCGTCGATTTTGCCGGCGTCAATCAAGCGATCCAGAAGAAGGACGGCGCGGAGGTCTTGCGTTTGGCGCAGACGGGCGAACTGTCGCACGTGCAGCGCACATGGGGACTGACCGAAGCAGCGCGGCTACTGCTCAAGGACGACCGCCCGCGCGCCATCGAAGCGCTCGAAGCGGCCGCCGCAGAGGCGCGCAAGATTGACGGCGATGATCCCGACCGGGCGCGCAGTCTCGTCGCGGTCGCCACGCAATTTCTCAAAGTGGATCGCAATCGCACGTGGGAGTTGATGACCGAGACGATCAAAGCGGCGAACGCCGCGCCTGAGTTCACCGGCGCGGACGCGGGGTTAGCGGCGCGCGTGCAGACGCCCAATCAGCGTTCGACGATCAACTTCGATACGCCGACGCTCGACCTGCGCGGCATCTTCGGCGCGCTCGCGCTTGATGACATGGGCCGCGCGGTTGAGTTGGCTAAAACGTTCACCGGCGAATCGCCGCGCGCCACTGCCACGCTCGCCATCGCCCGCGCCGCGCTCGAAGAGAAGCCCAAACCGAAAGCTTAACGAGGAGCGAACGCTGATGAACTGGCAACTGCGTATCGTCACGATTCTCTGCCTGTCGCTGTTGTCTGTTTGCGTCTGCGCGCAGACGACTACGCGCAACACCAGCACAACAACCGACAAGCCGCGCACCAAGCTTCCGGCCAACGTGCGCGCCCCCGCCGACCCGCTCGCCGAGACACATCGCACCACCGCCACCTCGCTCATCAACGCGCTCGCCGACGAAGCGCGCGGCTTCCACGACGAGACCTTACGCGCCCGCGTGCAAGCTCGTGCCGCCGACGCGCTGTGGGCGACAGACCGCGAGCGCGCGAAGACGCTCTTCCGGCGCGCGTGGGATGCGGCCGAAGCCGCCGACCGCGAAGCAGAGCGCAAAGAGGACGAAGAGCGCGAGCGACAGCAGGCCACGCACGGCGCAATCGTCATCTCCGGGCAGCCGCGTGTGCGGCCGGAAGTCCTGCGCCTCGCGGCGAAACGCGACCGCGCGCTCGGTGAAGAGTTATTGGCCAAACTCGATGAAGCGAAGAAGCAAGCGGACGAGACGGCACAGGCCGAGGCGGCGGCCAACGCCGCGCAGCCGCACACGAACAAGCTCACGCCCGCACAAGAACAACGGCTCGATCTCGCGCGGCAGTTGTTGAACGGCGGCGACGTGGAGCGCGCCAAACAGTTCGCCCTGCCCGCGCTCGATCACGTGACGACCTCCGGGTTAAAGTTTCTGCTCAACCTGCGCGCGGCCGCGCCGACTGACGCTGATGCGCTCTACCGCGAGCTGCTATTGCGTGCCGTGAGCGATCCGGCAACCGACGCGAACACGATCTCGCACCTCTCGTCTTATCTCTTCTCGCCGACCGTCTTCATCACGGCCGAACGCAGCGGCGGTTGGGGGTCGGAGGGCTGGCGACCGCCCGCGACGACCGCCGAGATTCCGGTCGAGTTGCGCGCCGCGTTCTTCCAAGTTGCGGCAGGAGTGCTGCTGCGCCCGTTGCCACCGCCCGATCAAGATCATTCGACGGCCGGGCGCGGCGGCACATATTTCGTCATTGCGCGCCTGCTGCCGCTCTTCGAGCAGTACGCGGCCGACAAAGCCCCGCTCCTGCGCACGCAACTCGCCGCGCTCACGCCCGACGCGCCCGAACAATGGCGCAACGGCCGCGATTCGGCGCTGACCGAAGGGCTGCGCCCAGCAGCGGACGATGGCGGGCGCGACGCAGTGCAGGATGCGCTCGACCGTCTGCCGCGTGCGACCGATGCGGACGCACGCGATCAGATTTACGTGCAAGCGGTCTTCGCTGCTACCCGCAAAGGCGATATGGCGCGTGCGCGCGAGTTGGTCGAGAAGATCACGGACGCGGAGTTGCGCAGAGGGTTGCGCGCCCACATTGATTTCGACACGCTCAGAAAAGCTGTCGATAAAAAGGACGTGGACGAACTGTTGCGTGTGGCAAAAGACGGCGAGTTGTTGCCCTTGCAGCGCGTTTATGGCTACACGGAAGCCGCGCGGCTGCTCGGTAAAAAAGATCGCGCCCGTGCGCTCGAAACGCTCGACGCAGCGGCGGCGGAAGTGCGCCGCATGGACGGGCAGGACGCCGACCGCGCCCGCGCGCTCCTCGCTGTGCTGGCGCGCACCTTCGAGCTTGATCACGGGCGCACGTGGGAGTTGTTGCCCGAACTCATCAAGACCGTCAACGCGCTGAGCGACTTTAGCGGCGAGGACGGCCGCATCGTCTCGCAATTTCGCGGCAAAGGCCACGCTTCGATCTCCAGCACCACGAGCGACAGCTTCGACCTCAGCGGCATCTTCACGCAACTCGCGCGCGAGGACATGGATCGCGCCGTCGAACTAGCGCGCTCGTTCACCGGCGAAAGCCCGCGCGCCGTCGCCACGCTCGCCGTCGCCTGCGCGGTGTTGGAGAAAAAGCCGTAGTTGATTGCGGCTCGCTATTGTCTCACGGTTGAATTAGCGCACGGCCGATCTCAACCATAAATTCAAAACTCATCAACCTGTGGTCAGCCACACCCATGCGGCGTGGCGTGTGCGCCTGTCGCGGGTGCAGGTCAAGGGTTTAATAACGGCGAAAGGGGTAAGCAATACTGATGCTCAAACGTATCATCGCCATCGCCGTCATCTTCGCCTGCGCCACCGCCGCGTGGCTCATCCTCGGCGCGACAATCTTCGAGCGCACCTACTCGTCGGATGAGTCGCTCGCGGATCACGTCGTCACCAACTGGGGCGCGCCACATAACCAGTCGCCGCCGACGGCCGCCGTCGTGCTCAAGAAAAAGATCGAGACGACCGAGAACGGGAAGAAGCAAGTCACAATCCAAGAAGAGACGGTGCGCCTGCCGTTGGAGAGCAGCCGCGTCAACGTCGCGCTCGATCTCGCACACCGGCAGAAGGGCTTGCTCTGGTACAGCACCTATAAGGTGGACTTCGCGGGCACGTACACGTTTCGCAACACGACCGGCGAGGAGCAGGTCAACTTCACTTTGAACTTCCCCGCCGCACGGGCCATCTACGACGACCTGCAATTCAGCGTGGACGACCTGCCTGTCTCACTGACGAACGGGCAGCAGACGACAAGCGGCACGGCTCGCGTAGCCGCAGGCAAGGGCGCGACGCTGAAGATCGCTTATCGCTCGCAAGGCTTGACCGACTGGCGCTACAACTTCGGCGGCGACGTGGCGCAGGTGCGCGATTTTGATTTGCGCTTGCGCACCAACTTCAAAGACGTTGATTTTCCCGACACGCTCTCGCCGACCGAGAAGCAGGAGACGGCCGACGGCTGGGAGTTTGCCTGGAACTATAAGAATCTGGTGAGCGGTTATCAGATCGGCGTGCGCATGCCGGAGAAGTTGCAACCGGGGCCGCTCGCGGGCCGCATCAGCCTGTTCGCGCCCGTGTCGCTCTTCTTCTTCTTCTTCCTCATGTTCATCATCACCACAATGCGCGGGCTGGAACTGCATCCGATGAACTACTTTTTTCTCGCCACCGCCTTCTTCTCATTTCACCTGCTGCTCGCGTATCTGGTCGATCACGTCTCGATCCACACGGCGTTCGCAGTGTCGTCGGTCGTCTCGATCTTTCTGGTCGTGAGCTATTTACGGCTCGTGCTCGGCACGCGCTTCGCCACGCGCGAGGC
>JBBRYU010000073.1:0-16528 GCA_038237345.1 Pyrinomonadales bacterium
CCTTGTTTCAGATTCCGCGCCAGTAAGCCGTCTAGCCCATCCGTCACGCCCGCGACGACGAAGACGAAGAGCGCCCAACCGAAGCGTCCATAGACGAGCAGCGTGACGAAGACCGGGATGAGCGCCATGCGCATCACGGTCAGCAGATTAGGCAGCGTGATGATGCGGGAAGACATGGGCAAAGTTTAAGGTTCAAGGTTCAAAGTTCAAAGTCAGAACCGCAGGCTCACTTTGAACCTTGAACCTTGAACTTTGAACTATTGCGCGCAGCGCAGTTCTAACAGCGAGACTTCGGGCAGACAGCCGTAGCGGACGGGCAGGACGACCGTGCCGAGGCCGCGCGTAACATAAATCTGCGTGTCGCCAAGGCGGCCCAAGCCGCGCAGCATGCGCCGGCGCGGGCGGCCCGAGCGCGAACGCTCCGAGCGCAAAGTGACTTGGCCGCCGTGCGTGTGCCCGCTCAGGACGAGATCGACGCCGGCGCGTGCTGCGCGGCGCAGGATAATCGGATTGTGCGCGAGGAGCAACTTCATCTCATCGCTGCTTGAGCCGGCGAGCGCGAGCGGCAAATCTTCGAGGCCCACCATCGTGTCGTCTACGCCCGCGAGCCACAGGGACGCACCGCGATGCTCGAAGCGCATGCCTTCGTTGACGAGTACCTTGATGCCTTCGGCGCGGAATAAGTCTGTAATGAGCGCGGCGTCCGTCCAGTGGTCGTGGTTGCCAAGGACGGCGTAGACGCCACAGCGCGCACGCAGCCGACCAAGCATCTCGGCGCAGGGCGCGGCATAGCCGCGCTCGTGCGAGACGTAGTCGCCGGTCAGGGCGATGATATCGGGTTTCAGGCTGTTGGCCGTCGCAATCGCGCGCTCAATCTGTGCGCGGCCCGTAAAGGGGCTGTGGTGTATGTCCGAGAGTTGGACGATGCGCACCCGGTCGAGCGCGGGCGGCAAACGGCGCAGGCGAATCGTGTGGCGTTCGACGACGAGTTGATATGGTTCGGCAAAGGCGGCCCGCGCCATCTGTGCCAGCGTGTCGGTGAGTGCGCGCCACGCGGTCGGGCGCGTTGCGGAGGCACGACGCCGAGCCTTCCATCTTGCGATGTTCGTCATAGGCGGTTCGTTTGAGTCCTGGAATTTATAAAACTGCGCGAGAGCTTTCCTTTGACCCCTTCCCTTCCAAAGCCCGCGCATTATAGACACGGCGATATTAAAAGGCAACGACCCGCCCCGGCGCGGGGCGAAAAACAAGACGCTTGCACGCGAACCGCAAAAAAGGTGCGTCCGCCGTCTGTGCGCATACATGGGGCGCGCTTCAGCCCGGCGGCGGCAGAGTCAGCGGCCAGAAGATCGGCACGAGCAGCATGATGATGATGAAGACGGCGATGGTTAAGATGCCGCCAACCTTGACGAAGTCGAAGAAGCGATAACGGCCGGGCGTGTAGATGAGCACGCAGGCGGGTTCGAGCGGCGTCATGAACGAGCAGGACGCGGCGTAGGTGACGGCGACGGCGAAAGCGCGCGGGTTCAGACCGAGCGCGAGCGCCGTCTTGATCGCGACGGGCAGCACGACGAGCGCCGCCGCCTGATTCGACATCGGCTGCGTCAACGCGATAGTCAACAGGATGAAGCCGCCTAATACTGCGTAAGGGCCGTAGCCGCCCAGCGTATTCTTGATCAGATCGGCGAGATACTGATCCGCGCCCGTCTTCGTCATCGCCGTGCCGAAGCCGATCATGCCGGCGATCAGCACGATGAGTCGCCAGTCGATCATGTTGTACATCTCCTGCGTGCGGACGGCACGGGAAACGAGCAGCAAGAGTACGCTGATGAGGACGGCGACCGAGAGCGGGACGCCGAACGGATGAAAGACCGAGAGCAGTAGGAACAGGGCGAAGGCGGCGAGTGCCCAGCTACGCTTCGACGCGCGCCCGCTCATCTCGGACACCTCTTCGAGCAGCAGCAAGTTGCCTTCCGTCGCCAGATGCTCGACGCGCGCGCGGCGCCCTTGCACGAGCAGCACGTCGCCGAAACGAAGCGAGACCGTGCTCAGTTTCGATAGCAGCGCGACGCCATGCCGGTTGATCGCGAGCGCGGTCAGATTGTAACGCTCGCGGAAGCGCGTGCCCTTGAGCGTGCGCCCGATGAGACTTGAGCCGCGCAAGACCAGCGCCTCGAATAGCTCTACGCCGCCTGTCTCCAGGTCTTGATCGCTCAGCTTGAAGTCGGCCTTGATCTCGACTCCTGCCTCGCTCTTGACGCGCAGAATATCTTCCATGCGGCCCTGCACGAGCAGCAAATCGTCGGCCTGTATGCGCTCGTCTGCGCGCGGCGCGATGCGTCCCAGCTTGCCGCGCAGAATGCCGACTACCGTCAAGTCCATCGCTTGCGTCAAGTCGGCTTCGGCGAGCGTCCGCCCGACGAGCGGCGAATCCGCTAGCACGACAACCTCGGTCATGTACTCGCGTATGTGGTACTGCTCGGTCAGATCGGTCGCGCCGCCGCGCGCCGGCAGCAGGCGCAGACCCAGCACGACCATGTAGAGCATGCCGACGCCGACGATGGCCACGCCCACGCCCGTCAACTCGAACATCGTGAACGGCGGCATGCCATATTGCGGCAGCGCGCCGCTGACCGCGAGATTCGTGGACGTGCCGATGAGCGTGCATGTGCCGCCAAGAATTGCGCCGAAGGCGAGCGGCATCAAGAGTTTCGACGGCTGCACCTGCGCCCGCGTCGCGATCCCCAGCACCACTGGCACGAGCATCGCCGTCGTCGTCGTGTTCTTCATCACCGCCGCGCAAGCCGCCGCGACGAACATGATGAGCACCGTCAGTTTGAACTCGTTGCCGCCCGCGATCCGGTGCAAACGTCGCCCGACCGTATCCACCACGCCCGTCTTGACCAGCCCACCCGTCAGGATGAACAGCCCGGCGATGATGATGACAACATCGTTCGAGAAACCGCTGAAAGCGTCCGTTGGCGTGACGGTACGCGTGACGATGAGCGCGATGACTAAGATGATGGCGACGATATCGACGGGGATGCGCTCCGTGCCGAAGAGGACGAGCGCCACCAGCAGCAGGAGCAGCACCGTGATGATAGGGAGAGTCATAGCCACCTCTGTTATACTGCCTGCATACGCGAACCTAGCAGAAAGAAAAACCTGCCGACGCTGACACCGGCAGTGTCACAATATAAAGGGGAAGTCTCGCTCGTGGGCCAGCATCGCATTCTCGTCATAGAAGATCAAGAAGACTTGGCGGAGCTTTACGAATCGGCGCTCAAGCAGGCGGGCTACGCGGTCAGCAACGCCTACACGGGCGAAGAGGGCTTGGCGGAGTTTCAGACGCACGGCGCGGACGCGGTGCTGTTGGACATGACGCTGCCGGAAATGCATGGCACGAAGGTGCTCGAAGAGATTCGTAAGCTGTCGTCGAGCGTGCCCGTCGTGGTGGTGACGGGTGAGACCATGGCCGAATCGCGCGCCGTCTGCGAACGACTTGGCGTGCAGGAGTATCTGGCCAAGCCGCCCGAATTGAACGCGCTCCGCGTAGCCTTCAAGCGGGTGCTTGCGCAGCCTACGCACGACGAGGAGTATATGGTCGTCACCGTTCGGCTGCCGGCGCGCGTGCTGCAACAACTCACCGAGATCGATCCCAACCTTGAGCGTGCCATCACGCGCATGTGTGATGAGCAGGCACAGACAAAATAGCCCTGAGCCAAGCCGACGGCGGGCGGGCCGCGTCGCCGCGCGCATGTGCGCACGCAGGCATTAAATTTGTCGTTTGACAAAGAACATAATAAGAATTATTCTTGATTTGCATTGACGGTAGGCAAAATCTATTGAAGCTTAGGCGGAGGACGCGGTGAGCGGTAGTAAGCAGACAGACGGGCTGGCAGAGTTAAGGCAAAAGCTCGACGAGCGTGGCGGGCATCTAACCCGCCAGCGCATCGCTGTCTATGAATATCTGAGCCGGGTGGATCATCATCCGACGGCCGAAGAAGTTTTCTTGAACGTCAAACGCAAGCTGCCGAAGATTAGCTTGGCCACCGTCTATAAAAACTTGGAGTCGCTGGTCGCGTGTGCGGCCGTCTCCAAACTCACATATGGCGATGGGTCGGCGCGCTACGACATCCGCACAGATCATCACTACCACACGCGCTGCTTGCAGTGCGGGCGCATCTGGGATTTGGAAGCGGAGCAAGGCGTCGCCGCGCTGAAGCAGATCAAGCCGCAGGCGGGTTTCGCCGTCGAAGATTACCGGCTTGAGTTGTTAGGCCGTTGCCGCGATTGTAAGTAGTCTTTTTTTTATTTGCTCGGCAGTTGATAATTATTCTTACTGTTAATTTGGCAGCGGTCATTGCGCCCAAGAGAGATGCATGCAGTGATCGCCCGACGCGATGTGCAGCAGCAGAGCAATAACTCAGAAAGCAGGAGGAGAACTAAGCAACGAATGAGCGAACAATAGCGCAAAGAGCAAGCGGACGGGGCGGAACAGCCCATCCTGACGAACCGGCAGGGCCACCCCGTCTATGATAACCAGAACAACCGCACCGTCGGCGAGCGTGGGCCGACGGTCTTAGAGAATTATCAGTTCCTTGAAAAGATCACCCACTTCGACCGCGAACGCACGCCGGAGCGCGTCGTCCACGCACGCGGCGCGGGCGCACACGGCTACTTCGAGGCTTATGGTCAGATCGGCGACGAGCCGGCGGCCAAGTACACACGGGCGAAACTTTTCCAAGAGAAGGGCAAGCGCACGCCCGTCTTCGTCCGCTTCTCAACCGTGATTCACGGCGGACACTCGCCGGAGAACCTGCGCGACCCGCGCGGTTTCGCCGTCAAGTTCTACACTGAAGATGGCAACTGGGATTTGGTCGGCAACGATCTGCAAATCTTCTTCATCCGCGACGCCATCAAATTCCCCGATGTCGTCCACGCTTTTAAGCCTGATCCGGTGACGAATCGACAAGACGCGCGCCGCATCTTCGACTTCATCAGTCTCACGCCCGAAGCGATGCACATGATCACGTGGCTCTTTAGTCCGTGGGGCATCCCGGCTAACTATCGCGAGATGCGCGGCGCAGGCGTCAACACCTACAAGATGTACAACACGGACGGCGTGGGCGTGCTCGTCAAGTACCACTTCATTCCCAAGCAGGGCGTGCGCAATCTGAAACAGGCGGAGGCCGATCAGATCGGCAACTTCAATCACGCGACGCAGGACTTGTACGAGGCCATCGAACGGGGCGAGTTTCCGGCATGGGAATTCTACGTGCAGGTCATGTCGGACGACGAGCACGCCGAGTTGGATTTCGATCCGCTCGACGCGACGAAGATTTGGCCCGAAGCGCAGTTTCCGCTCTTACCTGTCGGGCGCATGGTGCTCGATAAAAACCCGACAAACTATTTCGCCGAGGTCGAGCAGGTGGCGTTCGGCACGGGCGTGCTCGTGGACGGGCTTGATTTCTCCGACGACAAGCTGCTGCAAGGGCGCACCTTCTCTTACTCCGACACGCAGCGGCATCGCGTCGGGACGAACTACTTGCAACTGCCGATCAACCAGCCGAAGACGCACGTCGCCACCAACCAGCGCGACGGGCAAATGGCTTATCGCGTGGACGGCAACGAAGCGGGCGAGAATCCACACGTCAACTACGAGCCGTCGAGCAAGGGCGGCTTGCGCGAAGCGCCGAAGACGGGCGCGGATCATAAGCCCTACGTCGCGGGCCACGTCGTGCGCCAAGCCATCACGCGCAAGAATAATTACGGTCAGGCCGGCGAACGTTACCGCACCTTCAGCGCCGAAGAGCGCGACGAGCTGATCAATAATCTCGTCGCGCACCTGAAGACTTGCGATCAGGACATACAGGAGCGCATGATCGGCCACCTAGCGCAATGTGATCAGGAATACGGCCGGCGCGTAGCCGATGGACTGGGGATCAAGTCTGAGCAGCTAACCGGCGAGGCCGTCGGCGCACGCTAAATGATCGGCGCAGCTGGGCATGCGGGGTTAATCAAGCCCGCGTGCCCGCGCGCCGCATGATTAAGGAGAGGGAGAGAACATGGCACAGAAGACTTACGCGGAGGACGTAACCAAACTCGCGCGGGAGAACGAAAATTTCCGTGAGGTGCTGTTTACGACTGAGCGTTCGCAACTGGTGTTGATGGCCATCCAGCCGGGCGAAGAGATCGGTGCAGAGGTGCATGAAGAGATCGATCAGGTGTTAGCTTTCGTCGCTGGCGAAGGCGAGGCCGTGCTGGCCGGCGAGCGCAGCACGGTGCGCGCGGGCAGCGTGGTCGTCGTGCCCGGCGGCACGCGGCACAACTTCATCAACAAGGGCAACACGCCGCTGAAACTCTACACGGTCTACACACCGCCGGAACACCCGGACGGCACGGTGCATCGCACGAAGCAAGCGGCGGACGAATACGAGCGCGAGCATCACCACTGACGACAGGGCCGCGCAAGTTTTGGCGCATTTGCATTGACGATGACTGACGGCCGCGAATGCCCGCGGCCGTCTTCATTAGTCGAACAACGATTTGTTAACGGCCGTCGCGGCTTTCTTCGGCGCGCGTTTCTTCTTCTCGCTTGCGCCGGGATGATGTGCGAGGTGTTCGGCGTTGAGGCCAAGCGCGCGTAGGGCGGCGGCAAATTTGGCGGGGCCGTGCATGGTGATGATGCGCGCTGCGCCGCTCTCGCGGGCGAGGCGCACGAGGTCAGGGAAGTCCGCGTGATCCGAGAGCGGCAAAATTAAATCCACGTCGCGGTACATGTAGGGTGCGCTCTTATTCATCGCCCAGCCCGTTAGCATGATCGTGTAATGTCGCGCGATGTTCTGCACCATCGGCTGTTTGCGACAACCCGGCGGCGCGATCAACACGCGCCCGCGTAAATGCTCACGAGCATAACGCTCATACGGCCCCGCAAACTCCACGCCCAACTCGCGGTAAATCTCCGCCACGTTCCACACAGACCCATGCAACGTGACGCGATAGTCGCGTCTGAGCAACAGTTCCAACGCCTCCTGACTCTTGCCGAGCGCGTAGGCCAGCACGACCGGCACGCGGTCGTCCGAGAGCGCGCGAGCAACGGCCGCGTACAAACGCTCGCACGTCACCACGTCCGGCGGGAAGTGGTATTGCTCCTCGCCGAACGTTGACTCCATCACGAGCGTATCGCAGGGCACGATGACCGCGTCCGCCGCCGCGACGTTCGGGCGCAGCTTGATGTCGCCCGTATAAACCAAACGTTCGCCGTCCGCTTCGACCAACACTTGCGCCGAGCCGAGACAATGACCGGCCGGAAAAAAGGTCAGCGCATAGCGCCCGTAATCGCGTCGCTCGCCATACTCTTGCGTTGTCACGTCCGCCTCGCCGCACCTGTGCCGGAAGATGCGCGCGGTCGCGGGCGTGGCGACAATCGCGCGATGCTCCGCGATGTGATCCGCGTGCGCGTGCGAGATGACGCAACGCTCGCGCGGGCCGTCCGCGTCGAGCCAGAGATCGAGATCGGGCAGGTACAACCCTTCGTGATATTCAACTCTTAACAACTTAAAGCCCCTCGCGCGCATAGGCCGCGCACATGCAGCCCCGAGCGCCGCGCACGCCATTACTCAGACTGTTTTCGGGAGATTCGCTGAAGCAATTATAGGTCATGCGCGGCCCGTGTGCCACCGGCAAAATTTCGCGTGGGCACGAACTGCTTCGTGCTATTTCGTGCGGTTTCGTGGTTTGATAGTCTGGGTCTGGGGCAAGTTAAGCCCGATACGGAGCGCATGTCAGAATCGAGCACAACACCAACGCAGGCGACCACTACGCAACGCACGCTGCTACGGCGACTGGCTGCGCGGCGTCTGCGGCGCGCCGAGTTGCTCTATCTCGCGCTGCTCACAGCCTTCGTCGTGCTGGCCGTCTGCGCGCATTTCTACACTTACTTTGGCTGGGACGCCCGCGCTGCACACGCGCTGCAACAGCTACCCGTGCCCGGTCTGGTCAACTTCATGCGCGGCGTCTCCTTCTTCGGCAACACGTGGCATCCGTTTGCGTTGACGACCGCGACGTGCCTCGCGTTCCTTGTGTGCGGCCGACGCACGGAAGCCGCAGGTCTCGTCTTGAGCGCAGGCGGCGGCAGTCTTCTCAACACCATTGTCAAGCATGTCGTCGCGCGCCCGCGCCCCGCCGCCGCGTTGGTCACGATCTACAAGGCGCTGCCGACTAAGAGCTTCCCCTCCGGTCACGTCACGTTCTATGTCTGCTACTTCGGATTCCTCTGCTTCGCCGCCTACGCCGTGCTGCCGCACCGTTCGACGGCCCGCCGCGTCGCACTCATGCTGCTGCCCCTGCCTATCGCCACGGTCGGCCTCTCGCGCGTCTATCTCGGCGCACACTGGCCCAGCGACGTACTCGGCGCATACCTCTTGAGCGGTCTCTGGCTCGCCTCCGCCCTACACTTCTACCGCAAATGGAAACAGCGTTCGACCTTCCACCCGGAGGACACGGCCGGCGGCGCATAAAACAGTCCACGCCGCATGCCCGGACGTCTGCGGCAGGCTTTATCTTCTGGTACTGGAAAAGCTTGACTTGAATCTGGGTTTGCCATAGAAAATTAGCGCCCAACAAATTGATCGCGACTTCCCGTCTCAAATTTCGGTTGTGGTCAATGTTGCTCACGACGCACGACCTACTTCCTGCGCTGTCGGATTAGCGGAGAGCGGTGTTCATGGGTACTCAACCTATGCCGGAGACTCAGGTGACCGCTGACGGAAACGGCGCGGTCTGCTGCACCATCTTCGTTAGCTACAGCCATAGGGATAAGGAGTGGAAGGATCGGCTAGTTACACAATTGGCCGCCCTCGGCACGGGAGATAAGATCGGGTGCTGGCACGATGAAGAGATAGAGGTAGGCAGCGACTGGGAGTTGAAAATCTTTGAGGCGATGCGGTCAGCCAAGATCGCCGTGCTGATCGTCACAGCTAATTTTCTTACCTCCGACTACATCATGCGCAAGGAAGTTCCTTTCTTGCTGGCGCGCGACGGTCTGATCATCATGCCCGTGATCGCGGAGCCTTGCCCTTGGCAGACGCACCAATGGTTAAGCAAGATGCAGGCGCACCGCGCCGGCACGCCGCTCTCGGCCGGCGACGAACATAAGATTAATGCTGACCTTGAGGCCCTCGCGATGGAGATTTTCAATAAACTCTACCCGCCTACCGCGCTGGTTAAAAAGGAGGGCAACAAGCATGTGCTACCCGTGCTGCCGCCACCATTGCCAGTCCGATCCCCGCCGCCGCCCGGTAGGTGGCTGGCAGCCACTAAAGGGCGCTTTGATTACTGGCGTGCGCGTGCGACGCGGCAAAAGTTGCTCGTTAGCCATAGGGACAACCTCGAACAAAAGCCACTGGAGAGGCTCACCACCGACGACGGCCCGTTTAAAGTTCCCTACGAGAACTGGGACTCGCGTGCGCCCACCCGCGAGACGCAGCGCATCGTGACGCTCATCACCGGCCCCGTCGGCACTGGCAAGACGCGCCTACGTGACGAGATGCTGAAACCTTACTTGCCGGCGCAGCAGGCGGTCACGGCTGCGCCGCAGACCGAGCCTCTCTTCGCGCTGCTAACAACCGACGACGTCGAGGCGGCGTTTGCGGAAGCGATGGCGCATGGCTGGCGGCCCGATAGTCAGGAGAAAATGCCGCCAGTCTTATGGCCGCGGCTGTTAGCCAACGTTAAGGATAACCTGTCGCCGGTCGCGTTCGCCCACGCATTGAACAGTCGCCCCCTCCTGCTCTACATTGAAGACTTACACACGGCTCGTTCGGCTGGCGAAGTGCTGCCGCTACTCCGGCAATATTTCCGGACTTATCACCACTGGGGGGCGCACCTGACGCTGCTCATCACCACACGCGAACTATATCAACCCGGGCCGACGGAACTGGACGTAGCGGTCATCCAGCTAAAGCCGCTCGAACAGTACGAGCCGCAGAATTTCTTCCTGAGGCTCTGCGAGAAGAACAAAGTCGAACTGCAAGTGTCCGCGATAGGCGAGTCTCTAGGCCAAGCCTTCGCGACGCCGACTACACGCACGCCCTTGTTTGTGGTCATCTGTGCGTGGCTGGTCAAGACGAGCATGGTACACCGGCGGGACATCAGCCGCCTCTTGCAGATGGAAGCCTCGAAGGTGTTCGACCACTTCATTGAAGAACTCTACCATCGCGCGCACAAGGCTCACGCGCCTGGGCGCTTCGCCTTCCGACGGCTGTACGCTCAACTTGCGCTTGCGCTCTGGCCGCAGTGGCAGCACTTGGACGAGGACTCAATTGTGCAGCACCTGAGCCGCTTCGCAGCCCCGGCTGGACAGGCGCTGACGCCTCATTTCTTGCTCGCGAACGGCTTTCTGTACCGCGAGCCGCAGGCGATTGGCGCGCCCACTCTGTCCTTCCCACACCAGTCTATGTCGGATTATCTCGCGGCCAAATGGATGGTGGACGCCGCCGACTTCACGCCATTGCAGGGTAGGACGAACGCCACGCGGCTCGAAGGGCTGGTCGATTTTCTCGCCGAGCTGATCACGACCGAGCAACAACTTATCGCGCTGGCGCGCGACGAACTGACGGCCTTCGTAAAACTAATGTTGGCTGATCCCGGACTACTCAGGCGGGGCGGCAGCGATCAGTGGAAGCCGCTGCTCGAACAACTCGTCGCCGCCGCCGCCAGCTGGGCTACGCCTCAAGCCAAGCGGCGACCACCGCCGGAGACCTGGCAGGGCTTGCGCGTCATGCTGGCAACGGCCGCTTGGGCGCGTGCGCACTTCTGCGCTCAGTTGACACAGGTGCGGCCGACGGCGCAGGGCGTCGAGGCTCTTGCCGCGCTTGGTAGCGAGGAGTCCACCCAGTTGCTTAAACGCTGGCTGCGCCGTGACCACGAGCCGTTCGGGGTCACGGTCGAAGCCGAACCGGTGCGCGCGTTCCTCTTACAACTACTCACTGGCGACGATGCAATTAAGCCTGAGGGTTGGCTGGCCTTTCGCCTTGCTTGGGTCGCTGCGGACGGAACGCTCCGCGCGGCTGCGGAAAAGTTCGTGCGGGAGAACGTAAGCTACTTCGGTGACGAAAAGCTAAACGAACTGCTCGACTTGGGTAGCCCCGCGCTGAAGTTGCTCGCGCACGGGTCTGGGAACACGCTCCTGCACGTGAAGCAGCGGATCAGTTCGCAGGTGGCGCGCAGGTTGGACAAAGTTCTGATCCCGCCGGGCAATTACGAAGTGCTCGGCGAAGGGGATAAGCCCGTCAAGGTCCGCATCACATCGCCGTTGCTTGTGCCGCGCCAGAGCCAGATGTTGCGTAATCTTCAAAACAGGGAGGAGGCGATTCGCATGATTATGCGAGCACTCGGCGGGAAGCGCCTGATGTCTTTCAAAGAAGCCCAAGTTGTCGCGCGCTACTTCGCAGACCGCACTACGGACGACCCGGCGGGACAGTGCGGCGTGACCTTCCCGCAGCAGAGTGATCCCTATCCGGAGGCGTACATGGAGAAGCGGCAGCTAAACTTCTTCGTGTTCACCGATCCGACGAAACAAGCCCTCACCGTCACCGCGAAAGCAGCTAAAGGTGAAGTGCCATTACTCGGCAGGGGCATAGCGCGCATCGCCTATCGCATCGTAGAGCATCTCTGAACAAGGCCAAGTAGCGATCAAACTCCGCTCGTTAATGCTCAATCACGACGGGCGTGCCGAGGGGGAGGGCATTGAAGAGTTCGATGATGTCTGTGTCGGCGAGGGCGGCGCAGCCCCACGTCCAATCACTGCCTATGCCGCCGCCGTGGAGAAAGATTTGTCCGCCGAGCGGCGTGTCCCACGGCGGCGTCCGCTTGCGGCGGATGGCGCGCACGATGCGGTCGTGCTGCGCCTGCGTGATCAATTTATCGCGCAAGCCGCGCGCGGCGTCCTCCGCGTTCGGATAACTCAAACCGAGCGAGACGGTGAACTGGCTGTGCGCGTTCTTCTGGCAGACGTAGAACTCGCCTTCGGGCGTGCGCCGGTCGCCTTGCCGCTCCTTGTCGTCCGTCGGGCTGGTGCCGAGCGCGACCGGGTATGTTCTAACAATGTGCTCGTCGGCGTAGAGATCGAGCTGGCGTTTAGCTTTACTGACGACAATGCGCGGCGCGACGAGCGGAAGTTTAAGCGGCGTGGGCGACGGCGTGGGGGCAGGGGCGGGCGTTATCTGCGTGGTGGCTGGTTGTGTGGTGGTTGCGCGTTGAGCGGTGGACGTGGCGCGCACCTGCGCCGATTGGCACGCGGCGAATGACAACGCGCCGGCCAAGGTCACGCATAACACGATCACGATGCAGCCGCGCGAAAGATGAAACAACACGTAGCGTTTAGACAACGCGCGCACGAATTTGTTCCCGGCGCTCAGGGCAGCAGCCGCCAGTTGTTGGTCGGCTCAGACGGAATGCGTTTGTGCTGTTCGACCCACGCGATGATCAGTTCGCGTATCTCTTCGCTCGAACGAAACAGTTCGGGCGCGCCCTTGTACATTGTGTAGCCGCCGCCGCCGTTGACGCGATAGTTGTTCGTGGCGAGCTTGAGCTTCTGCGTCATGCTCAACGGCTGATCGTGAAAGCGCAGGTTACGGATGCGCTGGCCGATGGGTTGCGCGAGGTCGAGGTCGTAGTCCACGCCTTCAGCGATGTCGAAGTTGTAGCCGGGAATTTTTTCGTCAACCAGATCGGCGGCGGGCTTGCCCGGCACGTAGGCTTTGAAGTAGCGGGCCGAATGCTCAAGCGCCTCCTTCAACTGCTGCCCGGTCACTTCGATCACAACCAACGTGTTCTCATACTCGTAAAGCGCCGCGATGTCGCGCACCGTCACGTGCCCGCGCGCGACGTGCGCGCTCGGATTAAAACTCGCGGCCATGGACACGTCCGCGCGCCCCGCTTCGAGTTGCACGCGCTGGATGAGATCGAGCAGCGCGTTGTCGCGCAGGCGCGCATCCTGCGCGGATAACTCGACGGTTGATTCGCCGATCACGTGACTGAGCCACGCCTGCGTCTCGCGGTCGTAAGGCTCCGCGAGTCTCGTTATTTCCGCATCCGGCGCGACCGTTTCGACCGGCAGCGTGCGCGCCCCCTTCGCCGCCACGTGCCAACTTCCGTCCTTTGCCTCTTTCTCAAGGTACACGTCCACGCGCGCGACGTGCGATGCCCAACGATTCGCTTGCGTCAACAATACGCCGTTGACTAGCACATCCGGCACTTCGCGGTGCGTGTGTCCCATCAAAATCACGTCCACGCCTTTAACTCCCTCCGCGATGGCGATAGCTTCGTTCTCGTGCTCGACTTGGCCGGGCGTCACCTCGCCCGTGCGCAGATCGGCTTCGAGACCCATATGCATGGCGATGACGACGAGGTCGGCGCGCTCCTTATCGCGCAGCACCGCGACCCACTTCTTCGCTTCGCTGACCGGCTCACGGAATTCCAGCCCCGCGTAGTTCTCTTTGTTCTCCCAATTCGGAATGCCCGGCGTCGTCAAGCCCAGCACGCCGACGCGCACGCCATCGATCTCTTTGATGAAGTATGGCTGATAGGCGGTCTCGTCCGTGCCTTTGCGATAGGTGTTCGCGGAGAGCCACGGAAATTTGGCCTCGCGGCGCGCTTTATTGAGCACATTCAATCCGAAGTTGTATTCGTGATTGCCGACCGCCATCGCGTCGTAGCGCAGCGCGTTCATCGTGAGCATCATCGGATCGATGGGCGCGTTGTTGAGCTTGTTGTGATAGTAGGCGAGCGGCGTGCCCTGAATCGTGTCGCCCGAATCGAGCAGCAGCGCGCCCGGATTCTCCTTGCGTATCTGCGCGATGAGCGTCGCGGCTTTCGCCAAGCCGCGCGCGTCCGGTTTGTTCGTGTAGTAGTCGAGCGGCGCGATGTTGCCGTGCAGATCGGTCGTCGAGATAATCGTCACCCATGCGCGTTGCGCTGTGCTGTCGGCGTGCGTGGACGTAAGCACGCAGGCCAGCACGAGGCTGAATAACAGGCTAAACGATAAAATCTTTGTTGGGCTTTGGGTCATGGGGCTGCGTAAACTTCGACGGCGCTCAAGCCATCAATGAAGCCTTCGTAAATTTTAGTGTGCTCGGCGCGCACGATTTTCGTCTCAGCGCGGTTCTCGAAATAGGTGCGCCCGCGTTGCAGGATGAAATACGACGGATGCGGGGCGGTGCGCGCGTCGAGTTGCGGGTCGGAGAGGGCGCGTGATTGCAAATCTGTGCGCCCATATTTCTGCAAGTAATAACGCGCGACGCCGGGCGTCTCGTGGACGACGGTCGCGCCCCGCGGCGCGTGTGCGCAGACGAACTTGAAAGCTTCGCGCAGGCCGTCGTCGTAGAACTCATCGTGCGGAAAATAGTAGCCCGCGCGTCCGGCGGCGAGCGCGTTCGTGTAGAGCGCGTAGTGCGGCCCCGCCGTGAAGGCGAGCCATGCGGGGCCGGCGAGGAAGATGAGCAGCACGAATACACGCAATAGCCGCGCGGGTGTATGCCAACTGCGCCCGCGTGCCCGCAGGGGCGCACACCAGCGCAAGAGCGACGTGATGCCGACTGCCGCGAGCATGTAGATGAGCGGCATGAGCGAGAGCGTATAACGCAGCCACTTCGCGCCGAACAGCGAGTAGGGCACGAGCCAGAGCGTGAGCATCAAGAGCAGAAACGCGGGGCCGGGTTTGCGCCACGCGCGGACACACGCGAGCAGTCCGAGCGCGAAGGCCAAGAGCAATGGCAAAGGCGTCTTGATCAAGAGGTACAACAGGTAAAAATAGATGGGCGTGCCGAACGGTGTGCGCGACACGTTGTTCATGTAGAGCATGTCGCCCATCAGATAACCGTGATGCGTGAGCAGTTCTTCGCCGGAGTAGGCGGCCAGATAGCTCCACGTGCGCGGCCAGAGCAGGGCCGGGTTAGCGAGCAGAAAAGCGCCGAGGATGAGCGGATAGAAGAACGCGGGTGTGCGCCCGCGCGGCTCGTGCGGCTCGCGCTCGCGTTGCGGCACGAGATGATGATAGAGCATGTTCAGCCCGAAGTAGTGCGGGAAGTATTTCGACGCGAGCATCAAGCCGAACGAGACCGCGCTCCCACCGTAGTATCTGTTTTTCCGGCGCTGCTCGAACCCGCTCGTCTGCTTGGCGCGCAGGTAGAGGTAGAAGGCGCAAAGCATGAAGAAGACCAAGAGCGTGTCCTCTTTGCCGATGCGATTGTAAGTGATGGCGTTGATGCCGCAGGCCCAGAGCGTGGCGGCGATGAGGCCGGTTTTCTGCTCGAAGAAAGCGGCCGTTAAGAGAAAGAGCGGAATGACGGTGAGCGCGCCGAAGAGCGCGTTCGGCAAACGCAGCGCCGTCTCATCGCTCATTTGTGTGTCCGCACCGACGCGCGCGTTCCAACTTGCGGCCGCGCGCAGCGAGACGAACATGAACACCTTCATCAGCATCGGGTGTTCGGCGTTCTGCGTGATGTCGCCGCGCTCGTAGGCGCGCACTGCTTCGAGTTTATTGATCTCGTCTTCGGCAAAGCCGATGCGCCCCAGCCCGTTGACGCGCAAGCAGAAGCCGACCACGCACAGCGCCAAGAGGAGCAATGCGCCGCGCCGAGCAATGGCCCGCACGCGCCCGCGCGCCACCGGCAGAGCGAGCGCGTCCGTGTTGTCGGTCGTTAACTCGATGGAATGAGCCATAAAGAAGAAGTTGGATATTTGAAATTTGGGTAGTGGCTCACATCAGGGTGAGAGCATGAGTACAGTTATACCGATGAATGAACAGGCGTAAACATGCCTCGTGCATCTTCTCTGATTTCGAGAACGACAACGTGCGGCGCACGAAGCGCGCCAGCCTTTGACGCAATGTCAGATTCCACCGCTCGACGTGCGCCGTCTGGCCCGACTCTTTACCCACGGCTGAGTGCTGTGCGGCGGGCAGCACTTTGGCGTATGCCTCCCAGAAGTCCGTGTAGCAATGAGCGCGCCGATACCCGTCAGGAATCGCTGCCCATAAGCGACGGCACGTCTTCGCGCTGCGGTCGCCGACAATGTAAGCGACCACTTGGCGAGTCTGGCGGCACAACGCAATCCATATCCATCGCTTTCTGGTCTTCTTTAGCACGAATGACCAGAGTTCATCCAACTCCAGCACCGGGTCCGAGACCTCCAGAAGCGTCTCGGAGAGTTCGGGCAATTCGGCTACCTTTTTTTGATCCAGCCCGTCACCGTGTTGCGCGCCACTCCGAAGGTGCGGGAGAGCCCGCGCAAACTGCTGCGCTCGTCATAGGCGCGAAGTATCTGTTCGCGCTCTGCTTTCGGGTAAGCGTTGCTGCGCGGTTGCTCCCGACTGCGCTGCCCACAATCGCGGCAGAGGTAGCGCTGGCGACCGTCGGGAACCATGCCGTTACGTACTAACCGCTCACTTTGGCAATGTTGACATCGAAGAGTAATAGTGACCATTGTTAGACTTTAGCATGTCACCTTTACGTGAGCCACTACC
>JBBRYU010000074.1:0-16364 GCA_038237345.1 Pyrinomonadales bacterium
GCGACAGGCGGCGCAACTCGTCGAACTCTTCGGAGACGTACTCGGAATGCTGCGCCAACTTGCCCGCGCTCTCGCACACGTCCCAGAACAGCACCTCGCCTTTGGCGCGGTCTTCAAGCGAGATGAGACCAAGATTGAAGAGCGTGAACAACTCGTCGCGATGCTCCAGTGCATCGTGGTAATACTCGCGATAATTCTTCACGCTGATCTTCTCGCGCAGATCGCCTAGCTCGGTCACGACTTGCGGATCGTCTTCGTCGATCTCAATCGGCTTATGCGTATCCTCGACGACTGTTTCGATCTCTTCCTGCACATTCGTCACGAGGATCGCGTGGTAGGCGGAGAGATAACGGCCGGACTCTTGAATCACGGTCGGGTGGGGCACGTTCTCGTCGTCGCAGACCTGTTTGATCGTGTAGATGACATCGTTCGCGAATTCCTGCGCGTTGTAGTTCGCGGACGAATCGAACGCGGTCTTCGAGCCGTCGTAATCCACGGCCATGCCGCCGCCCACGTCAAGCAGATCAATCGGGATTTTCATCTGAATGATCTTGGCATAGACGCGCGCCGCCTCTTTCATCGCGTTCTTGATGCGCTTGATGTCAGTCAGTTGCGAGCCGATGTGGAAGTGCAAGAGGCGCAGCAATTCGATGCGCCCCGCTTCTTGCAAGCGGCGGATGACTTCCAGAATCTCCGTCGTCGTCAAGCCGAACTTCGCGGCCTCGCCGCCCGATTTCTCCCACCGCCCCGAACCCTTCGAGTAGAGCTTGACGCGCAAGCCCAGCATCGGCAGGTCGCCCCCTTCTGTCTCCTCCTGCAAACGCTCCGCGAGGCGCAGGATGTGATCAAGCTCCGACATCTTCTCGATCACGATGATGACGCGCTTGCCTGCGCGTGCGCCCGTGAAGGCCAATTCGATGAACTCTTCGTCTTTGAAACCGTTCAGGACTAAGAGACTCTCCGCCGACTGCTCCAACGCGAGCGCGGCGTAAAGCTCGGCCTTCGAGCCGGCTTCCAGCCCGAAGTCGTAGCGCGCCCCTTCGCGCAAGTATTCTTCGACAACCGCGCGTTGCTGGTTCACTTTCATCGGGTAGACGCACATGTGCGAGCCTTGATACTCGAACTCACGGATGGCGTTGCGGAAAGCACGTTGCAACTTACGCACCTGTGCGGTGACAAGTTGGGGGAAGCGCAGGAGGACGGGCGTCGAGATGCCGCGGCGTTGCAGATCGTCGATGATCTCTTTCACGTCGGCCGTGGCCTTCGTGTCTGCCTCCGCCGGGTGGACGACGAGATTGCCCTTACGATTGATGCCGAAGTAACCGGCCCCCCAGTTCTCTATGCCGTAGGTTTCAAGTGTCTGTTCAATGGCCGTGGTCAACTTCCGCTCTACCGCCTCCCTCGCTGGTGCGCCTGTTTAGGCTGGCGCGCTCGCCCTGCAACGCGGCACGCCTGTTTCGGTGGACAATTTCAGGGTTGGATAACTAAGAAGAGCAATGTAACAAAAAAAACTTAACCGGTCTATAACTTTTTTCTGTGCCCTTACGGGGGTTAAGCTGACGTAGGAAAACAACTTAGGCGCACGGCGGGGGCGACGACGCGCGCGTGACGCGGGCGGCACGTTCGCGTGAAACCTTGACAGGTGAAGGCGGCTCTTTATAATGCGAGCTTTTTAATGGCGCTGTGAAATAGATGACGCCAACCGCGACGACGCACGCGCGACCAACTTTCAGCCGCTCCTGCCCAACGAGGGCGGCCTGCACATCCGACACTCCCAAACCACAATCTCAGGAGACATCATGGACGCGAAAACGGCCTTGAAATATGCCGACGAGCAGGAAGCGAAATTTTTGTCCGTCCGCTTCACCGACCTTGTCGGCGCTTGGCACCATTTAACCTTTCCCATGCACGAACTAGACGAAGGCACGTTCGAGGATGGCTTCGGCTTCGACGCCTCGTCTTTGCGCGGCTGGGCCTCGATCCACGAGTCCGATATGCTGCTCGTGCCCGACCCCGTGCGCATGTGGATGGACCCGTTCACCGAAGAGCCGACTATGTGCCTGATCGCCAACGCGGTCGATCCGATCACGAAGCAGGGCTACGGGCTAGATCCGCGCTCGGTTGCGCAACGCGCCGAAAGCTATCTGCGCTTCACCGGGCTCGCCGACACAATCAACTTCGGCCCTGAAGCCGAGTTCTTCGTCTTCGACGCAGTGCGCTACCACGCAGATCAAAATTCAGCCGGTTACACGATTGAATCGGACGAGGCGCACTGGTCGAGCGGGCGCGGCATGGACGACATGAACGGCCCGAATCTCGGCTACAAGATTCGCGCCAAAGAAGGCTACGTGCCGGTCTCGCCCGCCGACTCGTTGATTGATCTGCGCTCGGAGATCGCGCTGACGCTCGAACGCTGCGGTATCACGGTTGAGTGTCATCACCACGAGGTCGCTACCGCCGGGCAGTGCGAGATCGACATACGTTACTCGACTATGCTGGGCACGGCCGACAATCTGCAACTCTTCAAATACGTCGTGCGCAACGTCGCCCACCAGTACGGCAAGAGCGCGACTTTCATGCCGAAGCCGCTCTACGGCGACAACGGCAGCGGCATGCACTGTCACCAATCGTTGTGGAAAGATGGGCAGCCGCTCTTCGCGGGCGACGGCTACGCCGGTCTGTCGGAGATGGCGCGCTATTACATCGGCGGGTTGTTGAAGCACGCGGCAGCCATCGTCGCCTTCGCCGCGCCGACGACGAACAGCTATAAACGACTCGTGCCCGGCTTTGAAGCGCCGGTCAATCTCGCGTACTCGGCGCGCAATCGCTCGGCGGCGATTCGTATCCCGATGTTCTCGCAGAATCCCAAACTCAAGCGGCTGGAGTTCCGGCCGCCCGATCCATCGTGCAATCCGTATCTCGCTTTCTCGGCGATGCTGCTCGCCGGTTTGGACGGCATCCAGAACCGGATCGATCCGGGCGAGCCGCTCGACAAGGACATCTACGATCTCGCACCGGAGCAATTGAAGAACGTGCCGAGCCTGCCCGGTTCGCTCGATGAAGCATTGAGCGCGCTCGAAGCCGATCACGAGTTTCTCTTGAAGGGCGACGTGTTCACACCGCAACTGATCGAGCGTTGGATCGCGTACAAGCGCGAGAAGGAGATTCAACCGTTGCGCATGCGCCCGCACCCGCTGGAGTTCGCGCTGTATTACGATATTTAAAGCTCGCTTGGTTGGGAGCGCGGGTTATCTTGCCTGCGCTCCCGCCAACTCTTCTGTTAGAAGGGCCTGCCCGCCAATCCATCTATGCCATTAGTCCGCCACTCGCGTGGTGGCATCCGCCCGCGCGGGGCGCGTAAGATAGCAGCGCCTTGCCCACTGTAAACGAACAACTCGCAACGCTCGTGCGTGACCTGCCCGATCCATTGGGCGCAGGCCGGTTTTACGAGCGCCTTGCGACCGAACATCCACACGCCGCCGCGCGCCTCGCACACGACGAAGGCTTGCGCGCCTATGCGCTCGCGCTCGCCGCGTGGAGTCCGTTGCTGGCCACGACACTCGCGCAGTATCCCGAATACCTGACTTGGCTCGCGCGCGAGCGCGCCGACACACACGTGCGCACATGCGAAGAGTTCGGCGAGTCGCTGGCGCGTTTCGCCATGACGCACACGCAGGTCGAGCCGCAAGTGTTGCTCGCGCGCTTTCGTCGCCGCGAATTGCTGCGCATCTACTTGCACGACATACGCCGCACTGCGAGAGTCGTCGAAACCACCGAAGAGTTATCCAACCTCGCCGACGCCGTGCTGGGTTACGCGCTCAGTCTGGCGCGACAGGAGTTAGACAACCGTTACGGCGCGCCGCTCTGCGTAGACGCGCGCGGGCGCACGACGAGCGCCAGTTTCTGCGTCGCCGCGCTCGGCAAACTCGGCTCGCGCGAACTGAACTACGCCTCCGACATCGATCTGCTTTTCCTCTATTCCGACGACGGGCAAACTTCCGGCGCGGGCACGCGCGGTGAGACGACCAACCGCGAATACTTCAACCGGCTCGCCGAGCGCATCGCCCAAATTGTCGGCCAACAGACCGGCGAGGGCGCGGCCTATCGCGTTGACCTGCGCCTGCGCCCGCACGGACGCGACGGCGCGCTCAGCGTCTCGCTCGCCGAAGCTTTGCGCTACTACCGCGCAACGGCACAGGCGTGGGAACTGCAAGCGTTGATTCGCGCCCGCGCGGCGACTGGCGCGGCCGCGCTCTACGCGCGCTTTGCCGAGGGCGTGCGGGCACACGTCTATAGCCACGCGGGCACAGTTGCGCAGGCGCTCGAAAATGTGCGGCTGGCTAAACAGAAGATCGACCGCCAGCACGGACACGAAGCAGGCGGCTGCAACGTCAAACTCGGGCGCGGCGGCATACGCGAGATCGAGTTCATCGCGCAGGCTCTGCAACTCGCGCACGGTGGGCGAGACACGTGGTTGCAACACGCGCCGCACACGCTCATCAGTCTGGGTCGCCTTGCGGAGCGCGGGCACATCAACGAGCGCGAGCGCACGGAATTGTCCGACGCTTACACTTTCTTGCGCGCCCTCGAACATCGCTTGCAGATGGAACACGGGCTGCAAACGCACACCGTCCCCGACGATGCCGCGCGCCGCACGCTCGTCGCGCGGCGCATGAGCTTCAACAGCGCGGACGACGCTCAGACGCTCAACGCTTTCGACCGCGCGCTCGCGTCGCACACCTTGCGCGTGCGTGCCGCTTACGAGCGTGTCTTCGGGCGCGGCGATGCGGCGGCTGTTGCTGTTGCACAAGAGCAAGCGCAGTCATTAAACGAGCAGCACAACACAGCATCCGCGCAAGTCGTCGCTAACCCCACGCATGCCGCAGTTGTGAATGAAGAGACGGCGGAGTTGGCGGCGGCACAGGCAGCGGCGCGCATATTTGCACCGCGCTTGGAAGTTGCTGAGTACGATGCCCTACACACGAGCGAAGTCGGTGAGGCAACGGCAGCGCGCGTCGCATTGCTCCTGCAACAGACTGCGCGCGCATCGTTGAATCAGCGGCGCGCGTTAACCTTCACCGCGCGCGTCGCGGCGTCGCTCGACAAGACGAGCACGCGGATAACGTTAAGCACAGAGTCCTTGCGTGCGCTCGTCCGTCTGTGCGGCGCATCCGAGTTGTTCGGCGAGATGCTGGCGAGTAACCCGGCGTTGCTTCCAGCGTTGAATCTGGCGATGACAGGCGATGCGCAGGAGCGCGATTACCGCGCGTTGCTCCGTGCGCAGATCGACCGCGAACGAAACTTCACGGCGGAGTTGTCAGCGTTGCGCCGCACGTGGACATTGTTGTTGCTTGAGATCGGCGCATGCGACGCGGCGGGCGCGTTGCCGCTCGCAGAGTCGAACCGGCTGCAAACAGAACTGGCGACCGCGAGCATCAACGCCGGGCTGCTGATCGCGCGCCGCGAATTGGCGCGGCGTTTCGGCAAGCTCGATGCAGGCCCGCGCCTCGCCGTACTCGGCCTCGGCCGTCTCGGCAGCGGCGGCATGGACTACGGCTCAGACCTCGATCTCGTGCTTGTCTATGACACCGATGTGCCTACACCTATCGGCGCGCTCGCCCGCGACGAGGCTTACGCGCGGCTCGGCGAGTTATTGACCACCGCGCTCTCCAGTATCACGCGCGCGGGGCATCTCTATCGCGTCGATCTGCGCCTGCGGCCCGACGGGCAGAAGGGGCCGCTCGTGCGCGGCGCAGATGCGTTCGTTGATTATCTGCGCACACGGGCCGGCATCTGGGAGTGGTTGGCCTACGTCAAACTGCGCGCCGTCGGCGGCGACCTTGAGCTTGGCCGCATGATCGAACGCGCGGCGCGGCGCGCGATCCATGAAGCGGCGCAACGATGCGATGGGGAATTGCTGCGCGTTGAGACGCGCCGCGTGCGCGAGCGTTTGGAACGCGAGCGCGCAGGGGCGCAAGCGCGCGGCCTGGACATCAAGTTCGGCGCGGGCGGTATGCTCGACGTTTACTTCGCGGCGCGCTATCTGCAACTACGTGATAATGTGCCCGACGACGATGCGGATCGTTCGACGGCGGCCACGCTCGCACGTCTGCATGCGGGCGGTTCGCTCAGCGCGGCAGATTTCCACGCGCTCGCCGACGGCTACGCGCTCCTGCGCACACTCGATCATCATCTGCGCCTCATCGCCGGCCGCTCCGCGCGCCTGCCCGCCGCCGCAGATCACCCACTCCTCGCAGACCTCGCACGCGCGGGCGCGCACGACTCCGTGCCCCAACTCCTCGCCGCAGTGCAAACACACATGCGCGCCATTCGTGCCGCCTACGACCGCATCACGCGGGGTAATAATGAAGGATGAAGCATTGATTCATCTGTTCATTGCTTCATTGAATCAATAAACAACTGAATCAATGCTTCAATCTTTCTCATCCCTGCTTTTCCGTGTCTGTCGCTTCATGCCAGCAGCGCACGCAGAAGCGATGGCGCGCAGTGCGTTCGGCCAGCGACAGTTCGGCCGATCCCGGCAGCCGCCGCACGACCTCGCGCTCTTCCGCGCTCAACTCGCGCCACGCGTGCAGGCCCATAGCCCCGCAGCGTGGGCACGTGTCCCGGCCCGATTCGTTTAGCACACTGACACCTCCGCAAAATGTGTTGCGGGTAATATAGCAGTCCATGTCGGGTGACAGGCGATGAGTGATAAGTTTATATTTGTGACAGGACTTGGCGACTGTCACAGATCAAGAGGTAGCTTGTGTTTCACATCAGAGCTGGTTACGACGAGCAATTGGAGATTAAAACAACAATGGAAGGGGCGCGGGCGTTCTTCGGCGACCTGCGCAACTTCGTCGAGTTGATGCCGGGCGTGGAGAGCATCAAGGCGGAGGCGGGCGGCGTGGTGCGCTGGCTGATCCGTGCGGAAGTGCCGGTGGTCGGCGCGCTCAGGCAAGCGTTTGCCGTGGCGCAGACGGAGGATCGCCCGGAGCGCATCGAGTGGTCGCCCGCGCCGCACGAGCGCGGCAACTTCCTGCGCTACGTCGCGCAGTTCGAGCAGCGCGGCGCGCGTGTGCTGGTGAAGATCGCGCAGCGCGTCGAATTGCGCCGGCAACATGCGCGCGAGTTGCACCTGCTCGCCGGTCTCGTCGGCGAGAGCCGCTTGAGCGCCGAGATGCAGAAGAGCGTCACCGAGATGATGCGCACCTTCTTGCAGCGCGCTCGCGTGAAGTTGGAAAAGTGAGTTAAGGACCGGCTTGGGCCGTGCCGGCTGCGTAGAAAGATTGTTGTGCGTTATTGTCGCGGTGCATATAACGCCGGTGCTGGTTTACAGTGACCCTAAAATTCTGTCCTCACGGAGAAGCGCAATGAGCAGCGACCGCCTAACTGAAATCCTCAACTACGTGACTGTTATTAGCCGCGACATCGGCGCGTCTCCTGCCGATGTCAACGCTCGCTTTGACCAGCTTGAAGCACGACTGGAGAAACTCGAAGCGCGGGTGGAGAGACTTGAAGCACGGGTGCAAGGATTGGAAGGCGAGGTGCGCGGGCTGCGGGCTGACTTGCGCGCCCTTACGACCCGGCTTGATCGCTTTGAAGCGCGCGTGTTGGATGTGCGTGCCGATCAGCACGAGCTGGAAGATCGCGTGATCGTGCTGGAAGAAAAACTGAACGCCGGCTAGCTTGTTATCGTCCGTGTTCCGCAGCATTGCATCCGAAAACTTGCGCCCTCACTAAATACGACAAACAACTCGAAGCTGCGTTTGTGCGCACACACTTCCGCGTATTCGTCGTATAACCCGGACGCCCGGTAGGCGGTAGCAGTCGAGCATGGGCACGCTCTCTGGCAGAAGCGGTGCGGCGTCAGCTAGAATAGCCGCAGATCAATTTCAGGAGAGCAACACGATGGTCATGAACCCTACGCGCAGAGCGGATGCGCGACCAAGCCTGTCACGCCGCGTGGCGCGGTCCGGCGGTCTCAAGTTGGCGAAGCGTTTGCTTAAGCCGATCCCTATCGTCGGCACGGCAGTCGCTCTCAGCCTCGCCGGTTATGAGATTAAGCGGAAGGGATTGCGCAACGGTCTCATCCACGTCGGCCTTGATCTCACACCGATCGTCGGCTCGGTCAAAGACCTGATCGAGTTCTTCACCGGCGATCTCATTCCCGACAAAGACACCCCACAACGTTGAAGCGCGTGGCCACACCCGTTGCATGCGCGCCTCTTTATCCGGCCGGCGAGCCGCGCGGGCTTGCCGCCTGCGAAGTCGTGACCGCCTGCTCCAACCGAAATTCTTGACATTGGGATGGGCGGGGTGTATTAGCAGCCTGCGGTTTTTAGCACGCGGTTGCTCATGCTCTTAACCGTTCACGCAAGGATTTTCCTCATTGAGCAAGTCATTCAGGCACATGGGCTGTTAGGCCTGACGCGCTTCGTCGTGCGTCTTCAGTTGCGTCTCGGCACGCATGCCTAGTTCCGGGGCAAAACTTCACGAAATTGAGCCAGCGAGGAGAACATATGCCAGCAAAGCGAAGCAAAAAAACAGACACCTCAAAGAAACAAGTGAGCAAAGGGACACAGCGCGGACGCAAACTGACCACCGAAGAGGTGGAAGTTAAAGAGGTGTCCTCAGTCGAGGCCCCAAAGAGCGAAGACATATTGACGGCGGGCCGCCGTAAGCAGCGGCTGCATGGCGTGCCCGAACCACGACTCTCACATCACAAAGCGCGCAGTGCGTGGTTTCAATCGCGCACCACGTGGCCGGTGCGCGAAGCGCCGGTGCGTAAGTTGATTCAGGAGCGCACGCGCGCCGAGAAGTCGCTCGCCACACCGGCCGCCGTACAGGCGCAATGGGAGAGCGTCGGGCCAAACAACATCGGCGGGCGCATGACGTGTCTAGTTTGTCATCCGACCCACCCGGAGCGTATCTGGGCGGGCGCGGCCGGCGGCGGCGTCTGGCAGAGTACGGACGCTGGGCAAACGTGGCGCTCGATCTGGAACGATCAGGACATCTTGAATATCGGGGCGTTGGCACTTGACCCAAACAGACCGGAGACCATCTATTGCGGAACGGGCGAAGCTAATCTGTCGCTCGACTCTTACCCCGGCGTCGGCCTCTATAAGAGCATGGATGCAGGGCAGAGTTGGCAGCTGCTCGCCGCCACCGAGCGCACGGGTTTACCAAGACACATCGGTGTGATCGCGGTGGACCCGTTCGATTCGACGCACGTGTTGGTTGGCGGCGTTGGCTACGCCGAAGTGAGTCAGACGGGTAACGATTTCGGCGGCCTGTACGTGTCCCCCGATAGCGGCGTCACGTGGACGCGCCAGACATTTATCTCGGAGCGAAACTACTGGTGCCACTCGATTGTCTTTCATCCGCAGACGCGCGGGACGATTTTTGCCGCCTTCACTGAGCAGGGCGCAGGCAACGGTATCTGGCGCACAACCAATGGCGGCCAGAACTGGGAGCAACTGATCAAAGGGTTGCCGGAGCCGGCGCGCTTCGGGCGCACGAGTCTCGCTATCAGCCCATCGCATCCTGATGTGCTCTATGCCTTCGCCAAAGACGAAGCGAGCGGTAATAAAGACCAACTGCTCGGCGTATTTCGCACGGCGAATGGCGGTAAGACGTGGACCAGCATCGGCAAAACACATTTCGCAGAAGAGGGCCAGATTTCTTACGGCAACGCGATTGCCGTCCATCCGACGAAGCCCAATTTCGTCATCTGCGGCGGCGTCGATCTGCACCTGACGAAAAACGGCGGCCAGACGTGGCAACACGTGACCCGTTGGGACGCTGATCGCGGCACGCCGCACTACGCCCACGCCGATCATCACGCGCTCGTGATGCCGGCGGCCGTGCCGGGCCGCATCTATGACGCTAACGACGGCGGGCTGGACATGAGCGAGGACGGTGGCCAGAAGTGGAGTAATCGCAGTAGCGGGTTGGCGGTGACGATGTTCTACGACATGGATATGGCCCAGAGCAACGGGCTGGTCTATGGCGGCGGCGCACAGGATAACGGCACTGTCATCACCACTGACGGAGCAAGTAACACCTTCTTCGAGTTGCTCGGTGGCGACGGCGGTTGGCTCGTCTTTGATCCGAAGAACGCCGGCCACGTCTATGCTTCATATTATAATCTGAACATCTTTCGCTTTCGTGGTGGGATGAGCGCAGACGTATCGCCGCCTGCCTCGGAGGACGAGAAAAATAGCGTCTGGATGGCATTCATCACGATAGACCCGACGAATGCGAACACGATCTTCACCGGTTCGACGCGCGTCTGGCGCACCAAAGATGACGGCGCCAACTGGATGCCGGTCTCGCCGGTGCTGGACGGCAGCCCGATCACGGCCATCGAGATCGCGCCGGCCAATGCGCAACGCATCTATATCGGCACGGAGAACGGCGGCTTCTTCCGTAGTCTTAACGGTGGTAACTCGTGGAGTCCGAACCTCTCCGGCGCAACGCTGCCGGGGCACACCATCACGCGCCTGACCGCACATCCGCAGAATGTCAACCTGCTGTTTGCCACCGTCGCAAACTTCGGGCATGCACATGTCTTTCGCTCGCAGGATGGCGGGAGTACGTGGGCGGATGTGGATAAAGGGCAACTGCCTGACGTGCCGCATCACGTCGCCTTGATTAGGCCGGACGAACTGAACAAGGTCTACGTGGGCAATGATGCGGGCGTCTTCGTGCTCGACAATCAAAGCGGCACGTGGGCGAACCTGACAAAGAATTTACCGAACGCGATGGTGATTGACTTGGTCTATCACGGCAAGGATGGGACGCTGAGCGCAGCTACTTATGGCCGCAGCATCTGGCGCATACGGCTCAAGTGAGGTGGGGCACTGCGAGGCGTTACTTGCGGTTGCCGCTGCGCTGCTGAAACCATTGCTCACGCTGCCGCAGATTACCGGGGCCCTCGCCGATCTTCTGTCCGTAGGGACGGATGACCTCGTTATCGTCGGCTTGGGTCTCGGCGTCTGCGTTCCCCGCGCGTGAACGCAATTTTTTCTCGGTAGCCTTGTCAGCCGCGCTGCTTTCAGGCTCTGTCTTATGTTTCCGTTTCGTCATGCAAAGATTATAACCACCAGCAACGCTTAGCGCACAGTGCGGTCGAAGCTGACAAAGCACAATGGAGTTGTGTAGTCGCCGGATAGTCTGCGCTGGCGGCTAAGAAAAGATCGTGGCTGGGGCGCTTGGCCGCCTTATACTTACACGGCGCAGACGCGCGGGCGCGCCTTGAGCGGGTGCGCCTGTTCGTAGGCGTGCGCGAGCCGCAGCAGCGTGGCCTCACTCCAGTATTGACCAAGCAGTTGCAGTCCGATGGGCAAACCTGCGCGAGACAAACCACAGGGCAACGAGATGCCCGGCACACCTGCGAGATTGGCCGTGACCGTGTAGATGTCGTTCAGGTACATGGCGAGCGGATCGTCTACCTTCTCGCCGATCAGGAACGCGGTCGTCGGCGACGTGGGCGTGATGATGGCCTCGCAACGCTCGAAGGCGCGGCGGAAATCTTCTTTGATGAGCGCACGCACGTGTTGTGCTTTTAAGTAGTAGGCATCGTAGTAGCCGGACGAGAGCACATAAGTGCCGAGCATGATGCGGCGTTTGACTTCGGGGCCGAAACCCGCTGCGCGCGTGCGCCGGTACATCGCGCGCAAGTTCTCCGCCTCTTCGGCGCGGAAGCCGTAGCGCACGCCGTCGTAGCGCGCGAGGTTCGACGAAGCCTCAGCCGTCGCGATGATGTAATAGACCGCAATCGCGTACTGCGCGTGCGGCAACTCGACCTCGACGATCTCCGCGCCCAATTCACGATAAGCTTCAGTCGCCGCTTCCACGCTCGCGCGCACTTCTGCGTCTAGCCCCTCGCCAAGCAATGCCCGCGCGACGCCGATGCGTGCGCCCTTGATGTCGCCGCGCAACTCGGCCGCGTAATCCGGCACAGGCACGTCGGCGGTCGTCGCATCTTGCGCGTCGCGCCCGGCGATCACTTGCAGCGTCGTGGCCGCATCGCGCACGTTCGTACTGAAGACGCCGACTTGATCGAGCGACGAGCCGAAGGCGACCAGCCCGTAGCGCGAGACGCGCCCGTAGGTCGGCTTGACGCCGACCACGCCGCAGAGTGCCGCCGGTTGGCGTACAGACCCCCCCGTATCCGAGCCGAGCGCGATTGGCACGATGCGCGCCGCCACGGCCGCGGCCGAGCCGCCCGACGAGCCGCCCGGCACGCGCGCCGTGTCCCAAGGATTGCGTACCACGCCGAACGCCGAGTTCTCGTTCGACGATCCCATCGCAAACTCGTCACAGTTGGTCTTGCCGATAATGACCGCGCCCGCCTGGCGCAAACGCGCGATCACGGTCGCGTCATAAGGCGGATGATACGCGCCGAGAATGGCCGAGCCGCACGAGGTCTGCAAGCCGCGCACGCAGATGTTGTCCTTGATCGCCACCGGCACGCCCGCGAGCGCGCCCGCCGTTTCCGCCGCGCCGCCCGCATCCAACTCCGCCGCGCGCTGCAATGCGCCCGCGCGATCAATTTGCAGAAACGCATTCAGCAGCTCGTGCAACGACTCGGCCGCGCGCAAAGATGATTCCACAATGTCACGCGCGCTTACGCCATCCGTGCGCCGCGCGTGAATTCGTTCGATAGTATGCTCAGACATAAATGGCTGTTAGCTGTTGGCTCTTAGCCAGCAGGACATGCAAAACTGAAAGCTGATGGCTACGGCTATAAAACTTTTGGCACACGGAAATGGCCGGCGGCCGGGTCGGGCGCTTCTTCGAGGGCGAGTTGTTGCCCGAGCGAGGGGCGCAGGGTGTCGTCGCGCGTGGCGGCGGTGCGCTCGCCGGCGGGTGTGAGTCCGCCCATGGCCGGTTCGACCGCGCTCGTGTCCAGTTCGTTCAACTGTTCGACGTAAGCGACGATGGCCGCGATCTGCGGCGTCAGTGCGCTACGCTCTGCGGGTGTGATGTCCAGATGCGCCAGCGCGGCGATCTTGTCGATGTCGGCTTCGGTGATTGGCATAAAGTCAGTTTTGAGTTTTCAGTTTTCAGAGAAGCAGTGCCCGCATTTGCTGGAAACTGAAAACTGACTACTGTCTTGTCTCCTGCGCGTCTATGTAGCTGCCGGCGGCGAGCAGGAAGCGGTGGCGCAGGTCTTCATCGTGAATGGCGGCGGCGGCTTCCTGGACTGCGCGGGCGCAGTGGAGCGCGCGTTGTTCCTGCGCTATCGGATCGACCTCGCGCGTGCGCAAGCGCGCACGCGCGATGCGCACCGTCTGTGGATCGACGCGAAACTCGATGTAGGTGACGAGCGGCTGACCAAGCAACGAGTTGAGCCGGAAGAGCAGTTGCCCGCTCATCTGTCCGAGTTGTTTCTGCCATGTCGTGTCGGCGACGGCCACCGTCAGCGTCTTGCGAAACAGCCGAAACGGCACGGCTTGGTCACGCAACTGTTCGCCCGCGACGCGCCGCCATGCGGCGAGCGCCGCCGCTTCCGCGACCTCCTCCGCCACGCCGGCCGCGCGCAACAACTCAGGCAGTGCCCGGAACAGATCGTCCATATCGCAAATTGATCCATTGGGTCATTTGTTCATGGATACATTGACTTCGGGCTGCGGTCAGTCGTTAAATCTCAGCGCAGCAATGAGTCAATGATTAAATGGATCAAGCGTCATGAGTGTAATAGAAAACGAGCGAACGTCACAAGTCGCAGGTCAGAACGCGCTACAGCCGCAGGCGCGTGAGTTGCTGGTGCTGGCATCAAGTAGCCCGCGCCGCGCGGACATACTGCGCGCGGTCAACTGGCCTTTTGAGAGCGAAGCGGCGGACGTGGACGAGTCGTTACGCGCGGGCGAAGCGGCGGTGCGCTACGTCGAGCGGCTGGCGCGGGCGAAAGCGGAGGCGGTGGCGGCGCGGCGTCTGTTTGGTTTGACGCTCGGCGCGGACACCGTGGTCGTGTTGGACGGCGAGATACTCGGCAAGCCGCGCGCCGAGACGGACGCGCGCCGGATGCTGCGCCGCTTGCGCGGCCGCTGGCACGAGGTCTTAACCGGCGTCGCGTTCGTGCGCGCCGAGACGAAGCAGGCAATCGTCGCGCATGAGCGCACGCGCGTACGCTTCGCGCCCATGACTGATGCGGAGGTTGATTGGTACATCGCCACGCATGAACCGGCCGACAAGGCGGGCGCATACGCCGTGCAGGGACAAGGCGCGCTCTTCATCGAAGCGATTGACGGCGATTATTGGAACGTCGTCGGTTTGCCGATCAGGTTAGTTTACAAGTTGAGCGCGGAGATTTAGCCAGCGAAGATAAATCAACCACAGAGCCACAAAGGGCACGAAGATCGATCTTCGTGCCCTTTGTGGCTCTGTGCTTATCTTGCAACGCTTACAGCAGTTTGGTCAGCAGCGGCGCGAGTTGAGCGATGAGCGAGTGTTCGGGGTCGGGATCGAAACCGCCGATGGGGGTAGCGGCGATGTTGCCCGCCTTGTCGAGGACGACGATGGCCGGCAGTTGGTTGCGCTCCACGCCCATACGCTTGAACAACTCGCCGTCGGGGTCGCGCATGACCGCGACCTTCAGCCCGTTGCGCCGCGCGAAGTCGCGCAACTGCCCGTCCGTCGCATAGTTCTTCGACTTCGGCGACTCGGAATCCGTGCTCACCCAGTAGACGCGCACGTCGCGGGCAGCATACTCATCGGCGAGTTTCTGCACGCCCTGCACCTGCGTGCGCGACAGCGGCAGCCAAGACGCGCCGAACGCCAGCACGACTACATCGCCGCGCAGCATCTCGGACGTAACGCCGCCGCCATCCACTGTGCGCAGAGAGAAGTTAACCGGCCCAGCACCTTGCGCCCCCACGGGCGCAGCACTCTGTGTGCCGACGACAACCAACGCGAGCGCAAGCGTGAACAGCAGGCGGGGGAGGTACTTAAACATAAATTGCTCCTTCGTGCGCATGCGATGAACCCGCTCAACCGGCGCACAAGACGGGACGGGCGGCAGGGCGGCGAAACGCTTTCATGCCGGTACTTTTGATGTGCGTGCCCGACGAAGCGTTGGACGGAAGTCGGACGGCAGATCGGGTCAGCCTGACTGCGGCACCGGCGGCGGCGCATGAAAAATCTCTGCGTGCAGTGCGCAGTAATCGTCCCACGTATCCATGTCGCGCCTGATGTAAGCAGACGAGACCGGCACGCGCCGCACCTCCGCCTCATGTCGCTCGAACAATGCGCGCAAGCCACGCGCCGGGTCTAAATGCAGCAACTCGGCGCGGTACGCAAGATCGATCAGCACCGGATGACCGCCGCGCCCCTCGTATTCCGGCACGACCAGCCGCGCGCCTGTCTGCGCGTGCGCCGCAAGCACACAACGGACGATCTCCGGCGCGACGGCCGGTTGATCCACCAGCGCAAGCAAGACGGCCTGCGCGCCATCGGATAGCTGCTCCACACCGCGCGCAATGGAGACCGCCATCTCGCTCTCAGCCTCTTCGTTCATGGCGAAGCGCAACGGTCGCGGCGCAAGCTGCGCACGCACTTCGTCGCCGCGATGCCCGACGACCACGACGATCTCCCCTATGCCCGCCGCCCGCAAATTATCAACGCAAGTCTCTACCACCGTCCGCGCCCCGAACGGCAGCAGCGGCTTGAACGCGCCCATCCGCCGCGAACGGCCGGCGGCTAACAGGATGGCGGAAACGTTCATGGCGGAAGGCGGAAGGCGGAAGGCGGAAGGCGGAAGGCGGAAGGCGGAAGGCAGTAAAAAGCAGTTTGTCTTAACTGCCTACTGCTTATCGCCTACTGCCTACTGTTCTTTCAATTCTTCGAGCGCACGCATGACGTAAGGGCGCGCCATCTGTTTGCGCCAGTTCATCACAAAATCTGTGTTGTCGAGCGGGCGCGCTTTCGCGTAGCACGCTTCGGCCGCCGCTTGCATGCGTTCTTGATCGAGCGGCGCACCGACAAGTGCAGCGGCGGCCTCTCGCACCTCCATCGGCGCGGGCGCGATGCCGCCGAGGATGACCTTTGCCGCTTTGACTACGCCGTCGTCGCCCACATCGAGGCGGATGGCAACGCCCAGCACAGGGAAGTCGAACGCGCCGCGCCGCCGCAACTTCTTATAAGTCGCGCGCCACCCATTGCGCGCCGGCAGTTGCACCTCCACGAGCAACTCGTCGGGCCGCTTATGCAGGTAGTCGATGCCGTCGTTGTTATAAAGTCCCGCCGCATCAACCACGCGCTCGCCTAAGGTCGAGGCGAACCGCACCCGCGCGCCCAGCGCCACCATTAACGGCACGAGATCGGCCGACTGCACCGCCCAACATTTCGCCGAA
>JBBRYU010000075.1:0-16351 GCA_038237345.1 Pyrinomonadales bacterium
GACAATTTATCAGACTTCGGGCTCCGCACAACGCTCGCCGCGCGAACCCCGCCAGGCCGGGAACGGAGCAACGGTAGTGACGGCCGCGTGTGTTGCGGGTCAGTCCGGAGTCTGGCCAATTCTGCAAAAGAGTTGCCGCTCTGAGGGAGCAGGAGGTTGCCGAAGCGGGCGCAGGTGGAGCAAAATCCACCGACGCCATTGCTGACAACCTGCCGCCCGAGCGGCAACTCTTTTCGTTTGCTGCGACTATGCAACTCAACTTCAAACGACTCGACCACGTGCAACTCTGCATCCCGCCCGGCACGGAAGATGCGGCGCGGGAATTCTACGGCCGGCTGCTCGGCCTCACCGAGATCGAAAAGCCCGCACTATTGCGCGCAAACGGCGGCATGTGGTTCGAGATCGCGGACATTCAACTGCACATCAGCATCGAAGCCAATCAAAGCAAGTCGAAACGCCATCCCGCATTTGAAGTCACGGACATTGAAGCGATCAAAACTTATCTCGAAACAAACGGCGTACGCACGCGCGATGATGTTGCACCCGCAGGCATGACTCGTTTCTCCTTCTTCGACCCCTTCGACAATCGGATCGAGTTATTAGAAAAGACGGACAATAGACAAGGGCCGACGGACAACTGACAAATGGCTTATCAGGTCATCGCCCGCAAGTGGCGACCGCAAACGTTTGAAGAGGTCACGGGGCAAGAGCCGATCACGCGCACACTGCGCGGGGCGATTGAACACGAGCGTCTGCATCACGCCTATCTCTTCTCCGGCGCACGCGGTGTCGGCAAGACAACGACCGCGCGCCTCTTGGCCAAGGCGCTCAACTGTCATAAGTCCGACGGCCCGACGCCGACGCCCTGCAAAAGCACCGACCCTGATCCTTGCCCCTCATGCCGCGAGGTCACAGAAGGCCGTTCGATTGACGTGTTGGAGATCGACGCCGCGTCGAACACGGGCGTGGACAACGTGCGCGAAGCGATCATCAATTCAGTCGCCGTCCGACCCGCACGGGATCGCTTCAAGGTCTTCATCATTGACGAGGTACACATGCTGTCGGGCGCGGCCTTCAACGCGCTGCTGAAAACACTGGAGGAGCCGCCGCCGCGCGTCATTTTCATCATGGCGACGACCGAGTCGCATAAAGTGCCAGACACTATTTTGTCGCGTTGCCAGCAGTTCGAGTTTCGCACCATCGCGACGCCGAAGATCGCCGAACGGCTGCGCCTGATCGCCGATGCCGAGCAGATCAAAATTGACGATGCCGCCTTACGCGAGATCGCGCGGGCGGGCGACGGCTCGATGCGCGATGCGCAGTCGGCGTTTGATCAAGTGATTAGTTTCAGCGACGGCCAGATCGTGAGCGCGGACGTGGAAGCGGCGCTTGGTCTGGCGAGCGCAGAGCAGTTGGCGCGCGTCGTTGCGGCGGTGGCGCAGGAACAGCCGGCGGAGGCGCTCGCCGTCGTGGACGACCTCGTCATGCGCGGGCACGACCTGCGTAACTTCTGCCGCGACCTGCTGGCGCACGTGCGCGATCTGCTCGTCGCTAAGATCAGCGGCGCGGGCGATTCGGGGCGCGGCGACGCGGCCAGCGAAGCATTCTCCGAATCCGATCTCGTGCGCTGCTTCCACAGCCTGACCGAGACGGAGCAGAAGTTGCGCGAAGGCGCGCACCCGCGTTATCAACTCGAAGTCGGGTTGATCAAGCTGATCGAGATGCGCCGGCTCGCGCCGATCAGCCAACTCATCGAGCGCATTCAAGCGTTGGAAGAATCGTTGCGCACGGGCCGCGCGCCGCTCGCTGGCGCAGGCTCGAACGCGGCTTCGAGTGGCGGCAGTGGTGCTGCTGGCGGTGGCCCCGCGCCGCGCGGCGGCGGCGGTGGTGGCGGACGGATGACTCCGCCGCCCGTGCCGCACGCTTCGACCCCGCGCGCCAGTAGCGAGAGCCCGCCCGCCCGCCCGCCCGCGCCAGCGGCCACGCCCGCCGCCGTGCCGCCCGCGCCCGCGTCATACGTGGCGCAGGGCGTGAGCGAGCCGCCGCCGGCCAGTGACCCGTTCGATTGGTCAAGCTATGGCCCTCCCACGGCCCCGACCGAAGCGCCGTTCTGGGAGACACTGGCCGAGCCTAAAACGCTGCCGCCCGCGTCGGCACAGACTGTGGCGGAACAGCCGGCGGCGGCGGCCAATGCGGCCGCGCCCGCGTCGCTCCGGCTCGTCAATCGACCTGCGCCGCCGGCGGCGAGCGCGGGCGGTAAGTCGTTCGCGGCGCGTGGCTGGCGCGTGCCCGGCCGCGATGATCTGCCGGCCGAGCCGCCGGACTTCGATGCAGCGGCCCCCACCGATGCGTTTACGGAACAACTCAAGCGGGCGCTCGAAGACCGGCGCAAGCCTCTGCTCGCCACCGCGCTTGATAACGCGCGCAAGGTGAGCGTCGAGGGCGATGAGCTATACATCGAGTTTGCGCCGGAGAAGAAACTGCTGCGCGACAATTTGAACAAGCCCGACAGCATGAAGCTGTTGCGCGACATCTGCCACGAGTTGCTGGGGCGTGATGTGGGCCTGCGCGTCGTGTGCAAAGACGCGCGTGAGACGGACGCGCCGCCGACCCGCGAAGACGAAGCGTTGCGCGAGCAACAAGCCTTACGCGCCTTAGCCGAGAAGCACCCGAACGTGCAACACCTGTTGCGCACCTTCGGCGGCGAGATCGTGGACGTCCGCCGCGTTGAGCCGGAAGACGGATGAGCTTGGTTGCAGTGCAAGCGCAAATAAACCCAAGCAGAGCGAACCCGGCGCAACTGTGAGGCGTATAGGCTGGCGGAGGTGATGGATAAATGGCGCGTCGTAATCCCTTGTTGGCGGGTGTGCTAAGTTTTCTCGTACCCGGTGTCGGACAACTTTACAACGGGCGCATCCTGGCAGGCGTCCTCTGGCTCGTGCTGACCGGCGTCTCGTGGATCGGCTCGGCCGGTCTGCTCGGCTGGATTTGCCACTTCATCGCAGCGTTCACCGCATACAGTTACGCAAAAGAACATCCCCTGCGTTAATCGGGGCAGCACGGGCACGGCATTCGGGAGCGAGCAGCGAGGCGCGGACGGCACATTGGCCGCCCGCGCCTCTGCTTGCTTACGGGCGCTATGCATCCGATTTGACAGTTAGTTTTCCGCCTTCTTATACTCTCGGTTCATTCGTCGCTCACGTGCCGCGACCTCGCCGCACCCGCGTCGTCTCGTCCCCGCTTAGATTAAACAGCCGTGGAGTTTTACGTGATGAAACGTTTGTCCTCGCTCTGCGCGACTGCGCTGGTGTTGTGCGCGCTCGCGCTGCCGGTGACGGCTAAAGATACCTGGCTCAGCGTCCGCTCAAAGAATTTCCTGCTCGTCGGCAATGCCAGCGAGAAAGAGATCAAAGGGGTGGCGACGCGGCTCGAACAGTTCCGCGATGTCTTCCTGCGTCTGTTCCCCAAAGCCGCGCCGCCCGCGCCCTTACCAACCATCGTCGTCGTCTTTAAGAGCGACAGCTCATATCGCCCGTTCAAACCGCTCTATCAGGGCAAGATACGGGATAATATCGCGGGCTACTTTCAGCCGGGCGAGGACGTGAACTACATCACGCTCACCACAGAGGCGCGCGGCACGGGCGACAGCCCTTACCACATTATCTTTCACGAGTACACGCATCTGCTCGTGGACGGGGTGTTGCGCGACCCGCCCGTCTGGTTCAACGAAGGCTTGGCCGAATACTACAGCACGTTCGAGATGAGCAAGGGCGACAAGGAGTTCACGCTCGGCAAGGCTATCGGCGACCACGTGCTGCGCCTGCGCGAACAGTTCATGCCGCTCGAAGATTTGTTGCGCGTCACGCACGACTCGCCCACCTATAACGAGCGCGACAAGACCGGCGTCTTCTACGCCGAGTCGTGGGCGTTCGTGCATTATCTGTTGCAGGGCGACAAGGGCGGTGCGCGTGTGGCGCAACTCGGGCGGTTCAATGATCTGCTCGCCACCGGGCACACCCTCGAAGAGAGTTTTCAGCAAGCCTTTCAGACAGACTTCGCCACGATGGAAAAGGCCGTGCGGAAGTACGTGCAGAACAGCTTTTATCAAGACACTATCTTCACCGCCGAACAGCCGCTCACGTTCGACGCGCAGATGCAAACCGCGCCGCTCAGCGACGCGGAGGCGCAGGCCTACCTGGGCGATCTGCTCTTGCACGGCGACCGCGCGGATGAAGCCGAAAAGTATGTGCAGCAGGCGCTTGCGCTCGCGCCTGAGTTGCCGCTCGCGCATTCCGTGTTGGGGCGCGTGCGCTACCGGCAGAAACGCTACGACGAAGCGAGCAAATCATTGCAGCATGCCGTTGCGCTCAACCCGCAAGACTATCTCGCGCACTTTTATCTGGCCGAGACGCTGAACCGTAAAGCGCTCGGGCCCGATAATCTGATCACGACGTATCCGGCGGAGATTGCCGCGGCCATGCGCGCCGAGTTGAAGCAGGCCATCGCGTTGAACGAAAACTTCAGCGAAGCCTATCATCTGCTCGCGTTCCTCGATGTGGTCAATGAAGAGGAATTACAAGATGCAACCACGCTGCTCATCCGCGCCCGTCAACTCAAGCCCGCGCGTTTGCAGTATGCCGTCACGCTGGCCAAAGTCTATCTGCGCCGGCAGCAGTTCGACGCAGCGCGCAAAGTATTGGGGCAGGTCTTACGCAGCAGCAACGCCGATGGCGAGATGCGCGCCGAAGCCCGCACCACGCTCCAACAAGTGGACGACTACGCGCAGCAACTAGCGCGCGTCAAGGCCTTGAACGCTGAAGCCGCCGCAACGCAGGCGCAACAACGACAGCAACAAGCACAACAAGAACGCCCGCGGCTGGAACATCGCAGCAGCGGCGAGAGCAGCGCGCAGCCCGAGTCGCCGCTGACGCCCGCAGACCTCAGGCCGCTCATCAAGAAGCGCCCGGAAGGCGCGCACGTGCGCGGCGTGCTCACCAAGATCGAGTGCGCCGGCGGCCAGAGCGTCGTCTTCTACGTGCAAGCCACCGACCGACTTTATAAGTTTTACGCCGACCAGTTCGACCGCGTCGAACTGGTCGCCTACGTGACCGACGTGGGCGGCACGTCCATCACTTGCGGCCCCGTGAAGAAGGAGATGTACGTCATCCTCACCTTCCGGCCTGCGCCGCAGTCGCGCGTCAAGTACGACGGTGAAGCCGTTGCCGTCGATCTCGTCACCAAAGATATGGACATGGAACCGTAGCAAGCGGATGGAGCGCTTGCGGATTGCGGAATAAAGAAAGTTTGTCTTTCAAGCCGCAAGCCGCAATCTTCTATTCTGTTGGTTTCTTGTTGGCGGGTGGGGCGGCGCGCGGGATGTCGCCGCGTGTAGGCGGGAGTGGTTCGACGGCGTCGCGCGTTTGCAGTTTGGGTTTGTCGCGTTTGAGGAGCGGGACTTTGGGCCGGGGCAGGCCGAGCGTAGCAACCGTGTCGGCCCGCCGGAGGATAACGCCGCCACGCCCTGCGACCCACGCGGCCGTGCCGCCGCGATAGGCGACGCCGTAGAGCGGCACGCTCGTCGCACCCGCGACCATCTGCCACGTCGCGCCGCCATCCTTTGTCTGCAACACGCGCCCCTGATCGCCCACCACCAGCGCATCGTTACGGCTCGCGGCCGAGACCCCATAGAGGCTAATCTTCAGCCCGCTCTCCTGATCCTGCCACGTCGCGCCGCCATCGTTCGTGCGCAAGATGAGGCCGTCCGCGCCGACGATGTAGCCGCGCGCCGGATCGACGAAGGTCAGTCCGTATAACCATTCTTTCGCGCGCAGGTTGTTGAAATGCCAACTCTCGCCGCCGTCCTCCGTCCGCATGATCGTGCCTTGCGAACCGACCGCGACCGCATGCTGCGCGTCCGCATACGCGACATCTTCGAGCCATGTGAGCGTGTTCGACGGGCGGAGTTGCCACGTCGCGCCGCCGTCCGCCGAGCGCAACATCGTGCCGCGTGCGCCGACCGCGAGACCGTGCTGCTCATCTGTAAAATGTACGCCGAACAAATCGGCAGACACGTCTGGCGCGTCCGCTTTGGCCCAAGACAGCCCGCCATCCGCCGAGCGCAAGAGCGTGCCGCGCTCGCCCACCGCCCAGCCGTGCGTCTCGTTGAGAAAGAAGATGCGCGTGAGGCGCGCGTCCGTCGGCGTCGGCCGCACCGTCCAACGCCGGCCGCCCGACGCGGTGAACAGCACGCGCCCGTGCGCGCCGACGGCCCAGCCGCGCGTCGCATTGAGAAAGAAGATGTCCGACAGATCGTCGCGCCCGCCTTCGGTCAAACGCCGCCAGACAAGCCCGCCGTCGTCCGTGCGCAAGATCAAACCGTCGCGGCCCGCCGCCCAGCCCGTCTGCTCGTCCGCGAAGAAGACGGTGGTCAGGCGCGGCGCGGTCTTGACGCTCACGGGCAACCACGTCGCGCCGCCGTCGCCTGTGTTCAGCACCAGCCCGTCGCCGCCTGTGGCCCAACCGTTGTGTTCGTCGAGCAGGAAGACCGACAGCAGATCGACCGCTTGAAAAATATCCACGCGCGTCCACGTCTGCCCGCCATCTGCGCTCTGCAAGACCAGCCCGCCATAGCCGACGACGACCACGCGCTTACTCGAACCCGCGAACGCCGCGCTGGTCAACGGCAACCCATCGGTTAAGGATTTATCTTGCCACGTCGCGCCGCCATCCGCCGTCACAAGCAGCGTGCCCCGGTCGCCGACAGCGACACCCGTCTGCTCATCACCAAACGAGACGTTATAGAGATGCGCGCGCACGCCCGACGTTTGCGCCTGCCACGTGCGCCCGCCGTCGCTCGTGGCGATGATGCTGCCATAAGTGCCGACCGCCCAACCGTGCAGCAACCCCGCGCCCGCGAACGTGACGCTCGCCAGATGATCGCGCCCCGGTGTCGCTTGCCGCTCCCAACGCGCGCCCCCGTTCTCCGTCACGACGACCGCCCCGCGCGCCCCGACCGCGACGGCCGCGTTCTTATCCTTCACGAACAAACCGTATAGCGTCGTCCCTACCGGCGCGCTCTGCGCTTCCCACTCAAAGCCGCCATCATCGGTGCGCAAAATCGCGCCATCCGAGCCGACCGCCCACCCGTGCCGCTTGTCCGCCGCGAACCGCACCGCATTGATCGCATTCCCCTGCGGCAAGGGATTCTGCCACAACCACCCGCGCACCTGCGCCGATGCGCTCATTGCAGACAGCAACGCCAGCACGTGACAAAGACAGATGCGCAGACGAGCTATCGGTGGAGCGTTGAAGAGCATGAGAGACAATAGACCGACCTGAGCAGATGTGGTCGTTGATCTTCAGGGTCGGCCTAGGCCGGTGCGCCCGTGCGTGCCGGGCGCATTGATGGTCGGCAGCAGCAGCGCTTGCGGATGCTCCGTGAAAACAAGGATGCCGATAGTCACGCTATCGGCATCGCCTGCCTTACGTTCTATCTGCACTTTTTCTTCGGGTAGAGGGGCAATAGGTAACGTGGCGTCAACATGCACCGCTTCATTTGCGTGTAGCTTCACATCTTTGATCGTGATCCGTTGAAACTGCGGCGCAACGACAAAGAGCGTGTATGTGCCGCGTGCCAGCGCGCCGAAGGAATACTCGCCCTGTTCGTCTGCTGTCGTCACCTGTGACTGCTGCGTGTGTTTATCTTGCAAAGTAACTTGCGCGCCGGGCAGCCGCCCGCCTTGTGGATCGGTGACGACGCCGCGCAAAGTACCCTGCTTGTCTTGCGCCGTTAGCTTAGCGCGCTTAAACGTGACCTGTGCGCCGTTCGGACATTGCGCCTTGTTTTGCGTGGACGATTGCGCCACCGCCGCGCCTGTAAAAAGTCCTGTCAGGGCCGCAAACGTTGCGCCGGCCAGTAGCGAGACACGCCGCTTCAGCCCCGGCAGAGTAAACGCACGAGCCGCCGTGACCAGTGTGCCGTCGTCATGTTTGCGCACGCGCACGCAGAGCCGACCCTGTGAGGCGGCGATGAGCGTCTCGATCTGCGGCCGCGTCAACTGCGACAGATCACGCACGCCCAGGTTGCAGTGACTACAAAGCCGCACCTTGTCATTGCCGCACATCGTCTCCCAGCTTTCATTGCACGGTGCGGCGACGCGCAGATGATCGAGCTTGATGGTTCGTCCGGCCATAAATACTCTTCCCGTCATTGACTGCTCTATGCGCTGGTCAGGCTGCCGACCGCGTCGACGGCGGCGCGCAGCACATCTTCCTCAACCCGGCCGAGCGTGGCGATCTTGCGGGCGGCTTTGTCCACAGCTTCTTGCGCGAGTTCGCCCGCGTGCCCTTTGATCCATTGCCACGTGATCTGGTGCGTCGCGGCCGCGCGGTCGAGGCGCGTCCACCAGTCGTGATTTGTCTTGCGCCGGAAGCGGCCGCTCATCGTTTCGACGACGTAGCGCGAGTCGGACAAAATGTGGACGCGGCATGGCTCGCGCAAGGTTTCCAGTCCGATGGTGGCGGCGGCGATCTCAGCCTGCTGGTTCGTCGCGTTGCCCAGATAGCTGCCGACCGCGCGCCACAAATCGCGATAACCTAAGAGCGCGACGGCCGCCGCGCGCGTCTCGCCGCGCCCGTTGCCGAGGCTTGAGCCGTCGCAGTAAATCTTGACCTGCTTTAACGCGCCGCTCACGCGCCTGCTCCTTGCGCGAGATTATCGGCCGGGATGTGCTTGACGTGATCGACCGCTTCCTCGAACGTGTCGTCGTGCGAGATGACGAACAGTTGCGTGAAGTGGCGCACCTGCCCGATCTGTTGCGCGAGTCGTTCGCGCCGCTCGGCGTCCATGTTGACCGTCGGCTCGTCGAAGAACGCGATGCGGATGTCGGACAACTGTTTCAACAGCGCGAGCCGCACCGCGAGCGCAGCCGCCATCTGTTCGCCGCCGGATAGATTTGGGAACGAGCGATCATAGCCACCCTCTTCCACCACGATCTCGTAATCGCGCGTCCAACGCAACGCCCGCCCTGCCTCGCCCGTGATCTCACGGAAGAGTTGATTCGCCTCAATCGTGATGTTGTAGAGATAGCTCTCTGTCACGAGCGGGCCGGCCTGTTTGAGCGTGTCGCGAATAAATTCGGTTGCCTCCGACAGTTCTTGCAGATGCTCCTTCGCGCGAAACTCTGCACGCAAAGACGCACGCACCTCATCAAGCCGCGCGATCTCTGCGCTTAACGCCGACTCGCGCTCCTGCGCCGCTTCAAGTTGCGCGCCGACGGTCGCCGCTTGTTGGCGCACGAGCGTCAACGCAGCGCGCTCCGTCGTGTGCCGCGCGCGATCATAAAGAGCGGCGGCTTCATCGTGTGCACGTCCCGCACTCTCGGCCGCCTGCGTCGCCCGCGCAACTTCTTCGGTCGTGCGCGCAACGGCCGCTTGCCGCGCTTCTAACGTCGCGGCGAGCGCAGCGCTGGCGATGTACTCATGATGCGCGCCGGCCGTGCGGTCGCGCTGCGCTCCGGTCGCTGTCCACTGCGCATCGAAATCCTTGAAGTGTTGCAACCGCGCGGCGAGCGTCTGCTGTTGCTTGTTGAGCGCAGCGAGCGCAGCACGCGCATCCTGCGCTTCGGTTTCCAGTGTCGCCGCGCGCTCGGCTTCGGCGCGCAGCCGCACCGCCTGGCCGCGCGGATCGTTGAGCGCACGCAGCCGCCGCTCCAACTCCGCGATGTCGTCGTCCAAAGTCTCGACCGCGCTCGCAGCCGCTGCTAACTCCGCGTGCTCCTCCTTCTTACGTTTACCCTCCGCCGCGATCTCCGTCAGCCGCTGCCGCAATGGTTCAAGCTCCGCGTAGCGCAACGCCGCCTCGCGCGCCGCGATTAACTCGCCATCGAGACCCATCAATTGGTTGCGCAACTCTTCAAGCGTTTGTTTGCCGGCCGCGAGCGGCGCTAATTTCTGATCGAGTATGCCCAGATCGCGCGCACGCGTAGTGAGCAGTTCGCGCTCGTGCGTAAGTTGCGTGCGCTCACGGTTGAGTAGGCCGAGCGCAACGCCGGCCTCGCGTGCGGCGCGCACGTCTTGACTGACCTGTTTAGCCTGCGCCTGCGCCTGTGCCAACTGCGCGCGGTTTTGGGCCAGCGTGTCGCCGAAATAATCTGCGAATGTTTGCCCCGCGCTGAAACTCGTACAGCGTTCGCGCAGGATCGGACAGACGCCGCCTTTGACTTCTTCGCGTATCTGCTCGTCGCGCGCGATCTCTGCGCGCAGCTGCGCGACCTGATCAGTCAACGCATGCTCGGTCGCTTCTAATTCGATGGCGTGCTCTGCGCCAGCCGCACGCTTTTCGAGGTCGCGCGTTTTGCGCTCAAGCGTCGTGATCGTGCTTTGCAGGCGCTTGATCTCGCGCGTCAATTCTGCGCGCTGGCTCGTCAGATGTTTATGCGCGGTCGCCTCGCTTTCCGCTTTGCTCAAGTCAGTCTCAAACTGCAAACGCTCGCTTGCAAGGCGCGGCACTTGCGCGGCCAAATCGCGTGCGCCCTCCGCTTGGCGCAATGCTTCTTTGGTCTGCGTGTGTTGCCCGCGCAAATCTGTTAGCTCCGCGTCGAGCCGCTTGAGGCGCGCCTGGGCGGCCAATGCCTGTGCGCGCAGTTCGCGCAAACGCTCGCGCTCGCGCTCCAACTCGGTTTGCTGGCTAACCTCAACTTCAATTTCCGCCAGCGACTGCCGCGCACGCGCCGCCACGTCGAGCGCGTCCGACAGACGCCGCACGTCCGCCTCCGCCGTCACGATCAGCCGCGCGCCGCGCTCTGCCTCCTGCCGTAACTGCTCGCGCTCGGCGCGCACCGCTTCGAGCCGTTGCAACTCTGCGAGCGCGGCGAGATGCGCAGCATGATCTGCGGCGGTCGCCTGCTGCTGCGCCTGCGCCTTGAGCGCCGCCTCAAGCTCGCCACGCAGATCAACGAGCCGGCGCGCAACCGCTTCATGCTCAACTTTGGAGCGGTCAGCCAACGCGCGCGTCTCCGCCACGCGCTGCTCGGCTTCGTCAAGCAAGCCGACGGTGCGCGTGCGCGTCTCCGTCTCTTGTTGCAACGATGCGAACGTTGTGCTCAATTCAACCATGCGCGCCGCATAGGCCTTGTACTCCGCAACTTTCTCGTCATAACGCTCAAGCGTTCCTTCAGCGCGCCCGATGCGCTCGCGCGCCGCCGCGACGCGCTCGCCGATGAGGCGCGTCGTCTCGCCCAATTTCTGCGCGCCCTCGCGGTACTCTTCGACTTTGAGCAGCCGATCAAACGCGGCCTTGCGCTGGCTCGCGGGCTTGAGAAAGTCTGCTGTGAGCGTGCCCTGCGGCACGCCGATGGCGGACTCGAAGAGCGCACGCAAATCCGTGCCCGGCTCGATGCCGAGATGTTGGCGCAGGAACGCGGCCACGTCCTGCTTCTTCTCGGCGAGCTTTAGGTTGAGCAGCGGATCGACGACGTAATAGCCTGTCCCCGTATCGCGATAGACGACGAACTCGCGTTCGTCCAGCGCGCTCTCGAACGTGACACGCACCACGCCCTTCTTCGCGCCGCGCCGCGCGAAGTCGTCCTTGCTATAGCCGAGCACGACGAAGAGTGCCCACGCGATGGCTTCGAGGATCGTAGTTTTCCCTGCGCCGTTCGGCCCGACAATCGCCGTCGTGCCCGGCGCGAAGACGAACTCGGCGCGCTCGTATGATTTGATGTTTTCCAGCTCAACCCGCGTGACGTGCATAGTCGTTCAGTGGCCGTTTTCGCTCTCGTCCGCCGCGTTGATTTCGCACACGTTGATAAGGTCAGCGGCGGCCGCATTAGCCTAACATGGCGCGCCCTTTTTTGCCGCTCGCGGTAGCGCCAGGTAGTGTCCTAAATCTGTGTTGCTGGTAAGGCTAGGAATCGGATTCGGCTGGCTCAGGAGGGAAAAGCGGATTTTGCCCTTGTGTTGTAGCTGAGATTGCACGTGTTGAGCCTTGCGCATCTATCGCTTTAAGTTGGGCAGCTAACTCTGTTGATGCGTTAGCAGGAATAACCTTTAATCCAAGCTTCAGAATCTCCCCAGCCCATTTCAGTATTCCATTATCTGAGGTAACAAACTCGCTGCATTTTGCTTCTAAGGCCGTCGCTACATGATGTGCATCAGCCCCGCCCAAACGGATTTGAAAATCCCACATTAAGTTTCTGGCGCGCTCGGCGACGAATATACTATCCGCGACAATGCTAACAACTCTCCCTGAAGTTAGTATGGATCGGAAAAGCCGTTTCACCTCTTCGTCAACGAAACCTGAAAGATGCTGACACTCTGATATGGTGATGTTGCCTGTTAGTAGCCATATCTGCCCACGTTTCGCTGCGTCAAGAATCTGTATGCATGCTTTGATATGCTCTTCTTTAACGTCTAAGTGATCAATCGTATCCTTGCGGCCTAATTCATACTTTGCCACATCAATAAAGCAACAGGAATCCATGTAGATGCTCATGAGGTTTCTTCGCCATTGCCAACAAGTTCTTCGTGGCCGCGAATTAACTTAATAAAATCTTCGGTGCTTAAGTCACCTGTAGCGTGAGGGGCGCATCCGACAAACTTCTCTAGATCGCCTTCAAGATATGGCTCTGCGCTCTCTATCTTCTTAACTTGCATTGATAGAGGTCTGCGCTCTGTACGCGATGCTAAGACCGTGCCTGCAACATGAACAATGTTATCCGCGTGTTCTAACGCACGAATAACTTTGTCATATGAACTGTAGGAAAAATAGCAAGGAAACCATGTCTCAGAGTAAAGTTCTCTTAATCGAAAATGAGGGTTATGGCCCTTGAATAAGGCGATGATAACACCTTGCGTTGAGCCTTCATATTGAATCCTGTCTGTTAGCTGTAAGCGATCCTGAATTTCAACCGCACGTTCTTTTGAAAGGATGTGATGCTCTGTCACCTTGCCGTTATCAATGTCGAATAGTCCAAAATGCACAGCCTCATCTGGCGCAATTGGCTTGGCTATTTTGGCGTATTGTAGGAGCGTGGTGCGTCTAATTCTACTGCTGAACTGCTCAATGTCTGTATCTTCCCGCATAGTGTAAGCTAGGGCTTGCCTGCACTCTTGTACCTGCTCTGGTGTTATCTGCCCAACGTATGCTGCGGTGAAATCAACCGAGTTGTTTTCAAAATCCCTTGCTATCCACTTTCCAACGATCTGCCTATCTACATCTTCAATAATCATTCGCAAGAAATGTTCTGTCTCTGCTGTAATCTCGGCGAGCTTATCCATAGATATGCCTAGCCCGCCCTTATTCAACTCAATTCTTAAGCGCAGATGAGCCATAAGACAGAAGGATGGTTATTAAGCTGAAAGTTAAACGATAGTTAGGCGACCTTCGGGAAGAATGCCGCGCCGCGCGCTGCATGAAAGCGCGATTATAGCACCATGCTGTGAGCGTGCATGAATTATTTTAGGGGGTTATTTAGCCTGTTCTTTTGCTTTAGCCCAACGTGCAAGCACGGCCTTGCGTGCGCTCTCGCTGCGCTCTTCAGGTGTGAGACTAGCTGCCCTGGCGTGCCCGCCCTTTAGCCCGCCTCTGCGGCCCAACTCAACGGCGATGGGGTCTTTCTTTCTTACTGCGCTTGTTGTCTTGTCGCGGTTGCTCATGGTGAAAATATACGTGAGCGGTCACGAAAAAGTCAACGATTTATCTTGACCTTACGTGACCGCTCACGTATAATCCTTTTGTTGTTTGAAAATAGAAAAGGCTCTCCCAGCGCAAACTGACAGAGAGCCTTTTTAAACCTAACGCGATTGCTCACGCTAAGCCTAGACAACTTCATTGTGAGCCAATCGCCCCAGAAAGGCAAGGCTCAAAATGACGTGTCACAACTGCCAGATCGAAGCTAAGAAGTTTGGAAAAGACCGTAAAGGTAGTCAACGTTACCGGTGTGCCGGTTGCCGCAGGACTTTCCAAGAGGCGAAGGATAAACCACTCGGCAGCATGTATCTGCCGCTCGAAAAGGCCCTACTGTGTTTGCATCTTTTAGTCGAGGGTTCGTCTGTCCGTTCAATCGAAAGAATCACCGGCGTTCACCGCGACACTATTCTTGATCTAATGGTACGCGCGGGTGAGAAGTGCGAACAGCTTTTAGAGAGCAAGCTGCGCAACGTCAAAGTCAAAGACATTCAGCTTGACGAAATCTGGGCTTATGTCGAGATGAAAGAAAAGACTAAGAACCGTAAAGGCAAAGGCGACGATGATCAGCTAGGCGATGCTTATACGTTCGTCGCTTTCGAGCGTGAATCAAAGTTGATTCTGGCTTGGCATCTAGGCCGCCGGACAGAGAAAGACACGCTGCTTTTCACAGAGAAAATCTTTGCGGCTGTGGATGGCACACAGGGGCGCATTCAAGTCTCTACAGATGGCTTTGCGGCGTACCCTGATGCCGTCAGCTATAGCTTAGGCACGCGCGCCGACTACGCGCAGCTAATCAAGGTCTATGGTGCGCCCGAACCCGACGAGCATCGCTACTCCCCGTCGCATGTAGTAGAGGCGATAGCAAGACCTGTGTTCGGCAATCCCGATCCGGCGCGCATCTGTACGTCGCATGTTGAGCGGCAGAATCTTAATATCCGCATGGCGATGCGCCGCTTTACGCGACTGACCAATGCTTTCAGTAAGAAGTGGGAAAACCTGAAAGCTGCGCTGGCGCTCTACTTCGCGTACTATAACTTTTGCCGGATTCATTCCAGCATCCGTTGTACGCCGGCGATGGAGGCGGGAATCACTAAGACTGTTTGGAGTCTGAAAGATTTACTGACGGCTTAGCAACACAGATTTAGGACACTACCTAGCGCCAAGAGCAATGCCAGCGGCCCCGCGAGCAACAGCCACATCACGAGGCCAAGTCCGACCCGTTCGGCCAGCATGCCGAGGCCGAGCGGAAGCAACGCGCCGCCGAGACCCAGCACGTTATTGAGCGCGAGAGCCGTGCCGCTCCGGCCCGGCAGTGATGCGTATAACTGCGCTTTGAGGATCGGATACCAGCCGGAGTTGGCCAGACCCACGAGACCAAGCAACACGAGCTTGAGCGGCAAGCGCGGCGCAAGCAGAAACGCGGAAAAGAGCAGCAGCATGACGCCCGCGCTCCAGCGCAGATAGCTGAGGCCGCGCACGCGCGCTAAGAATGGAATGAGCAACAGATCGCCGACGAGGCCGACGCCCGACCAGACGGCGACCGCGAGGCCCGCGCGGGTTGCGCTCACGCCGGCCGCGTCCACGAAGTACAGCGCGAGGAAGCCGTGCAGCCCGTCCAACATCAGATCGGCCAACTCCAACAACACGAGCCAGCGCAACACCTCACCACTGCGCAGAGCGCGCAACGCAAGCATGCAATTCTCTCTAAAACTTGGCTGTGCTTGCGCTTCATGCGTCGCGCCCGGCCCGGCCGGCATAAAGCGGCGCACGATGAACGTGAGCAGCAGCGCGAGGCCAACCATCACGCCGAACCACGCGCGCCAGCTTGCGCCGAGCGCGACCGTCGCGTTCAGCGCGGCCGAACCGGCGACGACGCCGAGCGAACCGGCAAAACCCCAACGCGCCATGTTCTGTTCGCGCCGCCCCGGCGCATCGTCCATCAACGCGGCCTGCGACAGACTGACGAACGCGCCCGAAGCCGGATTGAACAGTATGAAGGCGCAGAGCAGCAACGTGAAGCTATGGCTGACGCTGACCAGCAGCAGCGCCAGCGTGAAGCACACGCCGCCTAAGATCAGCGCGCGGCGGCGCGGCGTATCGGCGAGCAGCCCGAGCGGCGGCTCGATCAAGTTGCCGCACAACTTGGGCACGGCGAGCAGCAGCCCGATCTGCGTGTAAGAGAGTTGCAGGTCGTGGCGGATGAGCGGCCACGCGGTCTGGCGTGAGCCGTCAACCAGTTCATCTAAAAATTCGATGGCGAGCAGCGTGAGCGCGAAGGCGCGCACGGCTCGCCCGTGCTTGCCGGCCGGCGGCAAGGCGGCAGGCGATAAAGCATGATGCGACATTGAATGATTCCTCTCTCGGCTCGGAGTTGTTGACGCTTGCTGGTTGTCTGTGCGACTTGAGCGTCAGCCGAGGCGGAGGAATCAATGAACGGGCCATAGCACGCCACAACCGGCGCGCGATGGCCGGCGCGTGTACTGTCTGACCCTTATGCTTGGCAGGTTACCAGGGCGGGAAATTCGATTTGAGCTTCATACGCATCCTCGCGTCGCTACTGGATAGTGCAACTCGGCGCGATTCTACTCATTAACTATCAGCATCGCAAGAAACGCTTCATGCGATTTACTTATACCGAATTGCAATCAACAGAGCGGAAGA
>JBBRYU010000076.1:0-16326 GCA_038237345.1 Pyrinomonadales bacterium
GACCGTGCGCAGCGGATAGGAATAGAAGAAGGCGTCGCCTGCGAGCGGGTATCTGCCGCCGCACAGCTCGCGCGGGAAGAAGGCGACGAAGAAGAAACCGAGACCGGCGAGCGCCGCCATGTCCGCGCGTCGTGCGCGCCAGTACTTCGAGGTGAAAAGTCTCCGCACCAGCAGCCCCTCTAGCTAAAAGCTAACTGCGCATTCTATAGACAACGCCGTGCCGCGCCCGCTCATCTCTCTGCCGCGCCCGTTATTTCCACCTTTTTTTTTTCGGGCAGCGGGCGCTAAGTTTATCAACCACTTGCCGCTTCCGTGCGTCTAATCGTGCGGCAGGAACGAGATTGTTGACAAACTATCTGCGCGCACGCTAGAGTACGGGTTGCGGGGCTTGCGCCCGTAGCAGCCAATCACAGCTAATTTGTGAGTAGCCCCGGCTCTCCCAATTTTGGTTCAAAACGCTACTAGCTTAACAGTCCCACCGTTTTTAAGAGTACCGGGAGTAAACGTCATGCGAAAAATTGCCGTTGCCTTTACCCTACTGACCCTGCTGGCCATGAACGCCTTTGCGCAGAGCGCGCCGACGTTGCGCATCGTGACCGACGACCCGACGCTGCCGTCCGAACTGTTCTACGGCGACATTAGGGTCAAGCCGTTGCGGTTGCGGCCCGGCACGACGACGCGCATCACGATTGACGATAGCGACCTCTTCGTCCAGCAGCATTACATAGACTTCCTGAGCCGCTTCCCCGAGCCGGCCGGCTTCGCGGCGTGGCTGGGCGTGCTGAGCAACTGTGCGACGGGTGATGCAGAATGCTTCCATCAAGCGCGGCTGACCACCTCGGCGGCGTTCTTCGGCTCGCAGGAGTTCCAGTTGAAGGGCTTCTTCGTCTTCCGTTTCTACACTAGCTCGCTGGCCCGGCAGCCGACCTATAACGAAATGGTCGCCGACATGCGTAGCGTGACGGGCACGACTGCCGACGACGTGACCGCTAAGCGCACCGCTTTCGCCACCAACTGGGAGGGACGCGCCGACTTTCTCGCCGCCTTCCCGCGCAGCCTGACGCCGGCTCAATTCGTGGATGGCATCACAAACAAAGCGGGGCTGGCATCGCTCGCCAATCGCAACCAGATCGTCACCGACCTGACCAACGCGGGCAACAGCGCCGCCGGTCGCGCCATAGCGTTGCGTGCCATCGTCGAAAGCAGCGAAGAGTACACCAAGGAATACAATCCGGCCTTCGTCTACATGCAGTACGTCGGCTACCTGCGCCGCGACCCGGAACCGGCCGGCTACCAGGCGTGGCTCAACTACCTGACCGCCAACCCGACTGACTTCCGCACGATGGTGCGCGGCTTCGTCGACTCGACCGAATATCGCAATCGGTTCTAACGACCGGACAGATTGCCAAAGAACAAAGGCCGGCGGCCCCGACAGGGTCGCCGGCCTTTTGTGATCTTAGATCTGCAATAGCAAATGTAAGTTCGCGTAGAAATTGAATACGAAGTTCAGGCTACCTCGCCCGCACCACGCGCCGCACTCGCCGCCGCGCGCGCCAACACCTCGCGGTAAACCTCTAAAGTCATACGCGCCGTCCGCGCCCACGTAAACTCGGCGGCGCGCACGAGTCCGGCGGCGGAGAAATGTGTGCGGGCGTCTGCGTCCGTCAGTAGTTCGACGAGGCGCGCGGTCAACTCCCCCACGTTGGTCGGCTCGATGAGGTGTGCCGCTTGCCCGACGGTCTCAATGATGACAGGGATGCGGCTGGTAATGACGGGCGCGCCGCAGGCCATCGCTTCGAGCGGCGGCAGACCGAAGCCTTCATAAAGCGATGGATAGACGCAGACGCGACACGCCGAATAGAGCGCGGCGAGGTCTTCGTCCGCAATGTAGCCGGTGAACAAAATGCGCGCCTTGAGCGCGGACGCAGCAACGTACTTGAACAACTCATCGGTGCGCCAGCCCTTCTGTCCGGCGATCACGAGTTGCGGGCGCAACGCGGTCGTGCGGAATAATTCGTCGAAGGCGCGCACGAGCGTGAGCAGGTTCTTGCGCGGCTCAACCGTGCCGACGAACAGAATAAACTCGTCCGCGACGCCGAGCCGGCCACACGCCGCACGCGCTGCCGCCTGCACGACGGGGCGGAACGCACGGCGCGGCGCGAGCGGCACGGCCGTGATTTTCGCGGGCGCGATGCCGAGATGCTCGCAGATTTCGGCCCGGACACTCTCGGAGTCGGTCAGGATGTGCGTGGCGATGCGCGTCATCGTCGGCAAGCGGAGGCGTGCACGACGCGCGAGATGCTCCTCGTGCGTTTCGGCGTGCAGCAGTAAAGAGAGATCGTGGATGGTGACGATGGTCGGACAGCGTTGCCAGAGCGGCACGCTGTAGTTCGTACCGTGGAAGAGCGTCAGCCCGTGCTGCCGGACGTAGAGCGGCAGCCCAATCGTCCACCAGCGCCGGCGCAAGGCGTTCACCGGCACGTGTACGGCGTGCAGATTCTGCGGCGTACTCTCCCCTGCCCCGTCCGCGGCAAAGGCGAACGTCACCGGCGCGACGAGGTCAAACTGAGCGGCCGGCGCGAGCCGCGCGAGACCTTGCGCCAACTCGAACGTGTAATGCCCGATGCCCGTCTTCGGTGTCGCCAAGGGGATGCCGTCAAGGCCGATGTGCATGAGCGTGACTCAAAACAAATGCCGAGCGCCGGAAGTCATCGCGCTCAACTGAGCAAACGAAGGCTTTCTACGCTCGGCATGTTCCCGGGCGGCGGCGGCTTCCGATCAGTTGATGCGGAAGCGCGGCGCGGTGTCGGCGGGTCGGCTTGATGCGCCGCCGGTGACAGTGACGATAATCGCCACATCGCCTGCGCCTGCGAGCGCGGCGGGCAGGCGGAAGTCGAGTTGCGAGACGCCGGGCATGTCGGTCGCCATCAGCGCGAGGATGTCCGCGCCGCTGATGTCCGTGTTTGTGTTGTCACTGAGCTTGACGAGCCGCACGGTGATCTGGCCGGCCGTCGCATTGCGCACGCCCGTCAACAGCAAGCGCAGCTTGGTCTGCTCAGTCACGCTCTGCCCTTGCGCATTCGTGTACATCGTCGTCACCGTAAACGGCTCCGGCGTGCCTGTCGCCACGAGCGGATTCGTCACGTTGGTGACGACGGCGCGCCCGCCGGGGCCGTTCGTCGAAGAGAAGATGTCGGGCTGCGTATTCACGATCTGGATCAGACTACGCACCGTCCGCACGCCGCCGGCTTCGCGTATGTTGACGACTACCGGCAAGGTGGCCGTGGCCGACGTGGCCGCCAGCCCGCGCGGCACTTCGAACTGAATCTCGTTCGGGCTGACGAAGAAGAGACCCGCCGCCGCGTTCATAATCGAGACCGAGACGCCGTTCAACTCAAAGGGTAGCGGTGGGCGGCGATGCGACTCGGACGCGGCATCGCAGTTGGCGCTCTCCGGCACGCAGCCAATCATCTGCGTGGAGGCGGCGAGCGTCACCGTGCCCGACTGTGCGGTGGTGTCCACGAAGGCGATCATGCCGGGCGCGAGACCGGGCAAAGGCGTCGCCGTGGGTGTCGGCGAAGGCGTGGGCGTCGGCGAGGCGACGGGCGTCGCCACCTCGCGCCGGCTCGCGCCCGTGAAATAGGCCAGCGCGCTCGCCGTCGCGGCCGTGTCGCTCGTGGACGGCGCGGGCGGGACGACGAGATAGTAAACCTCGGTCGTGTTGTCCGCATTACCGCCGCCAAGCTCAACTGCGGGCAGGCTGAAGGCGATGCGCTCAGTGGTATTGCTGACGGCGAACTGCATGAACACGCCGAAGAGTGCCGTCTGGATGTTCGTCAGTCGCGTCACGACGAGCGGCGTGGTGGCCGTTGCGGGCACGGGCACGGTAAAGAGTTGCACTAAGCGATTCCGGTTCAGCCCCGCCGCATCGTTCGGATCGAGTCGCGTCCCGTCTGCCTTCAAATTCAAGTTCGACTCGAAGACGAGACGCGCGCTGTCGCCCGTAAACGTCGGGAAGCGCGTCACGTCAGGCCCGCCCGCGTTGACTTCTGCGTCCGAAACGCGCGGGCCGACCGGCACCAGCGTGTTCAGCGTCACGTTGTAGACGAACACAGTGCTGCCCTTCAAAGTCGGGACGACATTGGCCGCCGGATCGTCGGCCAGCGACTCGAACGCGACCAGATTGCCGTTGCGGCTGACGCGCCGGCCGAAGGTCAAGGCGTTAACGACTTGTCCGGTCGTGGCGGTCTTGGTGCGCGTCACCTCTTTGAGACTGATCAACCCGACGCCGTCGAAGGTGGCGACGAAAACTTCGCTGTTGCCGTCCGCGTTGTCGGCCGCGGCGTTCGCGCCGTTGGTGGCCGGCATGTCCTTCGCGTTCGAGTAGAAAGCGATGGTCGAATTCTGATTCTCGCCGACCGCGTCGTCGCTCGTGCCGCCGGAGATCGAAGGCGTGTCGTTGAAGATGAACGTCCCGGACGTGAGCGTGATCTGCGTGAACGCGTTGGTCAGCCGGTTGTAGACGTAGATTTCGGGATTGGCGTCGGCGTTCGTGCGACTGTTCGTGGTGGGCAGGTTGCGCGTCGAGACGAAGGCGATGCGCGAGCCGGTGTCATTGATGCCAGCGAAGCGATTGTCATCGGCGACGAAGGGGCCGGCGTTCGTGCCGCCGGCACGCGGCAGCGCGCTCGCGGGCGTGTTGGTGACGCGCGTGAACCCACCGGCGTTCCGTAGATCGAAGAAGCCGGGATCAATGCCGCTCGTCAGATCGGCGGCGGGCGCATCGGGGATGCGATAGAGGAACAGTTCCTGATTGCCGTCGGCTTGGAGCGCCGTCTTGTTGTCGGCGGTCGTGCCGTCGAAGTTGCCGGGCGTCGGCGCGTTCGAGCTAAAGACTATCCACTTGCCGTCGCGGCTCATCTGCGGCCGGTTGTTGCTCACTTCGACCGCCACGTTCGTGTCAACGAACGGCGACTTGGTGTCATCCACGAGCGCGCTCTTCGTGTTGGTGAGTTGGAAGATGCGGCGCTGCGCGGCGTCCCAGAGGAAGATTTCGCGGTTGCCGTCCGCATTGCCCGGCGTGCGCGCGGTCTGTCCCGGTGCAATAGTCGCCAGATCGCCTTTCGACTCGAAGACGATGAAGCGCCCGTTGCCGTTGATGTCGCCGACGTAGGCGTTTACGTCCGCCGCGCCCAAAGGCGTCGCGCTGGGCGAAGGGTTGGGCGCGGGCGTCGCGGACGTGACTTGGACGACGAACGGATCGGGCGTCGGGGTGGCGGTCGGCGTGGGCGTAGGCGTCTGCGCCGACGCCCACACACACAGCAGACAGATAAGGGCAAAGCTCAAGCCGGACAGACGGAAAAAATATTTCACCGGGAAAATCTCCAAATGAGACCCTAATTAAGATTTAAGCAAAGGTCACGTGAAAGTGCTTCAGGTCGAGCGGCCGGGCCGGCCGACATGCGCCGCCCGTGCATGCAACGCGAACGGGCATTCTAAGCGGAACGCCGCGCCAGAGCAAGTGACCGCAATCTCTGCTCTGATGTGTGCCGACCGCCCGCGCGTTGGCTGATAAGACAAGGGGGATAAGAGACAGAAGGATGAGCGCAGGCTCGCTCTGTTTGAGCGAGCCTGCGCTCATCCTGCCGCCTTCATCCGTGAGTTTTACTGCGCGCCGAAGCGGAGGCGATACTCGATGGAGTTGACGAAGCCGTTGACCATCGTGCGGAAGTCGCCCGGATGCGCCGCCAGATAGTTGACCCAGCCCTGGAACCCGCCCGTGTCCGGCGTGCGCCGCAAGTACCCGTAGTATTGTGCCGCCACGAACGCATTGATGACCTCCGCCTGCAAACTCACCTGGTCGCTCTGCACGATGGCCCGGAAGACCTGCGCCCGGGAGAGCGTGCCCGCCGTCAGCCCGTTCACGAGGTCGGCGCGCGTCAGCGTGACTTTCACACTGCCATCCGGGTTCGCCGGGTCGGGCGCGCTGATCTGCGTCAGACTGTAGCGCCCCAGCAGCGCGTCCACGAAGGCGGCGTTCGGCAGCGTCGGCGGGTAGAGCGCCGTGAACTCTGGGCGCTGGACGAAGTTCGCGGCGAAGGCGGCGCGCTTGGCGAAGACCTCTTGCGCCGTCGCCCCGCTGATCGAGCGCAGGTCCTGGACGAACTCGGTGTACTGCGGCAGGCGATTGAAGGCCACGCGGTAGGCCACGATCACGTAGACGCCCTTGTCCTTGAACTCCGGCGAGCCGAAGAACTGCCCCGAGACGTTGATGCGGTCGCAGCCCGCGCTCGGGCTGTTCGGGTCGGTGTTGTTCACGTTCGCGCAGCCGTTCAAGAGGGCGGTGAACGGCTCGGTCGGTTCCGGCTCGCGCGCGAGGAAGTCGAGGTAGTGTTGGCGCACGAAGAACGGCGTCGTGAAGATCGGGTTCGGCGTCGTCGCCGTGTCGTTGTCCTGAATCGTGACCGTCACGAGCGAGGGCGGGTTGAGCGAGAGGCCGCTGCTGGGATTAAGCAGCGTCACCTGGAAGGTCTCCGGGCCCTCGAAGTGCCCGTCGTCGATGATCGGGATGGTGATATTCTTCGCCGCTTCGTTGGCAGCAAAGTTAAGCGTGTCCACGGTGGTCGCGTAGTCGCAACGCGCGTAAGCCGTGCCATTCACCACGTCGCAACGCACTGCGGCCGGGTCGTCAATGGTCTGATAGCCGACGCTCGCCGGCTGCGACACATCGCCCGTGCGGGTGACGCTGATGGAGACGTTGCCGACAGCCTCGTTGACGCTCACGCTGGGGGCAGCAAACTGTACGGTCGCACCGGCGGCAGCGGTGCGCGGCGCAAAGGTGACGGTCTGCGCGTTGCTCAAACTGATGCGCGCCGGGAACTCGGCCGTGTGCGAGGTGATGACGTAAGGATCGAAGTCGCCCCCGGAGACGCCGACGACGGGCGAGAGATTCGTGTTGCCTGCGCCGTAGCGTGTCTGGATTGTGCCGTCGCGCCGCAGTTCGATGTCGAAGCTGATCGGTTGCGCGCCGTTGAAAGTCTGTCCCTCCCAGTGGAAGACCAGGCGGTCGTTGTCGGGCTGCGAGACGAACACGTCGCCGCCCGCAACATCCGTCCGCAGATCGTCCCACATGCCCGCGATCATCTTCAGCCCCGCGAGGTCGGCAATCGCACTCTCCGAGTCGTCTGCCGTGCCGTCATCGCGCACGGGCAGTTGCAACCGCGGTGTGAAGTACAACACACCGTTGGTTGAGATGACGACGGAGGTCTGGGTTTGGCCGTAGAACGGGAAGCTGAAGCCGGCCGGGAACGAGTAGGACTGGTAAGCATCGTCGGCGCGGAAATTGAGCGCCGTGCCGTTGACAATCGGCGCGGCAGCCGATTCGTTGACGATGTACGGGTCGGTGCCGGGATTCGCGCTCAGCGAGACAGGCACGGACGCCGTGCTGCTGTTGCCGGCGTTGTCGTAAGTCGTGAGTTGAATCGTACCGGAGAAGTTTCTGTAGGGCACATCCACCGTGACGGTCTCTGTCGTGCCGGCCGGCGCGGGTTGGATGGTGGACGACAACAAGATGCGCGTGCCGTTGTTTGGTTTGACGAAGAAGAAGTCGTAATCGGCCGCTTGCCCCGCGTTGCCATCGTCGCCGGGCGCTGTCCAGGAGAGCGTCACGCTGCGGCCGCTCTGCGCGGTGATACGCAAGTTGCTGATCGCGGCCGGCGCGGTCACGTCGTTCTCCAAGCCGCTCTGCAAAGATTTGAAGACGTTCAGCCGCCGCCCCGTCGTGCTTTTGCCTTGCAGCGCCGGGATCGCGTCGCCGCTATAGAGCAATGCGCCGCGCAGTTGCGCGAGCGTGATGTTCGGGAATTGGGCGCACAGGAGCGCCGCCGCGCCCGCGACGTGCGGCGAGGACATCGAAGTGCCGCTCAGATTGCCGTAAGTTCCATTCGGCAACGTACTCAAAATGGAACGGCCGGGCGCGCCGATGTTGACGGCGCGTGCGCCGAAGTTGGAGAAGCCTACCAACTGATCGGCGCTGTCCGTGGCCGCGACCGCGATCAAGTTCGGCACATCGTAGCTAGATGGAAAGTGCGGGACGTTGAAGTTGTCAAGACCGTCGTTGCCCGCGGCCGCCACGAAGAGGATGCCCGCTTGATTGAGTTGCGCGATAGCGTCGAGCGCCGTCTGCGAGAAGCCGCGCCCACCATAAGAGTTGTTCAAGACGCGCAGGTTGACGCCGCGTTGCCGTTGCATCACCGCGTACGCGTAAGCGCGGGTAATGGTCGAGGTCGAACCGCCGGTCGCGCCCAGCACCTTGAGCGACATCAAGCTCACCTGCCAGTTGACGCCGGTAACGCCGATGCCGTTATTGCCGCGTGCACCTACGGTACCGGCGACGTGCGTGGCGTGCAGGTCGCCAACGCTGCTGCTCGACCAGCCCGTATTGGTGGTGAAGTCGTAGCCGTTCACATCGTCAACGAAACCGTTGCCATCGTCATCCACGCCCGCTACGCCGTTGGCTTCGGCGAGATTGCGCCAGATGTTCGGTTGCAAGTCCGGATGATTAACGTCTATGCCTTCGTCAATCACGCCGACAACGACCGTGTCGTTGCCGGTCTGGATGTCCCAAGCCGCCGGCGCGCCGATCTTATTCAGACCGTACTGCGCGCTGAAACTCGGATCGTTCGGCGTCGCCTCCACGTGCAAGATGTAGTCCGGCTCGGCATAGAGCACGTCGGGGCGCGCGTTGAGCGCGGCGATGGCGGCGAGCGTGTCGGCGGGCGCGACGTGCGCGAGGCGTAAGCCTTTGACCAAGTCTGAACCTTCAAACCGTTCCAGCCGCAACGGGGCGTCGCCGCCGTCTGCCAGCCTGAGCGCGGCGACGGACGCCGCGGCCGTCTTTGCGGCCGTCTCGCTGCGGAAGCGCACGAGCACGTTGCCCGCCACGAACGGCGCGTCCACCTTGTCAGCTATCGTCCGCCGTGCGCCGGCCGTAGCGCGCCCCTCGTCCGCTTGCAGGCGACCGTGTGTGATGAATGAGAGACTGGCGGTGACGAGCAAGAGGCTCAGCCAGAGGGTGAGGCGACGCGCGTTGCGACGCGCGGGGCGAACCGACGGGGAAACAGCTTTCATATTCAACTCCAGCCCAACGCGGGGCGGTTGGCTAAAATTAACGACCAGCTATTAAGAGGAGGCTGGGACACTCAATTTGCCGGGATGGACGCGCCGGCCGCGCGGGCCTTGAAGCTCTTGCGCCCGCCGCCTTGCTGTGACCGCTAACAGGGGGGTTATACCGAGACCGAACGAACCTTAAAACGACCCCACCTCAGATGCGCCAGCGCACACGTCAGATGTACGCGCCTACGTAATTTTTCAGATGTTCTGCGCGGGTGAAACCGGGCGCGATTAGCAGCATCCCAGACCGCGAACTCTTAACCTCCGGCGCGTGCCATTAAGCGCAGGGCAAGCTAACCGAGACACGTGACCGTGCCGAGTATATTATATGCGCGGTTGCACTGGCTGATCAAAGCAGGCAGCGCGATTTTAGTGTTAGAACAAGGAACACTATTACTTGGCGCGAGTTTGTAAATTCCTGTTGACAGCTTTTGCCTGTAGCCGTATCTTCTGGTTCGCTTCGAGTGCCTCGCGTTTGTTGATTGATGAAAGTCCTCCTTTCACCAACCTCATACATACGCCCTGACAATTGAGAGCTTGTGCAACATGCGGCTCGTGCCGTGCCCGGTACCGTATTACAAGCTACGCGCCGAAAACTTTATCAGTTTGCTGCCTCAGACCATCCACTCAAGGTGTTAAAGCAATTTGCACTTGCATCTGCACTGTAAAGTCGCACCAAGAAGTATGAGACAGGCGAATTGCTTGATAATTTTCATGGTTTCGATTTCACTTTAGTGCAAATGCAAGTGCAAACCGCTGTAAGTATGAATGCCGGCCTCGCACATCATCGCTTGTTAGCAATTGCCTGCCTCTCCCTGCTGCTGTTCCTGCTGCATACGCATGCCGCCGCGCAATGTCAGGGGCCGCCAACTTCCGCCCCTACCGTCACGGCGACGGCGGGCAAAGCGCAGATCACGCTGACGTGGAACGCGGTCAGCAATGCGACCGGCTACCGCATCCTCCGCTCCGATAACGGCGGCGCATTCTACGGCTACGTGACTGCTTCCACGACCTCTTACACCGACACCTTCGGCTTCACCAACGGCTTGACCTATGCCTATTACATCTACGCGCAGAACAACTGCGGCTATGGCCCTGCGTCGAACACCGCAGCGGCCAAGGTGGACATAGGTGCGCCGGGCGTTTCGGCACAGCCGGGCAAGGCCAAGATCACGCTGACGTGGGGCGCGGTCAACTACGCGGACGGTTATTACATTGCCAAGTCAACGGACAACGCTAACTTTACGCAGATCGGCTCGACCACGGCAACGAACTATAACGATACCGGGGTCACAAACAACACCACATACTACTATCAGGTGCGCGGCTACAACAGCGCCGGCTACGGGCAGCGGTCGAACAACGCCCCGGCTACCATCAAGCTGCACCCACCGGCGGGGGTGCGGGCGACGCGCAACGGCGACGGTTCGGTGACGGTCACTTGGGGCGCGGTGACGGATGCAGACTCTTACGTGGTCAATAAATCGCCGGATAGAGTCAGCGGTCTCCCCTTCGGGTTGAACGTCACAGGGACGAGTAAGACAGACACCGCGCCCTTACACGCCCGTCAGCTACTACTCCGTCTACGCGCACAACAGCGCGGGCGACGGCCCCGTCTCCATCTGGGTCGGCATCGGCGATGACGGCGCGTCTTGCGGCTGTCAGGGGTTGGGCAGAGACCCGACGGACGGTAGCGGCTTCGACAACGGCACAGGCCCCTCCGCCGGCGACCCGGTCAACCTCGCGACCGGGCGCGAAGATTACCGGCCGCAACCCGACCTCACGGTTTATAACCCGACGGGGCCGCAGGTCATCTGGCAACGCAGCTATCACGGCTATCAGGCATTGCAGGGTTACGGCTCGCCGGGCTTTTCGGCCGGCTGGGCGCATAACTTCGATTACAGCGTGCAGGGAACGACGGGCAGTTGGGGCGCGCTCACTCTGCGTTATCCGAACGGCTTGACGGAGACGCTGACACCTGTGCTGAGCGGCGGGCAGCCGACCGGCGCGTTCACCACGCCGCCCGGCGCTGCCTACGTCGCCAACGGCACGCCTGCCGCGACGACCGGCGAGTGGCAGTCCATCATCGTCACGCGGAAGGATCAGACGCAGTGGCGCTTTACGCCGCTCGCGGGCGGCACATATATCTTGAGCCGGAGCAGCAATCGCACGGGTCAGAGTATCGATCTTAGCTGGAACGGCAGCCGCGCGCTCACGCAGGTAAGCGACACAAGCTCCAGCACGATCCTGTTGACGCTGACTTACGGCAGCGACGGCCGGCTGGCGAGCGTGGCCGATGCGTATAACCGGCAGGTGGCATACGGCTATGACGCGCCTGTCGGCTCAGACCCCGGCCGCTTGCAGACGGTCTCGCAAGTGGTCGCGGCGGGCACGACGAACCCGCCCGCGCGTTGGACGTTCACCTACGACACGGATCGCGGCCAGCAACTCAAGACGATCCGCGTGCCGAGTCCGACCGGGACGGGCAACAGCACGGCGACGCTCAACTACGACACGAGCGGCAAGGTCACTTCACTGGTGGACGCGAACGGCATCCAGCGCGGCTATACCTACAACGCGAGCAGCACGGGCGTGCAGGTGAAGAACGCGAGCGGCACGGTCATACAAACGTGGACGCAGAACTACAACGCGAACCGCTACGACACGGGCGGCACGGACGCCAACAACAAGAGCGTCCTGCTCGCCTACACCGACGCGCAGAATCCGGGCAGACCAACGAGCGTGACGGACAAGAACGGGAACGTCACGACCTACACGTATGATAGTTTCGGCAACGTGCTGACGATGACCTCGCCGCGCAACGTCACGACGACGTACACTTATAACTACACGGCGTTCCAACTCGGTCGCTTGATGAGCGCGCAGGAAGGCACGAAGCCTGCGACGACCATCAGCTACTACGAGCCGAGCGGTTTGGTGCAGAGCATCACCGCGCCTGCGCCGGGCGGCGGCAGCGGTACGGTGACGAATAGCTTCACGTACGACAGTCTGGGCAACGTGTTGACCGCGATGACGCCGGGCAACAACGCGACAACTTCGCTCACGACCACTTATAACTACACGACCGACGGCGCATACACGCAGACGGCGAAGGTCGGGCAGCCGCTCACCGTGACGGACAATCTGGGTCACGTGACGCACCTGCGCTACGACGCACAGGGGCGAGTTACGTCCGCGATTGACGCGCTGGGCAATGCGACGGACGCGACGTACAACCTCGTCGGACAGGTGGACACGGTGACGCTGCCGGCAACCGGGCAGACCGGCACGGGGCGCGGGCGCACGGTCAATGCTTATTTGTATGTGGGTGGGCCACTCACGACCAGCACCGTCTATGATGAGAGCAACACTCAAGCGCGGCAGGTGACGCGCGCTTATGGGCTGGAAGGCGAACTGTTGTCGGTTGCAGGCAGCACCGAGCCGGTGACGTACACTTACGACGCACTCTATCGCCTCAAGACGTTGCAGGATGGCAAGAGCAACACAACGACCTGTAGCTACAACTCGGTGGGCTACGTCTCACAGGTGCAGATGCCGGGCGGCGAGACCGTGCAGTTCCCTTCGTACGATTCTGCCGGGCACTTATTGCAGCGCATAGATGGCAACAATGTCGCGACCAATTATGTCTATAACGACGCCGAGAATCAGTTGACCGACATCCAGTATCCGGCGACGACGAGCCTGAACGTGCATTTCAGCTATGACAGCTACGGCAGACGTAGCCAGATGACGGATACCACGGGCAGCCAGAGCTACACATATGGCAACCGCGACGAGTTGCTGAGCCACACGACCACCTATACGGGACTCTCGGCACAGACTATCGCTTACAGCTACAACGCGGATGGCAGCCGGCAAAGTATGACCACGCCGGCGGGCACGTTCAGCTATGCTTACGATGCGGCAGGGCGGGCAGCGAGCCTAACGAACCCGTATAGCGAGACGGCGAGTTGGGCCTACTTCAACAACAACTGGTTGCAGACGCAGACGCTCGCCAACGGCGCGCAGACGACGTACAGCTACAATGCGCTGGGGCAGATGAGCGACTTGGTGAACAAGAATAGTGGCGGCACGACGCTCTCGCAGTTCGGCAGCATGACGCATGACGGCGCGGGCAATCGCGCATCTATCACGGCGACGCTGCCGGGCGCGACCTCGTTGAGCGGGACGACGGGTTATCAATACGACACGAAGAATCAACTGACGCAGGAGCAGACCACGCGCAACAGTGGCTACACCGACGGCTTCGCCTACGATGCGGCGGGCAATCCGACCACGTTCAAGAGTGCGACCAAGACTTACAACGCGAACAATCAACAGACCGCCACGGGCTACACGCACGACAACAACGGCAATCCGACCACCTATGGCGGCACAAGCTTGTCGTTCGATGCAGAGAACCGGCTGACGAGCTATGGTAGTGCGTTGACGGCCGGCTACATGGGCGACGGCTTGCGCGCGTGGAAGCAAACAACTGCGGGGCGTACTTACTTTCTCTACGATGGTACGCTGCCGGTCGTGGAATTGGACGCGACGGGCGCGGTCACGGCGACGCACACGTTCGCGAGTGGCTTGCTCGCACGGCGCGCAGGCACGACTAGCACGTTCTACACGTTCGACGCGCAGGGCAGCGTGGCGCAACGCTTGGATGCGAGCCAGAATGTGCTGGCGAGTCATCTGTTCGCGGCGCATGGCAGCGAGGTGACGCCGGCGAGTGCTGACCCGTTCGGCTATGGGGCGCAGTGGGGCTATTACTCGGACAGAGAGACAGGGCTACAGCTACTTACTAACCGCTACTATGATCCGCAGGCAGGTAGGTTCTTGACCCGCGACCCGATTGGCTATCGCGGTGGTGTCAATCTGTACGCTTATGCCAACAGCGATCCAGTAAACCTCATTGATCCCTCTGGCTTGACTGGACGAACCCCTGCTCAGGGAGGCCCACCCGATGGGAAGCAAACATATCCCAACGGAGGGGGAGGGAAAACAATTAGACACTATGGGCCCGATGGGAGAGCGACCACAGATTATGATTTTGGCCACGATCATGGTGCGGGTGATCCCCATGCACACGATTGGGATTGGTCTAAAGCTCCGCCCCGGCAACCGGGGCGATCTTTAAACCCGGGGGAAGACCCGCTAAGATGCTCAGCACTTCCAGTAGGTCCGACGTTAGAAGAGTTGCGTTTGCAAGTTGAATCACATCGGGCTATGGAGCGATTCTGGGGAGTGGTACTCGTGGGCGATGCGGCCCTTGGCATTGCTGGTGGTGGTATGTTTGTTGCTGGTGGTATGTTTGTTGGCGGCACTGCCGGCGGTTTTGCTGGCGGCACTGCTGGCGGTGCTGCCTTATTTCAATGGGCGTTTGGATTTTAACCAAACCGTCTAGAGCAGAATTACAGAGACTAAGGTCTGTATCATGTTTATGAACATGATACAGACCTTGTAGGAGGCGTTTCAGGGCGAACGCATCTTATTTTCTAGCAAAATAAAGGCTTTAGCTGCTTGGGTTTATTTGAAGGGCGAACAGCAAAATCAAATTCCTCGTTGTTGGGCGGAAAAGAGGCAACTAAAATAGTTCAAAAAGCCCAACAAGGTTAAGTCCCTTGTTTTTCTAAGAAATAAGATGCGTTTGCCCTGGAGGCGTTTATGTCTACAAATAAAGATTTAATTGCTGACATCTGCGACAGATTTAATAATATACGCTGGCACGATGCAAAGTTACTTAGCCTGCAATTGAGTTCAAATTCAGAATGTTCTTCTCATGATGTTAGTTTCGCCGTGAAATTACTTAAAGGCACGCAACTTGATGGTTATATATTAGAAGATGCAAAGTTAACATTAAGAGATTGTAGAATTATCAAACTTGATTTGGATTTACTCGGCAAGCAACTGTGCGCTGATGATATTGCTACTGCGTGGTGTAAGAAGGAGTCGGCATTAAAAGAGTTCATTGAGCGGGAACAAATTAGCCACTTCGATCTTCCACAAGATGAGCATGCTTGGGCGGCATACTTACATTTCAATATTCAAATGATCCATCCTGGTGGTGAGATAAATGTTTTCGCAAAGGACTTCGAGTTAGTCACATAGCGATGCGAACGGCAACCTGCAATAGGCCTCACGCACGACAACAACGGCAACCCGACCAGTTACGGCGGCACAAGTCTCTCGTTCGATCCAGAGAACCGGCTGACGAGTTACGGCAGCGCGTTGACGGCTGGCTACACGGGCGCTGGACTGAGAGCGTGGAAGCAATCATCAGCAGGGCGCACCTACTTTCTCTACGATGGCACGTTGCCGGTCGTGGAGTTGGATGCGACGGGCGCGGTCACGGCGACGCACACGTTTGGCGCAAACGGTCTCACTTCACGTCATACCACGAGCAGCACGTTCTACACCTTCGACGTGCAGGGCGGCGTGGCGCAACGGCTGGACGCGAGCCAGAGTGTGTTATCGAGTCATCAGTTCACGGCGCACGGCAGTGAGGTGACGACGGCGAGCAGTGACCCCTTCGGCTACGGCGCGCAGTGGGGTTACTACACCGACAGAGAGACGGGGCTACAGCTACTCACGCATCGCTATTATGATCCAAATGCAGGACGGTTCGTGACTCGTGATCCGATCAGCTACGCGGGCGGGATTAACTTGTATGGGTACGTCGCCAACAGCGTCGTCAATGACATAGACCCTGCTGGATTGGATGGCATAAGTAACCGTCGGCCGACTCTCGTGCCGCCCGACCCGAAGGATGTCGGCACGCGGCGGCGCATTAGCGACCCGCCGCCGAGTCGTGGCGGCTTTAGCCCCACGCCGACGCCGCCCCCACCGTCTGGCCCGGCCGCAGGCGGCTCATCTGATTGTGGCTGCGATATTCCTAGATGGCCGGACTATTACTCATTCCAATTCAGCTCTGTCCAAATGCTAGGACCTATCGGCGGGACCATATCCGTCAGTATGGATAAATACTATCATTTCTATGTGGGGGGAGGACCCATACGCGCCAAGTTAAGGGCGTAAACAACTGAAGAGAGGTAACATAGCGTGCTTTTAGAGATACTGCCAATGAGGAATCAAGCATCGCCATGTCAGCTCCTAGAGAGTTCGATCACAAGTTTGAGAGTTTGCTCAGCC
>JBBRYU010000077.1:0-16171 GCA_038237345.1 Pyrinomonadales bacterium
AGCGAGAAGCGTTTTTGGCCTAAATACTTCGTGTGTAGGAAACGCTCGAACTGTTCGGCTTCAATCAACTTCGCCAGCAGTTGCTTCTGCACGTCCGGCGCTACGGGCTGCGGCTCGACGAACTCCACGCGGATGCGCTCGCGTATCCAGACCTTCTGTTCCTTGCTTTGAATGTGCCGGTATTCAATGCCGACCTTGCCGCAGTAAGCGCGCCGCAGGATGTCTATGATCTCGCGTAAACTCGCGCTCTCTTTGCCCGCCAACCCCCCTGTGATGAACTCGCGATCCAAATCCCAGATCGTCAAGCCATATGTTTCAATGTCCAACTCCGGGTGATACTGCACGGGCACTGCATTCAACGGATCGATGTCCGCGACCAGATGCCCGCGCACGCGATAGGCGTTGATCAGTTCCAACACGCGCGCCTGTTTGACGATCTGATCGCGCCCACGGTCGCCGCCGAACAGCGCGGGGTTGTAGTCGCGCGACCAACGCAGCGGCTGATGCGCGATGCCGAGGTCGCGGAAGATATGCACATAAAAATCCTGCTCGCCGAGCAGCAGTTGATGCACGTAGGCGAGGAACGCGCCCGACTCCGCGCCCTGCACGATGCGGTGATCGTAGGTCGAAGAGATCGTCATCGTCTTGCTGATGCCGAGCTGCGACAAGGCTTCCGTCGTCATCGCATGATATTCGGCCGGATACTCAATCGCGCCGGTGGCGATAATGACCGCTTGCCCGGCCATCAAGCGCGGCGTCGAGGCGACCGTGCCAATCGTGCCGGGATTCGTCAAGCTAACGGTCGTGTCCTGAAAATCGGGCACGCCGAGTTTGCCATTGCGTGCGCGCTGCACTACATCGTCGTAAGCCTTCATGAACTGTGAGAAGGTGAGCGCGTTCGCGCCCTTGATGTTCGGCACGAGCAGCGTGCGCGTGCCGTCCTTCTTCTGTATGTCAATCGCCACGCCGAGATTGACGGCCGCGCGACGCAAGCGCGTTGGCGTGCCGCCAGCGACGACGAAACCGTCGTTCATCTGCGGATACTTGTCGAAAGCACGCAGCAGGGCGAACGCGATCAGATGGGTGAACGAGACCTTGCCTTGCCCGCGCTCTTGCAGATGCCGGTTGATGATGAGGCGATTCTCTTCCAGCACCTTGACGGGCACTTGCCGGTTCGAGGTCGCCGTCGGCACACCGAGACTCGTCTCCATGTTCTCGACGATCTTCAACGCCGCGCCGCGAATCGGCGCGCCCTCAACCGGCGCGGACGTCTGCGTGGACTGTGCCGCCGGCGCACTTGCAGGCTGAGCCGTCTGCGCTTGTGCGCTTGGCGCGGGCGCGGTTGCTAACGTCTGCGCGGGCGCAACTGCGGGCGCACTGAGCGCGGTGCGTGCGTCATCATTCTGCGTGGACCCCGTCGCGCCGCCGTTGGCCTGCGTCGTCGTGCCTGCTTCGCCCAACAGTTCCGTGAAGTACGCGCGCCACGATTCATCCACGAGCGCCGGGTCGCTGCGGAAGCGTTGCAGCAGCGACTCCACGTAGGTCGCGTTCGCGCCGAAGTTTTCGGCGATGACGGCGGAGAGATCGGGCTGGCTGGGTTGCGTGCTCAAAGCTGTGTCACCTCGAATTTCGCGCGCCTGCTTACACGGCCGCGCACGGGTCAAACGTCCAAATTGTACCGTGTGAAATTAGATAATAGCCTACCACTATGGACGCTGCTAGTTAAGTGAGACTGGACGTGCGCGGTGCTAGCCGGGTTGATATAAAAGCGCGAGGTTTCATCCGGCGGCAGGAAGTCTGCCCGTAGCCAGCAATAGCTCAGCATTCAGGATAGCCGCGCCCGCCGCGCCGCGAATTGTGTTGTGACTGAGCGCGACGAAGCGATAGTCGAGGACGCGGTCGGGCGCGAGCCGGCCGATGGTCACACTCATCCCATGGCCCGCGTCGCGATCAAGGCGCGGCTGCGGGCGGTCGCGTTCGGCGCGCACGACGAGCGGATGCGCCGGCGCGGTGTGCAAACGCAACTCCTGCGGCAGCGACGTGTACGAGGCGAAAGCATCACGAACTTCTGCGATCTCCGCATCTCGTCCCAACTGCACGCGCACGGCTGCCATATGCCCGTCCGAGACGTTGACGCGATGACACTGCGCGCTCACCTGCATCGCCGCGGCGGCGATCTGGCCGTCATCGTAGCGGCCGAGAATCTTTAATGTCTCCTCTTCGATCTTCTCCTCTTCGTCCGCGATGAACGGCAACACGTTGTCCACCACGTCGAGCGACGCGACGCCGGGATAGCCCGCGCCGGAGAGCGCCTGCATCGTCGTCGCCACGACCGCCGCGACGCCGAAGCGCGCGTGCAAGGGCGCGAGCGCGAGCGCGAGCATGATAGTTGAGCAGTTCGGATTGGTCACGATGAAGCCGCGCTCGCCGTAAGTCGCGCGTTGCCGGTCGAGCAGGGCGAGATGTTCGTGGTTAACTTCGGGAATTAAGAGCGGCACGTCCGCGTCCATGCGGAAGGCGGACGAGTTGCTGATGACCGGATATCCCGCCCGCGCGAACTCGCCTTCGACCTCGCGCGCCATCCCGCCCGGTAGACTCGAAAAGACGAGCGCGCAATCAAGCGGCGGGCGCGGCGCTTGCACCACAAGGTCGCGCACGCGCGCGGGCACCTCACCCGGCAGACGCCACACGCACGCCTCCGCGTAAGACTTGCCCTGCGACTGATCGGACGCCGCCAACGCCGCGATCTCGAACTGCGGGTGCGCAGCCAACAGTTGCACAAACCGCTGCCCCACCATGCCGGTCGCGCCGAGAATCCCGACGCGATATTTTTCGCTCATCGCAATTTCTCCAACGCCTGCTTCATCCGCCGCACGCCTTCGGTCAGCGTCGCGTGATCAGCGCAGAACGACACGCGCAAGTAATCTGCACACTCGCCCCCGAACGCCGCGCCGGGCACGGTGATGACGCCTTGCGCAAGGAAAGCATTGGTCACCTTCATTGAATCGCCGTACGCACTCACGTCAATCATCGCGTAGAACGCTCCTTCCGGTTCGACGACGCCCAGGCCCAATTCATCGCGCACGAGTGCGAGCAGATGATCGCGGCGTGCGCGGAACGTGCGGCGAAATTCGGCGCGGGACATTTCCGCCTCGTCAGTCCATGCGGCGAGCGCGGCCTTTTGCGAGACGGTCGCGGCGCACGTCGTCGTGTATCCGTGCAGCACGAGCGCGCTGCGCACGACCGCCGACTCGCCGCACAGCCAGCCCAGCCGCCAGCCCGTCATGCTCATCGATTTCGACAGGCCACTGATGACAATCGTGCGCGCGTAAAAATCCGAGATGCTCGCAGGCTGCTGCGCAGTGTAATAAAGCTCGCGATAGATTTCGTCGCTGATGACATAGACGCCCGTGCCCGCGAGCGCAGCAGCCAGCGCCGCCATGTCTGCACCTGTCAACACACGCCCCGTCGGGTTCGATGGACTGATGCACACGACCACCTTCGTGCGCGGCGACAGGCGACGACGAAACTCGGCCGCGTCGAATGCGAAACCGTCCGCGGCCGGCATGCGATAGTAAACAGGCACGCCGCCCGCCATGCGCACGATGGTCGGGTACGCGACGAAGCCGGGATCGGGCAGCAGCACTTCGTCGCCCGCATCCACGAGCGTCAACAACGCAAGATACAAAGCCTCTTGCGAGCCGGCGGTGACGACGACGCGAGCAGGATCACGCGCCAGAAATTCATAGTCGGCGGCGATGCGCTCGCGCAAACTGAGCAGCCCCGCGTGCGTCGTGTAACCGTTCTGTTCTTCAAGCACGACGCGCGCTGCTTCGCGCCGGATACAATCAGGCGTTGGTAAATCCGGCTCGCCTAGGCCCAGATTGATGCTGCCGGGTCGTGCGCGGTCGAAGACCTGCCGGATCACGCTCTTCTCGATGCCGCGCAAACGCGCCGCCGGTTGAAACTCGCTCAACGCAGATAGTCCTCCAATTGCACCGCACGGTCAGTCCGCTCGTCGCGATACTTCACGATCACCGGCGCGTACAACGACAGCCCCCACGTGCGCCCCTGCTCACTTGTCACCGCCCGCGCGCCCGGCACGACGACTGCGCCCGCCGGAATCTCAAGCGGCGCATCATCCGTGCGCCGATAAATTTGTTCGCGCACGAGATCATACACGGGCGTCGCGCCCGTCAGGATCGTGCCCGGCGCAAGCACTGCGCCCGCGCGCACGATTGTGCCTTCATACACGCCGCAGTTGCCGCCGACCAGCACGTCGTCTTCGATCACGACCGGCACTGCGCCGATTGGCTCAAGCACGCCGCCTACCTGCGCCGCCGCCGAGAGATGCACGCGCTTGCCCACTTGCGCGCACGAACCGACGAGCGCGTGGCTGTCGATCATCGTGCCTTCATCCACATACGCGCCCGCGTTGACATACATCGGCGGCATGCAGACCACGCCGGGTGCAAGATACGCGCCATCGCGCACGCTCGATCCGCCGGGCACGATGCGCACGCGCTCATCTATCGCGGTCGCGCGCACAGGATAAGTATGCTTGTCGTAGAAGACGAGCGTATGATCGGCCGGCGACATGTCCGTTAACTGACCCATGCGAAAGCCGAGCAGGATGCCTTGCTTGACCCATGCGTTCGTGCGCCAGCGGCCGTCCGTGTCGCGCTCGGCGGCGCGCACCGCGCCCCGGTTGAGCGCCGCTTTGAACTCGCCGAACAACGCGAAGTCCGCATCCGCGTACTCGCTCTTATCCGCAGCGACCAGCCTTTCGATCTGCTCACGCAGCGCCATGCGTCGTCCCTTTCAATAAGCCCAACTCCGCGATCACTTCGCGCACGCGCGCACGTGTCTGCGCTTCGACGGGCACGAGCGGCAGCCGAAACTCTTCCGCGATGAGACCCAGCAACGCCAGCGCGGCCTTGACCGGCCCCGGACTCGACTCGATGAAGTTCACATCCATGAGCGGCAGCAAACGATAGTGCAACGCACGCGCCTTGTCCCATTCACCTGCGAGCGCCGCCACGCATAACTGCGCCATCAGAGCGGGCGCTTCGTTCGACGCAACCGAGACCAGACCATCCGCGCCGAGCGCGATCAAGGCGAGCGTCATGGCGTCGTCGCCCGACAGCACGCGAAAGTTTGTGGGCCGCTCACGCAGGATCGCCATGATCTGCGCGAGATTGCCCGACGCCTCTTTCGTCGCCACGATATTCTCGACATCGTGCGCGAGCCGCAACGTCGTCTCCGCCGAGATGTTCGACGAGGTGCGACCGGGCACGTTGTAGAGGACGACGGGCAGACCCGCGCCCGCTTCGGCGACGGCACGAAAATGCGCGTAGAGGCCGGCTTGCGTCGGCTTATTGTAATAGGGCGCGACGACCAGCACGGCATCCACGCCCAACGCGCGCGCGGCCAGCGATTGCTCGATCACGTGCGCCGTGTTGTTGCTGCCCGTGCCGGCCAGCACGTGCGCGCGGCCGCGCGCCACCTCGACCGTCGCCTTGATGACCGCGTGCTTCTCGTCCTCCGTCAGCGTCACGCTCTCGCCCGTCGTGCCGCACGGCACAAGCACACGCACGCCGCCCGCGATCTGTCGTTCGCCGAGCGCGCGAAATGTTTCAAGGTCGAGCGCGCCGCCCGGTTTGAACGGCGTGACGAGCGCGGTCGCGCAACCGCGCAGCCAGTCCACGTTCATAGTCATTGCCGCTTCATCCTCTCTTGCAACATCTCTTCAATCACCTGCCCAAACTCGTAGACGCCGCGCCGCCCCTGTAGCCAACGCGCGGCCGTGAGCGCGCCGGCTGCAAATCCCTCGCGCGAGCGCGCCGTGTGCGTGAGCATGATCTGATCGGCCGCCGCATCGAAGCCGACGCGGTGCGTGCCCGGAATGTGCCCAGCGCGCGTGCTGGCGACCGGCACAGCATGTTCATACTTGGCCGCGAGCAGGTCGCGCAACTGCAAGGCCGTGCCCGACGGCGCGTCGCGCTTGCGCGCGTGATGCGCCTCTTCGATGAACGGAGCGTAGGCGTCAAAGCCGCTAAACAGTTCGACGGCGCGGGCGACGACGCGGTAGAAGAGATTGACGCCGACCGAAAAATTCGCGCCATAGACAAGTGCGCCGTTCTGTTCTACGACCAACCGGCGCACGTCCTCTGCCTGCTCACGCCAACCCGTCGTGCCAACGACGAGCGGCACTTGCGCGCTGAGGCAAGCGTTGACATTGGCTAACACTGCACTGGCGACTGAGAAATCAATCGCCGCGTCAAGCCCGCGTAGTTGCGCCGCGATCTCTGCCGCATCGCGCGCCGCATCTTTTGCGGTGAGGACGCGCGCGACCTCATGCCCTTCAGCGTGTGCGCGGGCTTCGACCAAGCGGCCCATCGCGCCGTGCCCGAACAATGCGAGCCTCATCCGTCAACTCCTTCTGCCGCCTGACCCTCCGGCCGCGCCAGCAGCGCACGCACAAGCCGCACATATAGATCAACAGACTGCTCAAGCTCGCGCTTGGCAATGCGCTCGTGCGCTGTGTGCGCGGCAAGGATCGAACCGGGGCCGAGGAGCAACGGCGTGCCCCAATTCGATAAGTAAGGAATGTCGGTCGTGAAGCGCACGACCGACTGCGCGATGCCGGCAACGGCGTGCAGATGCATCGGCGCAGCGACCGACAGAGTTTCCACCTCTGCGCGGCCATTAACGATACGCGCAAGTTCCGTCTGCACGCGCGTCGCTTCGTTCACCAAGCGAAACTGTAATACGGACTCAGCCGTCGCAGGGATCACGTTCGCGCCCATGCCGCCGTTGATCATCCCGATGTTGCAGGTCGTCGCGCCGAAGAACTCGTCGTGCGGCCAGTCGTGCGTGCGTATGGCTTGCAACACGTCGAGCAGTTTTTCAATCGCCGACTCGCCCTGCTCCGGATAGGCTGAATGCGCGGCCCGGCCCGTTGTTTTGAGCCGCACGCGCAACGAGCCTTTCGAGCCGACCGCCAGCAGATTGTCCGTCGGCTCGCCATTGATCAGATACTTGCACAAGCGCGCCATCGGGTGCTTGTTCGCCGCGCGTGCGCCAAGGCTGCCCTGTTCTTCGTCCACTGTGAAGAGCAATCCGATCTCTTCGACGCCAGCGGCTCGCAACCTCTCGGCGGCCGCCAACTGGGCCGCGATGATGCCCTTTGCATCGCATGCGCCGCGCCCGTAGATGTACTCATTATCCTCGCACGCCGCGATGTGCGGCGGCACGGTGTCTATGTGCGTGGACAAGACGACGCGCGGCGCGGTCGTAGTTGTAGCGATGACGTTCGCCCGCTCGCCCGCGACCTGCTGCAACTCAACCTGATAACCCACACTCTCCAGATGCGCGGCGAGGAAGCGCGCTACAGCCGCCTCGTCCCCGCTCACGGACGGGATGTCTATCAACTGCCGGGTGAAGGCGAACAAGTCCATGCGTCGTATCGGCTGGGGCGCTTTAGTAATCGAGCATTGCTGTCTGGTATAGCTCGCGCGTGTCGCGCTCGAAGAATGCTTGATGCAGTTGTCGGACGGCGCGCTCGACTTGCTCCTCCGCGACGACGAATGTCAGGTTGATGCTCGACGCGCCCTGCGAGATGAGCATGACGTTGATGTCGCGCACGGCCGTGAAAACTCTGGCCGCGATGCCCGGCGTGTTGCGTAAACCCTCGCCCACGACGCAGACCACTGCGCGTTTATGCTCAATCCTGACCGCGCCGATCTGCTCCAACTCGCGCGTGATCTCGTCAAGCGCATCAGTCTCGTCGAGCGAGAGCGAGACGCTGACTTCCGAGGTGGTGACGAGATCGACGGCCGTGCGGTGGCGGTCAAAGACCTCGAAGAGGGCGCGCAGGAAACCGTATGCGCCGAGCATGCGCGCCGACGTAACATGCACGATGGTCACGCCGCGTTTGTGCGCGATAGCCTTGACGGTGCGCGGCGATTGCTCCGTGTCGAAATAGATTTCGGTGTCCGACCCCTGGGGGTCGCGCGAGTTGCAGATACGCACAGGGATGCCGCGCACGATGGCCGGTAGAATCGTCTTCGGGTGCAAGACCTTCGCGCCGAAGAAGGCCAACTCGGCGGCCTCTGCATAAGACAGACGCGGGATCGTGGCGGCCGCGCGCACGACGCGCGGATCGGCCGTGAGCACGCCCGCCACATCCGTCCAGATTTGAATCTCGCGGGCGGCGAGACACGCGCCGACGAGCGCGGCCGTATAGTCCGAGCCGCCGCGCCCGAGCGTCGTCGTCTCGCCTTTGCCGTTCGCCGCGATGAAGCCGCCCAACACAGGCAGTTCGCCGGCCGCCAGCACCGCGCCGACTTCGACGCACGTGTGCGCGGTCGTCTCGCTCATCAACGGCGTCGCGCGGCCGAATTGATCGTCCGTGATGATGCAACGACGCGCGTCCACGTAACGCGCCGGCAAGCCGGTCGCGCGTAACACGGCTGCCAGCAGGCTCGCCGCAAGTCGCTCGCCGTAAGCAACAACCTCGTCCTGCAAAGCGCCTAGCGCGTCGGTCGTCGCCGTCGCGCACGCGCAGAGCAGCGCGCTTAACTCTTGTCGTGCTGCATCAAGCTCTGCTTTGAACCTTGTCGCTTCCGCCACGCCCAAGAATGCGCCGGCCGTTTCCTGATGGCGCGTGAAGTGTTCGGCGAGTGTGTGTGCAGCCTCACTTGCCGCGCCCGTCGCGGCCCGTTGCACGCTCATCAGCAGCGCATCCGTTACGCGACTCATAGCAGACGTGACCACGACGGGGCGCGCGTTGAGTTGCGTCTCGACGATGTGCGCGACGCGCAGGAAGGCCGGCGCGTCCTCGACAGACGTGCCGCCGAATTTCATCACCGTAGGTTGCATCGCCACAGACGACATACTCTCCGCCGCAACCGATGCTGTCAAGGATGAACCTTAATTCGGCTCGTGCGTAATGATATTGATGGCTGCGGCAGTAAACCGCGTGCCACATAACCGTTGTGGTCGCCGCGCGTTTGGCGTTACGCTGCCGCGCGGATGTTGGTCGGGACGCAACGAGCGCGAGGTGGCAAGCATGAACAAAGCGTTGAAAGTGATTTTGATCATCGGCGTCTGCATCGTCGTGCTTGGGGCCGCCGGCATCGGTGCGGGACTGTACTGGTGGTCGCAGCATAAGGATGAACTGCTGCAAGGGGGCCAACGGGCACTGGACGAGGGACGCGAGTTCGGCGCGCAGGCGGACAACGAGGGCTGCGTGACGGAAGCCGTCGCACGCAACAAGCGCGAGCCGGGCATCGGCGCGACGATCAGCCACAATCTATTTTTGCGCTCATGCCTCGAAGCGAGCAAGCCGTTACCCGGCTTTTGCGAGGCTGTGCCCGGGCGCACCGAGCTTATGAAGAGCGTGCAGTGGCAACAGCAGAAATGCAAAGCTGTGGGGCTGGCGGCGGACACTTATTGCAGTCAACTCTTCACGCAAGTGCAACAGTTTTGCGAGGACAAGCGCAACAAGTCGAAGTAGTGAGCGCGCACGTAAGCTATATGCGTTCCGCCGCACGTCGCCGCCGTCGTTGTTATTGTGCGTTGCTGCTGCTCGTCGGCAGCATCGCTTGCGCGCGCACGTCGTTTAACCGGCGCACGACAGTTAACATAAGTTCCACGCCGGCCCGCGGCGCGCCTACGCTGACATACGAGTCGCCCATCCTCGCACAGTTAGTGGCGGCGGCCGTCGAGCGGCCCACGCATCGCGTGCAGTACGACGGCGCTTACTATCAAATCGCTTATCCCAACGGCGACGTGCCGGCAGATCGCGGCGCGTGTACGGACGAGGTCGTGCGCGCTTATCGCGCCGTGGGCGTCGATCTACAGAAAGAAGTACACGAAGACATGCTGGCGAACTTCGCCGCCTACCCGCAACGCTTCGGCCTCAAGCAACCGGACGCGAACATAGATCATCGCCGCGTGCCTAACCTGATGACCTTCTTCACGCGCAAAGGCAAACAACTGCCGCTCACCGACAACGCGGCCGATTACGCGCCGGGCGACATCGTGACGTGGGACTTAGGCGCGGGCCAGACGCACATCGGTCTCGTCGTGGACGTGCCCTCGGACGACGAGCCGACGCGCTATCAGATCATGCACAACATCGGCGCGGGGCCGCAGCTACAAGACGCGCTCTTCGCGTGGCCGATCACCGGCCATTATCGCTACATAGGGCCGCCACCACCGCCTAAACCAGCCGGCGCGCGTGCCGGTGTGACTGCGACTCACCGCAGAGGCACAGAGGGGACGCAGAGGACACGCCGAGAAAATCATTAAGCGGTTTGCCCCTGACGCAACTCTCGCCCGCGCCGCGCGTTCAAACGGCGTATAATCAGTTCGCCCAACCATGAAAGGAGCAGCAAATGAGCATCCCAAAACTTTGCCTCCGGCTTGCCGTTTTCTTCTGTACGTTGACCATCGCACTCTTCGTCCCACGCTTCTTTTTGATTCCGCCGCGCGTTGAAGTCACAGTCGTTGCGCCTAATCCGCCTGCCACCGTAAGTGATAAATTCGCGGCGGAGTTTTACGCTGACACACAGTTAATCGAATTGGATCGCGCAACGCTTAAGGCGCGCGTTAAACTGACCGTCATGCCCCTCGTAAAACCTCACTCAGACCCCGACCAATTTTGGGTGTGGGTTTATTTCTTCTCCCCCGATGCGCCCGGCCAAGTCTTAGCCAGCGAACCGGTTGAGGTGCGCGCTCCATTTGCGCAAAGTCCTCATCCAACATTCAATTTAACGCTCCCGTGCAAGTGGTGCGCTGCCGAGAGCAGCACGTTGCCGCGCAATTTCTACGCGAGGATCAATGTCTCAACTGAATCAGCAAACGATGCCATCTTATCCAACGATCAAATGAACTTTGACATCTCAAAAGCCACACCGGTCGTGGTCAGACATGAGCGTTGATGACCGCGTAAGTTTCTAAGTCCTCTTGCGGCGTGTGCAAGATTTGTCCGCCCGGCACATTCAAGGGCTGACAAGGTTGTTGACAACGTCACGCACACCGCAGGAGGACCTATGCGTCAGCACACGAACGATACCGACCGCACCGCCGCCACCACTCGCCACACACTCCGCCGCTTACGCTTTCCCCGCAGCGCACGGCTGCGCTGGCTCGCGCTCTGCACGACCGCCGCACTGTTGCTCTCTTCGTGCGTACAGGAGCGCGGGAGCAAGCAGTCAACCAAGAGCGGAGGGACAGAGACGGCCGTGAGCGCGGATGCGCCCGCGCCGCCCGTAAGGCAGCAGACGCCGAGCGGCACACTCGCCGCGAATGCAAACAGCATGGCCGGTTATGCCAACGCGCCAGCAGCGAAAGCGATTAGCTCTGAGGCCGAGCAACCTGCGGAGCGTAGGCGCGTTGGCGCAGATGAGAAGGCAGAGTTCAACACAGAGCAGTACGGGCACATCGTCGAGAATCCGTTTCTCGACGCGACGCGCGTGCCGCTCTCGACCTTCTCGATTGACGTGGACACGGCCAGCTACAGCAACACGCGCCGCTTCCTCAACGAAGGCCACTTGCCGCCGGCTGATGCCGTCCGCATCGAAGAGTTAATCAACTATTTCTCCTACGATTATCCGCAGCCCGTCGGCGACGCGCCGTTCTCCGTCACGACCGAAGTCGCGCAGTGCCCTTGGAACAGCGCGCACCGGCTGGTGCAGATCGGACTGCAAGGCAAACGCCTGCGCCGCGCAGACATGCCGCCCGCGAACCTCGTCTTTCTGCTCGACGTGTCCGGCTCGATGATGGAGCCGAACAAGCTGCCGCTTGTCAAAACGGCGCTCAGCATGTTGACGGAGCAGTTAACCGAGCGTGATCGCGTCGCCATCGTCGTCTATGCGGGCAACAGCGGCCTCGTGCTGCCCGCAACATCCGGCGACCGCAAGGGCGAAATCCTCGCCGCCATCAATCAACTCGAAGCCGGCGGCTCGACCAACGGTGGCGCAGGCATCCAACTCGCTTACAAAGTCGCTACTGAGAATTTTCTGCAAGGCGGTATCAACCGCGTCGTGCTGGCCACCGATGGCGACTTCAACGTCGGCGTCACGAGCGAGGGCGCACTGGTGCGCTTGATCGAACAGAAGCGGCAGACGGGCGTCTTTCTCTCCGTCCTCGGTTTCGGCACGGGCAACACGAAAGACGCGACGATGGAGCAACTCGCCGACAAAGGCAACGGCAACTATGCCTACATCGACACCGCCGCCGAAGCGCGTAAAGTTTTCGGCCAACAACTCGGCGGCACGCTCGCCACAATTGCGAAGGACGTGAAGTTGCAACTTGAGTTCAACCCGACGCACGCCGCCGCTTATCGTTTGATCGGTTACGAGAACCGGCTGCTGCGCGACGAAGATTTCAACGACGACACGAAGGACGCGGGCGAAATGGGCGCGGGCCACACCGTCACCGCGCTGTATGAAGTCGTGCCTTTCGGCCAGCAATGGACAAATCCCGGCGTCGATCCGTTGAAGTATCAACAACCGGCGCAACAGTCCGCGCATGCGAACGGCGACGAGTTGTTGACGATCAAGCTGCGCTACAAAGACCCCGCTGCGGACGAGAGCAAACTATTGAGCGTCGGCGTCGCGGACGCGAGCGGCGCATGGCAACAGGCATCAAACAACTTCCGCTTCGCTTCGTCGGTCGCCGCGTTCGGCTTGCTCCTACGCGACTCGAAATACAAGGGCGCGGCCAACTACAACGGCGTCGCCGCGCTCGCCCGCGCCGCCACCGGCCAAGACCCGCACGGCTACCGCACAGAGTTCGTCAAACTCGTCGAGACCGCGCAACTGCTCGCGAGCAAGAGCGCGCGCAACTGACAGCGCAAACATTCTATAGCTCCGTGAAGGGCGGCAGCCGTGGGCTACATGCTGCCGCCCTTCGCGGGGCTGACTAATCAGTTTTGCGCCGCGTCAGTTTCGTGCTATAGCTTCGCCTCGCAGTCCGATCCCAAACTCCTACGTGAAGCGAATATGAAAACGAAGTCGCGCGCCCGCGCACCCGTCAACTCCGCGCGCCGCCAATTCACTAAAGCGGTCGCCACTGCGCTCGCCGCCGCGCCGCTCGCCGTCGCAACTATCAAGGCGCAGACGCCGCCCGCGACGAAAGAACCGGCCGCGCCGCCGAACCCGCAACCCAGCCCGACGCCGCAGCCGCCTTCGCCGCTCGCCGTCGCCTACGGCGAGGTCGCGCGCGTGCGCTTCGGCGACAAGCTCACGGCCGATGAACTCACGCGCGTCAAGCGCAACGTCGCCGGCAAAGTGAACAGAGGCGATGCCCTACGTGCGGCGAAACTCACCAACAGCGATGAGCCTGACTTCGTGTTTAGTGCTTGAGCGTAATCTTTTAGTTATCTGTCATGCGAGTTGAGCTTTACCGCAGAGGCGCAGAGATAAACGCAGAGGGCCGCCGAGAGCTTTGCTCTGCGGTTCTCCGCGTTAACTCTGCGCTTCTGCGGTGAGATTAGCCCGCCCCATTCTCAGCCTGATGCAAACGCCTATGCTATCTGACGACATCTTCTTCGCTTCCATCGCCGAACTTGGCGCGCAGTTGCGTGCGCGCAAACTCTCGCCCGTCGAGTTGACGGAAGGTTATCTCGCGCGGCTGGAAAAATTCGGCCCCCGCCTCGGCGCGGTCGTGACCGTCATGCGCGCGAGCGCGCTGCAGGCAGCCCGCACGGCCGAGCGCGAGATCAAACAGGGCCGCTATCGCGGGCCGCTGCATGGCATCCCTTGCGGCGTGAAAGATTTGCTCGCTACACACGACGCGCCGACCACTTGGGGCGCGACGCCTTACAAGGATCAGCAGTTCAACTACGACGCCACGGTCGTCAAACGTCTGCGCGACGCGGGCGCGATCCTCATCGCTAAATTGGCGATGGTCGAACTCGCGGGCGGCATGGGTTACAACCACGCGGAGGCCAGCCTGACCGGCGCGGGGCGCACGCCCTGGAACACGGACTACTGGAGCGGCGGCTCATCGTCGGGGCCGGGCGCAGCCGTCGCCGCCGGGCTGGTCGCCTTCGCCATCGGCTCGGAGACCTCCGGCTCGATCCTCACGCCCGCGGCCTTCTGCGGCGTGACTGGTCTCAGGCCGACTTACGGGCGCGTCTCGCGGCACGGCGCGATGGCGCTCGCGTGGACGCTCGATAAACTGGGCCCCATGTGTCGCTCCGCGGCCGACTGCGGTTACGTGCTCGCGGCCATCGCCGGGCTTGATCCGCTTGACCCGACCGCGCACGGCCGGCCGTTTCGCTATCCGCCGGCTCAACCCGCCGGGCGTGTGCCGCCGGCGAAACCGACCCGACTGCGCATCGGCGTTCTGAAAGACTCTTTCGAGAAGGCACAGAAAGAGGTGCGCGATAACTTCCTCGCGTCGCTTGATTGGTTGAAGAAGATCGCCGAGGTGAAGATGGATGTGAAGCTGCCCGACTTCCCGTATGGCGCGGTCGTCGGCACGATTGTAGATGCGGAGGGCGCGAGCGCGTTCCGCGAGCTGATCGAGTCGGGGCGCACGAGCGAATTGGCCGTGCCCGAAGATCGCATCGGCGGCTACGCGATGATGCTCGTGCCCGCAGTTGATTACATCCATGCGATGCGTCTGCGTGCGCCGATGCGGCGCGCGTGGGCCGAGATGTTCGAGGGCTTCGATCTGCTCGTCGCGCCGTCGCGCACGACCGTGGCCAATCCGCTTGATAAGAGTTTCGGCGAGGCGTGGCCGGGTGTGACCGCGTCGTCGCCCATCGGCGCATCGAATGCCGTGGGCGTGCCCGCGATCTCCGTGCCGAACGGCTTCGGTGTGGCGGGTCTGCCAACCGGCATACAGTTCGTCGGGCCGGCGTGGAGCGAAGACTTGCTCGTTGACGTAGCCGCGCGCTATCAACAGGCGACCGACTGGCACAAGCGTCGCCCGCCGCTCGTGTGAGGCGCACGAGAGACAAACCAAATAGCACCATGACGATCACTTTCAGCCGCCGCCTCGCCTACTTGTTTGGCATCCTCGCGCCCTTGGGCGAGACGATCCGGCGCTGGCATCAACTCGGACAACTTCATTACCTGCCCGCTTGGCTCGACGATTACATCTTAGGTGCATTCCTGTTGTACGGGGCGTGGCGCACCGGTCGCGACGTGCGCGGCGGGCAACGTTTCCTCACGGCGGCGTGGGGCTTCACATGCGGCATGGCTTACGCGAGTTTCTTCTTACAGTTTGAGCATCTGCACGACGACCCCGCGCCGATCTCCGGCGGCTGGGTGTTGGCGATCAAAGGTGTCGGCTTCGCGCTGGCGATACTGGCGTTGGTTGGGAGTTTAAGGCGACTGCCGAACGACCGTATTGCCTGAGCGGTTAACACGCTGACTCACGAAGCCGAGGCGATGCGTTCTTCGTCGTCGTCGTCCGGGTTGGTAGTTTCTGCGGCGATAGATTCTGCGTCGGCAGATTCTGTGGGTGTGCTTTGCTCGGCGTCTGTCTGCGGGCGTTCCTGATCGAGGTCGCGTTTGATGGCGTCGAGGATACCGTTGATGAACTGCGTGGCTTCAAAGGTAGAGAAGCGGCGGGCGATCTCCAGCGCCTCGTTGATGGCCACGGTGCGCGGCGTCTGCTCGTAGAGGAATTCGTAGACGGCGAGCCGCAGCACGTTGCGATCCACGACCGCCATGCGCGAGATGCGCCAGTGCTCGGCGCGCGACTTGATGCGCTCGTCAATCTCCGCGACGTGCGCCAGCGTGCCCGTCGCCAACTGGGTCGCAAACTCCCGCGCCGTCGGCTCCTGTTCGGCTTCGCTCAGTTGCGTCCAGTAGTCGCGCACAAGTTCGTCCAGGCGCGCATCGTCACCTGCCACGTCCGCCGCAAAGAGCATTTGCAAGGCACACTCGCGCGCCTTACGTCTCGAACCCATAACCCTCGTTAAGATTGCGGAGTTCGGATTGCGGATTTAATAACACCGTGCTTTTATCAATCCGAACTCCGCAACCCGCAATTATGCAAACGCTTCCTTGTAAAGATTGACCAACTCGACGGCCGACATCGCGGCCTCTAATCCCTTGTTGCCGGCCTTGACGCCGGCACGATCAATCGCCTGCTCCAACGTGTCCGCCGTGACGATACCATAGACCACCGGCACGCCCGTCTC
>JBBRYU010000078.1:0-16088 GCA_038237345.1 Pyrinomonadales bacterium
ATAGACGCGCCGACTGCGGAAAATGTTTCCAGCACGTCCTGTCAACCCACTGCCTTTGTCTACCCTGAAAACACCGCACTCGTTGATTTTGTGGCAGAATTATTTTTGCCATGTGACGAGCGGCTATCAGTTGGTGACGAGCGGCCGCGCAAGCATTTCCCGCAACACAAGCCGGCGGCATCTTCATTTAGCACGCATCGTGCCAGTAAAGCAGTGACGAGTTAAGAACGAACTCAAAGTTCAAAGTCGAGTAACCGGCAACCTTGAACCTTGAGCGTCACTTGTCACTTGTCACTTTTTTTCCGCAGCCGCACCGAGCCACTGAATGATGCGAGGTTAAGCGTGGCGTCGCCCTTCTCTTTCGGGCCGTAGACGCCGGTTAAATTGCCGCCAGTGAGAGCGACGTTCCTTTTCGGCTGGTCGGGATGCTTCTTGTCCGGTGCGCCTTTCTCGTTACTGCTCGCACTGGGCGCTAGGCGGATGGGAAAGTCTGTCACAATGTCGCCGCCATAATAGACTTTGGCGTTGACGAAGAAAGAAGAGTCAGTTGGCAGCGTCAGCGTCACGTCGCCGTTCATGGTCTTGAGATCGTAGAAGCCGCCGGGCGCGAGCGGGCCTGCTAAATTAACGCTGCCCGCCGTGGCCGTGGCCTCGACGTGCGCGTGCCCGAGTTGCGTAAGTGTGATGTCGCCGCTCGTGGTCTTGACCCACAGATCATCGCTCGCCGCTTCCGGCTGCGCATCGCTCACCTCGATCAAGCCGCTAATCGTGCGCAGGCGCGCACGCCCCGTCGCATGCTTGAGCGTCACGTCGCCATTGGCGGTCGTCACTTCGGCATAGTGCGAGATGTTGCGCAACTCTATGCTGCCGCTCAGCGTGTCGGCGCGGACGCTGGCCACGCCGGCCACATCTATGTCGCCGCTGTGCCCGCGCAACTGCACGCTGCTGCCGCGCGGCACGTCTAACACAACGTCGCTCGAACGGCCGCACTGGCCCGGACGCGGGCGCAGCCCCGGCGCGTCCGGCATCAGCACTTCGACGCGCGTCGCGGGCACGGATTCGTTGGCCGCGTCCGCCCGGCGCAACTCGATCTGCCCGCCGCTACTGTTGCGCGCATGTACCTCTTTGCGCTCCCAACCGCGCACGGTGATGCCGCCCGATTCCAGACACAAAACGACCGTAACCGCCTGATCGGCCGCGACCGTCTGCTCCGTGAGCGCCGCGCCGCCGCCGCCGGCCAGCGCCTGTGGTGGCGCGCACGCGCACAGTGCCAGCACCGCGCCCAAAGTGATAAATGAATGCCTCAACTTCATGCTCGATGGTTTCCTGAAGGCAATTTCTTGCATCCCTCTTTGCGCCTTCGCGTTTTTGGGTGAGATTAATGCTCGCCAAAGAACAACCTCACGCCAAGAAGCAAAAGCGCAAAGGAATTTAATCGCGCGCGGCGATTAACTGCGTCTGATCCGCGACGGTCGTTAGCAGATCGACCTTGTTCTGATAAGCGGCGCGCAGGAATTCTTTTACGTTCGCGTCCTGCGGATTGCGCCGCGCGGCGACGCGCGTGGAGATGATCGCTTGATCGACCAACGCGAGGTTACGCTCATACTCCGCGCGCAGCGACGGCGGCAATGCCCCCTGCCCCTGCGCCTTGATCGCTGCGTCGAGCGTAGCAATCGTGGTCATATACTTCTTCTCGTCGGGCAGCAACGGCGCAAGTTGCGCAGTCACTTCGTCGGGCGCGCTCGGTTGGTGAATGGCTGGTTGTTTATAGTTGGCGTTGACAAACGGCTTGCGTTTAGCGGCAGGCGCACCCGTACTTTCATTTGTACTTCGCTTTATCTCCTTCTCACTGGCCGACTTTGGCAGCGGCGGCGCACCGGCATCTGCATTAGGCGCACCCGGCAGATTCGCCTCTTTATTTCCGGCAATTTGTTCAGGCTGCTTCGGCCGTATCATGGTCAAAGTAACCGTTAACGCGACGGCAACTAGGAAGCTAGCGAACGCGCCGGCGTAGCGCGGCTTGAAGGCGAATGACGCAGCGAATATGGCCGCCCACGCGCGCAGACGCGAGACAGGCGATGCGACGATGCGGCGCGGCGGCGCTTGCAACCCGGCAAGCGCGTCTTCGAGGCGCACGCGTAGACGCGCGGTCGGCGCAGGCACGCTCAGCACGGGCGCGAACGCGGTCGCGCAGAGCGCATACTCATGCTCCGCTTCGTGCGCCAGTTCCGCGCAAATCGCACACGTCGCGAGATGCGCGGCGCACGTTTCCCTCTGCGCCGGCGCAAGCTCGCCATCCATGTATGCCTGCAACATGCCTTCGTCGAGACACATGCTCATTGCCGTCCTCCGATTTTGCCGTACACCCTGACAAACTCTTTCCGCCCGCGCGCGACCAGACTGCCGACGTAATTCTCCTGCACGCCCAATGCCGCGGCGATCTCGCGATAAGACAAGCCCTGCTGTTTGAGCAGCAGACAACTGCGCATTGGCTCGTCAATCTTCCCTAAGGCTTCGCGCGCAGCCTTGATCTCCGCCTCGCGCTCATAGTCAACGTCGAGCGCGTTGGTCAGCGCGTCCGTGCCGCCGCCCTGTTTGAAGAACTCGCTCTCGCGTGCGTCGGCGCGTGTGCGCGCACGCATCGTGTTGTGCGCGACGTTGATGGCGACGCGCAGCAACCAGGGGCGCAACGCGTCGTCCGCCGGCGCAGACGGCTGGTAGCGATAGAGGCGCAGGAAAGTCTCCTGCGTCACGTCCTCCGCCAGCCCGCGGTCGCGTACGAGCGCGTAAGCTGTGTGATAAACCGCGCGGTGATGCAGCATAAAAGCCTCATCGAACCCGAGCGCAGGGGCTTCAGGCTGAACCTGATCAAGCATCGTATTGGCTAAGGCGGTCGCCGGTCTGCTCATCTTCCCTGCTCTCATGACGTAAACACCGCGCACACGGATTTTGTGGCAAATAATTTCAACCGACGACTGGAACGGAATGACGACTACGGGTTTATGATGATTTTGCCCGCGAAAATGTTTCAGTTCCGGACAGAACGGGCGCGGCCACTAACGCTCAGGCGCGCACGTATTGTAGTCTGCTGCCATGCTCCTGTGAGCCGAATTGTCGGGCAGTCCCTTCGACCGGGTCGAAAATCTGTACGGCAGGCCGCAGGTGCAGGTTTCCGCGAAGATGAACGAGCAAACCGCATGGTCTAGTACTGTAAACGCGATGAACAACGAAGCCGCACAAGCGGCCACCGACGAACTTAATAAGATGGCGAACGGCACGGCAACCGCGCCCCTGTCTGACGCGCTCTACAACAGCCCCTTCATGCGCGCGTGCCGGCGCGAGTCTGTGCCGTACACGCCCGTCTGGTTGATGCGCCAAGCCGGGCGCTACATGCGCGAGTACCGCGAGGTGCGCGCCCGCCATACGTTCCTGGAGTTGTGCAAGCAACCGGAGGTCGCGGCTGAGGTCACGGTCTACGCCGCGCACCGGCTGAACGTGGACGCCGCGATCATCTTCGCCGACATCCTCTTGATCATCGAGCCGATGGGCTTGCAACTTGAATTCGCGCAGGGCGAGGGGCCGGTGATTCATAACCCGGTGCGCGACGCGCAAGACGTGGCGCGGCTGCGTGAAGTTGAGACGGTGGCATCGCTCGACTACGTGATGCAGGCGATCCGCACGACGCGACGTGAGCTAAAACCGGACTTGCCCCTGATCGGTTTCTGCGGCGCGCCCTTCACGCTCGCCTCTTACATCGTCGAAGGCGGCGCGTCGAAAAATTACGTCCATACCAAGACGCTCATGTACACCGACCCCGGCGCGTGGCACGCGATGATGTCGCTGATCGCCCGCGCGCTGGCGCAATACCTGAACGCGCAGATCGCCGCCGGTGCGCAGGCCGTCCAACTCTTCGACTCATGGGTCGGCTGTCTCAGTCCCGACGATTATCGTGAATACGTGCTGCCGCACACGCGCAGCGTCATCGCCAACGTCACGCCCGGCACGCCCGTCATACACTTCGGCACAGGTACGGCCACGCTGCTCGAACTCTTGCGCGAGGCGGGCGGCGACGTGCTCGGTCTCGACTGGCGCACCGATCTCGCCGACGGCTGGCAGCGCGTCGGCCACGACCGCGCCATCATGGGCAACTTCGATCCGGTCGCGCTCTTCGCGGGCGTCGAGCACATTCGCACGGAAGCGCGCCGCATTCTTGATCGCGCCGCAGGGCGCAACGGGCACATCTTCAATCTCGGTCATGGCATCCTGCCGCAGACGCCCGTGGACAACGTCGTCGCGCTCGTCGAAGCGGTGCATGAGATGAGCCAACGTTAGGCAGAACTTTTAATCATTCAGCATGGAACAACCACACGACGCAATTCTGCTTGTCTCCTTCGGCGGCCCCGAAGCGATGGACGAAGTCATGCCCTTTCTGAAGAACGTGCTGCGCGGGCGCAATGTGCCGCCGGAGCGCATGCAGGCCGTCGCGCACCACTACGAACTGTTCGACGGCGTCAGTCCGATCAACGAGCAGAACCGCAAACTGATCGCGGCGTTGCGCACCGAGTTAGATGAACACGGCCCGCGCCTGCCGATCTACTGGGGCAATCGCAACTGGCAGCCGCTGCTCGCCGACACGCTGCGGCAGATGCGCGCCGACGGCATTAAACGCGCGCTCGCGTTCGTCACGTCGGCTTACAGTTCTTACTCCGGCTGCCGGCAGTATCGCGAGAACATCGAGGGCGCGCGAGCGGAGGTGGGCGCGGATGCGCCGCAGATTGAGAAACTGCGCACGTTCTACAATCATCCCGGCTTCATCGAACCGAACATTGAAAACATTAGAAACGCGCTGGCGCAGATTCCGGCCGAACGACGCGCGGCCGCGCAGATCGCGTTCACGGCGCACAGCATTCCGCTCTCGATGGCGCAGGGTTGCGCCTACGAAGCGCAGTTGCTTGAAACCTGCCGCCTCGTCGCCGAAGGCGCAGGCCACGAACACTGGCGACTCGTCTTTCAGAGTCGTTCGGGGCCGCCCACGCAACCGTGGCTTGCGCCGGACATCTGCGATTACTTGCGCGAGCTAAGAGCAGCGGGCACGACCGATGTCGTCATCGCGCCCGTCGGCTTCATCTCCGATCACATGGAGGTGCTGTATGACCTCGACACCGAAGCGCGCCAACTCGCCGCCGAAATCGGCATCAACATGATCCGCGCGGCGACCGTCGGCACGCATCCGACCTTCATCAAGATGATCCGCGAGTTGATTCTTGAGCGCATCGAGCCGCAGACCGACCGGCGCGCCCTCGGCCTGCGCGGCGTGAGTCACGACGTATGCCCTGCCGATTGTTGTCTATTGGGCGCGACGCGGCCCGTCGCCGGTCGTCCAGCACAACCATCTCCTGCCAATGTCCCGCATGAGCAATCCGCAGCCAACTAAAGCGCGCCGCATCGTCGTCATCGGCGGCGGCGTTAGCGGCCTCGCGGCAGCGTATCAACTCAAACAAGAGCGCGCGGCGGCCGACGGTGCGCTCGAAGTGTTGCTGCTGGAAGCGAGTGACCGCGTGGGCGGGACGGTGCGGACATACGAGCGCGACGGCTTTCTACTTGAAGGCGGCCCCGACTCGTTCATCTCGGAGAAACCGGAAGCGCTGCAACTCGCCAAAGAGATCGGCCTTGAAGCGAGTCTAATCGAAACAAACGAAGCGCACCGGCGCAGTTTCATCGTGCGCGGCGGACGTCTGCGGCCCGTGCCCGAAGGTTTTCAGTTGCTCGCGCCCACACGCTTCTGGTCGTTCGTCACGACGGACATCTTCAGTTGGCCGGGCAAGGCGCGCATGGCGCTCGATCTGGTATTGCCGCGTCGCGCCGCAACGGACGCGAACGGCGCTGATGATGAGAGCCTCGCGCAATTCGTCCGTCGCCGCTTCGGCCGCGAAGCGTTGGCGCGCATGGCGCAGCCGATGGTTGGCGGCATTTATACGGCCGACCCGGAACAACTCTCTTTGCGCGCGACGATGCCGCGCTTCCTCGACATGGAACGCCAGCATCGCAGTGTCATCCGCGCTATGTGGCGTGCGCGCAAACGCACGAGCCAAGCGCAGACGCGCGGCACGAGCGGCGCGCGTTACAGCCTGTTCCTCTCATTCGACGCGGGCGTGCAGACGCTCACCGACCGGCTCGCCGCGCTGCTGCCACCTGATACGCTCAGACTCAATACGCGCGTTAACGCGATCAACTTCGACGCGGCCACACAGCAATGGCAACTGTCCATCAATGCGAATGAAACGATCACGGCCGACGCCATCTGCCTCGCGCTGCCTGCATACGCTGCCGCCGCATTGCTGCGCGCCACCGACGCGCAACTGGCTGCCGAACTCGCTGCGATCCCCTACGCCTCCACTGCCACCGTCAATCTCGCTTATCGTCGCGCCGACATCCCGCATCCGCTCGACGGCTTCGGCTTCGTCGTGCCGTTCATCGAACGCCGCGCCACGCTCGCCTGCACCTTCAGCAGCATCAAGTTCGCGGGTCGCGCACCCGCCGGGCACGCGCTCTTGCGCGCGTTCGTTGGCGGCGCGCTGCAACCGGAGATGTTCGCGCTCGCCGAAGCCGAGATGCTCGCGGCCGTGCGCGCAGATTTGCGCGCAATGCTCGGCATCGAGGCCGCGCCGCTCTTCGCGCACGTCGAAAAATGGCCGCGCTCGATGGCGCAGTATCATCTCGGCCACCTAAACCGCGTCGCACGCATCAACGAACGCCTGCAAAACTTTCCCACGCTGCAACTCGCCGGCAACGCCTACGCGGGCGCGGGTCTGCCCGACTGCATACGCAGCGGGCGTGCGGCCGCCGCCCGGCTCATACATAAAGATTAAAGACTGAGACGGCTACGCACGCTTTACAGATAGATCACGTGTGCGCGTCGCCAGAGGTTGCCGGGGATCGTGCCCGGCTCGGTCATGGTCAGCAGGATGACGTAATGCGCGTCCTGTTCGACGGACGCGGGCGCGATGGTGTGCAGGTAATCGGCTTGCGGCGGCGCATCATCCGCGCTCGTCGGCGGCACGCGGACGAGCGCGAGGCGACGCAGCGAAGCGTACAGATGCTCGCGCCCCGTGCCGTAAGCGCCCGTCTTGTCGCCGAGCGTGAGCCGCACTTCCGCGCGCTCCTCGATGAAGTGCGCGACGAGCGAGGCGGCGTGTGTCACCCCGCGCTCGAAACGCGCGGCGGGACTGTGCGCCGCAACAGGCTGCGTTGTAGCGGGTGGCTCTTTGCTGGCAGCCTTGTTGGCTGGCAGCGCGCTCGCATCAATTTGTGTGGCGTCAGCGGTTGCGCTCAAGCGCGTGTCGAAGACGATGTGGACGCGCCATAAATCTTCGGCGGTGAACTCGCGCACCATCAGGCGGCGCGCCCGCGCCGTTGCCTTCCAATCTATGTAGCGTACGTCGTCCTGCGTCTGGTAGTCGCGCAAGGAGTGTAAGTCGTGGCCCACGCCGCGCCGCGTCGAGACCATGCGCCCGGCGTTCATCGGCAGCAGGTGCAACTCGTCGCCGAGCGGTTCGGGTTTCGGATAGATGATCATGTCCACGTCGCGTGGCGCGTGGAGATGACGGCGCAGCCGGAAGAGACCGAAGGGAAAGCGCGTCGCCAACTCGAAGCCGGTGACGACGACGTGCCCGCGCCGTTCGAACGTCTGCTCGATGCGTTGCTGCCCGCGCGTGCGATGCGGCACGTGCAGAAAGTATGCGAGCGTGCGTTTGAAGAAACGCGCGCGGCGCCGCCGCCGCCGCACGGGCACAGCGTCGTCCGCATCGGCCCGGCAGCGCGCTTCGACGAGGATCGAGAACGACGGCAGGACGCGCTTCGTGTTGTGCAACTGGACGAGGACGGGCGCAGGCTCGCGGGCAAAGATGTGATCGGGAAAGCGCGCCGAGACGACGAGGTCGCTCAACACGGCCCGCGCCGCCGCCCACGCGACGAAGAGCGTCGAGGCCAAGACCGAGAAGAGCAAAAAGAGCAGATTGTTGCCCGTGTTGTAAGCGGCGAAGCCGACGACGAGGAAGATGCCGCCGAAGATGCCGCCGCCCGTGGTGACCTGAAAAGCCGGATCGAAGCGGCCGACCTCCGCGCGGGCCGAGCGCAAGAGCGGCGGCACGACGAAGATCGTGATCAACCCGACGAAGACGAGCGACAGGATCGCGCCCCAACGCGCCGTCTCCCAATCCTCCGCGCGCCGCGCCCACCACGTCACCCCGGCCGTCGCCGCGCCGCACGCGACCAGCAACGTGCCGACTATCGCTCTCCACCAAACTCGAAACATAGATTTGCGTGAGAGGTTGAAACCTGCACGATGGCTATTGATGTTAGAACTGAGCGCAGGAGGATACGAATTGCGGATTTTCTAAATGAGTCACAATAAATCTGTAAATGAATTCATTTCTATGTCCGTGGCCCTCTGTGCTCGCCTCAAGTTTCCCGTCCATGACACCTATTCCGCGCCAGCAATGATCCATCTTGTTGTCAATCGTATTAATTAGCTGCTCGCTTTCGGCCCGAACCCTTGTGGACTCATACTCAATCCGCACTACATTGTTTGCTACGGGACATCGGGTTTTGGGATCAATGGTAATTATGCCGGTATCACCAAAAAGTATCGCAGACACACGGATAGGATGGTTTTCATATATCGTCGGTTTCTCGACTAGTTCACAGAGAGGGATCGGAGTTTTCGGGACTTCTGATAAAGGTTCGCCCTCCGCAGGAAACTCTTCCAAGATCGAGGTTTCGTGCGAACGATAAACATACCAACCCATCGTTGCTATCTGTCCGAAGATAAATGTTAAGGTTGCAATAGCAAGCCAGATTGTTAGCCTTCGCATACTTACTTCCTTCGTCCTAGTTCTACGCCATCAGAGTGGGACGCTGACTGTTTTAAGGAGTTCGCGCAAGACGGCTTCCGCTTCTTCGCTGCGGCGCAGGGATGAGGAGAAGCGCGAGTTGACGACGAGGCGGTGGGCGAAGACGGGCAGGACGAGCCGCTTGATGTCGTCGGGCACACAGTAGTCGCGTTCCTCCGTGAGCGCGAGCGCCTGCGCGGCGCGACAGAGCGCGAGCGTGCCGCGCGGGCTGACGCCAAGGTCGAGCATCTCCGAGTCGCGCGTCGCGGCGACGATGCGCATCAGGTAATCAACCAGCGCGTCATCAACCGTGACATTCATCACCACGTGTTGTAATTCGTCCACGTCCGCGCCGGTGAGGGCGGGCCGCAAGTTATCGAGCGGGTCGCCCTGCGCACGCGCACGCAAGATGTGCTTCTCGCTGGCGGTGTCCGGATAGCCGATGCGTATGCGCAGCATAAAGCGGTCGAGTTGCGATTCGGGCAGCGGGTACGTGCCGTGATGCTCGATGGGGTTCTGCGTGGCGACGACGATGAACGGCGCGGGCAGTTGGTACGTCGTGCCTTCGACCGTCACCTGTTGCTCGCCCATCGCTTCCAAGAGGGCCGACTGCGTCTTGGGCGTCGTGCGATTGATCTCGTCGGCCAAGACGACGTTGGCGAAGATGGGGCCGGGCCGAAACTCGAATGCGCCCGTGCGCTCGTTGAAGACGGACAGGCCGGTCACGTCCGAGGGTAGCAAGTCGGAGGTGAACTGTATGCGCTGAAAGTTGCAATCGAGCGCGCGGGCCAGCGCCTGCGCCAGTGTCGTCTTGCCGACGCCGGGCACATCCTCGATGAGCAAGTGCCCGCCTGCAAGCAGCGTCACGACCGCCAGCCGCACCGCTTCGGGCTTGCCCTTGATGACGCTCTCGATACCGGCGCGCAACGCCGTCAGTTTCTCGGCCGCGGTCGTCGCTAATATCACTTCGCCCTCACCTTGCGCTGTGTGTAAACGTCTCATGCTCTCCTCATAAATGTTCGTTCATTCTACAATAAAGCAGAGGTCAGAGGTCAGAGGTGAGAAGTTGATTTCGGTTTTTATTGCTCTGACGGCGAACGCGCAGACGGGCGATGCAGGCTTTTCTTCGACTATTCCTGACCTCCGACCGCTAACCTCTGACCGCTGCTTTTAGTCCCGCGCGCCGGTGTAGTAGAATTCGCCACGCTGACTGGCGCGGGCGGCGAGATTGTGGAACTGAACTTGCCGGTGGCTCGTGTAAGCAGTTTGTGAGGAGAAAGTTATTCGTGATGCAGCAACCAAATAAGAGGCGGCGCGGCGGGCGCGGCTTTTCGTTGATCGAGTTGATGATCGTGATCGCGATCATCGGCATCCTGATCGGCATCGCCATTCCGGCGTGGCGCAACTCGGTGATGGCGACCAATGAAGCGGCGGCGATCAAAACGCTCAATACCATCAACGGCGAAGAGCGCACCTATTACATCCGACATAGTAGCTACGGCACGTTCGCGCAACTGATCGAGTCCAACGGGCTCGACCCACGCTTCAACAGCGAAACGCCGACCGTTGACGGCTATACCTACACGATCAAGGTGACGCCGAAGGCAAGCAATCAACCGCCAGCGTTCAGCGTCAATGCTGATCCGCAGGTCGGTGAAGGATTGCAAGCAACCGGCAAACGGCACTTCTACTACGGCTCGGACGTGAACACGGTGCGCGTCAACGAGTCGCAACCAGCCACCGCGCAAGACTCGCCGCCGGGTATGTAAACCGTGCCCGTTTCCCCTAGCGACACGCCGGCGCGGCTCGCTTGACGCCGCGCCGCACGCTTGTTAGCATCGCCGCTCAATTCAATGCCCGCTTAGCTCAGTTGGTAGAGCGCACGCCTCACACGCGTGATGTCGAAGGTTCGAGTCCTTCAGCGGGCATCAATTTTCCTCGCCGTTCTTCATCGCCCATGAAGCACATACCTAAATTACATTACACTCAGATATACCACTTCCTCTCATACGTAGATCAGTCTGGCGAGCCAGAGTCATGCTGGTGCTGGCAGGGTCATATGGGAGAAACGGGCTACGGCCGTTTCAATATCAATGGCGCGGACTACAAAGCGCATCGCGTATCATATTTCCTAGCTAACGGGCGTATTGATGATAGCCTCTTGGTGCTGCATCGTTGCGACGTGCGTGCCTGTGTCAATCCCAAACATCTGGTGCAAGGCACGGCGAAAGATAGTTCACAAGATGCCGTGCGCAAGGGGCGAAACATTCGGTTGTATGGGGAACAGAACGGTAAAGCCAAGCTGACACGAAGGAAGGTCAAAGACATCAAACGAATGCTTCGGGCCGTGGCCGACGGCAAGCTCAAGATGTATCAGTATCAGATAGCCCATTACCATGGCGTCAGCCCAGCGACCGTATCTTATCTCAAGAACGGCGGCCGATGGGATAACATCTCGTTGAATTAACCCCTGTCTGTTTCGGCTTTAATTATTCCACAACGCGAGGTAAGCGTCCGCCAGTTGATCGCGCCAACTCGTCCAGTTGTGCCCGGCTTCGTTCTCATGATAAGCGACCGGGTAGCCTTTGCCCGCGAGCATGACGCGCACGCGGCGATTGACCTCCAAGATCGATTCCAGCCGGCCGACATCGAGATAAAACTTCAGCGGGCGTTGCGCGTTGTACAGCGGCAACGCGGCCAGCGCCGCGACCTCGCGCTCGTTGTCGATCCAGAAGGCGGACGACTGCCCGCCGATGCGCGCGAACACGTCCGGATATTTCAGCGCCGTCCAGTAGGAGATGACGCCGCCGAGGCTTGCGCCGAGTAGGGCGCGCGACTGTCGTTCGGCGCGCGTGCGATAGCGCGCATCTACGAACGGCACAAGCTCGGTCGCCATGAATTCGGCGAAGCGGTCGTTCAGCCAATACTCGCGCATGCGTTCCGCCGGATCGCAGAAGACGATGATGAACGGCGCGACGCGCCCCGCCGCGATCAGTTGCTCCGCGATGACGGCCGCGCGGGCGCGGCGCACATAGTCCGAACCATCTTGCAAATAAAGGACGGGATAACGCGCGTCCGTTTTATCGTAATCCGGCGGCAGATAGATTTGCAGCTTGCGCCGGTCGCCGGCGAGCAGGCGCGTGGGCGCGTCTAACTGTTCGAGCTTGCCCTTGAGATCGTATTTGTCCGAGGCCAACGCCGCCGGCCGGTAGTCGGGCAGCGTGAAATAGTTATTGAAGCCGCCGACGCCGTTATCCAGTTTCTGCGGGTTGAGCGGATCATCCTGCCACGCGCCGTCGGCAATGAATTTATATTCGCCCCGTGTCCCGCGTCTGAACTTGCGCGTCAGGTATTTGACGTTCGTGCCCGGCAACTCGCGCAGGGCCAGCCCGCGCGGCGTCCAGTCCGTGAAATCGCCGACGACTTCGACCCGCTGCGCCGGGCCGCGATAGACGAACGTCACTTCTTCATCCGCGACAAGCGGCCCGTGCGCGGCCTGTTTGATCCGCTCGCTCTCCGCGGGCGGCGGCAAAGTCTGTGTTTGATACGCGCTCATCTCTTCTCTGGTTAGTCCACGCAACTGCAAACGCCGCACGCCGGTCGCGCCGTCCGGCGTGACGACAGCCAATACGATGACGGACTCGCCCGCCGGCACTTGCGCGTCGAGTCGCACACGCGCCGGCCCATCGCGTGGCAACTCACGCGCTTCGTCATTCGCCAATGCGTAAACGCGCACGTCGGGGGCGGCTTGGCCGTAAGCACTTAAAGTTGCGCCAGCACCAAGGCGCTGCAACACTTCTGCATCGGCGAAGGTTGAGTCAAACACGCCCGTGTGTAACGGCGGCGCATGTCTCACGTAACGCGCGGCGACGATGTCCGGCGTCTCAAGGTTGCGCCCCTCTGCGAGGTTGACCGCGAGGCGGATGAACTGCCCCATCGTCCACGCGAGCGGCGTCGCCGACCCCGTGCCTTCCCCGAACTTGAACGGCCCTGTCGTGCTATCCCAGACCTGTTCGGGCAGCATCAGCCCCGCGTTGGCGAAGCCAAGCAGGTGATCGAGGCGCACGCGCGCCGCCTCACGTTCGCCCCGCGCCAACTCGTACTCGCCGCGCTCGCCCGCGAGCAAAGCCCACAGGCGACCTTTGCCCGTGTAATGGCCGTCGAAGTTCCACGGGCGGCCGTCGTCCATCTCGCCATACCCGTCGTGATTGTAGCGATACCAGGCGGGGCCGTGCGGCGTCTCGACCTTGATCACTTTGTCCACGACCGCGAGTGACTTCATGATCAGCGGATCATCAGGCGGCTTGATGCCGAGCCGCACCAGTTCGAGGAAACCTGCATCCACGTACTCGCGCTCGTCATGATCGCCGCCGCCGTTGCCCGCGTTCATGATCTGGCCGTCGTTCGGGTCGTCGTTCTCGGTGATGCGCAGATAGTAGTTGCCGTCGCCGTGCTTGCCGGTCGAGGTCGCCGTCCAGCGTTCGACGTTGCGCTGCCAATCATCGGCGGTGGCCAGATAGATGGCGGCGGCGGCCGGTGCATCGTTGCGGCGCGCGATCTCTGCGGCACAGACGAGGCCCGCGATCTCGGCCGCGATGGTCGAAGGCGAATAGCCCGGCTTCTCTTCCCAACGCTCCTGCGGCGTGCGCGGGCCGTATTTCACCAGATAGTCGGCGGCGAGTTTGACGTGTTTCGTCCACGTCTCGTTATCGGTGCGGCCGAGCGTGTAAGCGAGGATGAGCGGGTACGCGACTTCGTCCATCTGCAAGCTGCCCCAGAACGGTCGCCCGTCGAGCCACGAATTCTGCGGGAAGCTGCCGTCCGCCTTTTGCTGCACGCGGAACAGATAATCGAGCGCGCGATCCGCGCCCGCCTTGTCGCCAGTGGCGTAGAGCGCGGTGGCCACCTGATAGAGATCGCGCGCCCAGACGAGATGATAGCCGCCAACGTTCGGCTCGTTCGCGTTCGCGCCGCCGCCCCATGGCACTGAGAGCGAAGCGATCTGCGCGCCGCGATAAGTCTTGTCCTCGTGCGCCCGCAAAACCATCGCCGCCATATCGAACTGTGCTTGATACTTCGGCGCGACACGACGGAGCGTCCGCACATACTCGTGCCAGCCAGCTTCGTATTCAGTGCGACAATGGGCGAAGCCCTTCGCCAGCGAAGCACGCGCGTTCTGCGCCGCTTCAAACTCATCCTTGCCGAACGCGAGCGCGAGGACGGAGGAGACTCCCGGCCTTTTACTCAGCCTGAGCTGCGCCAACCGCGCCACCTGTACGGTGTTACCATCGACTGCGCGTCCGTAAATGTTTGTCAGGCGGCCTTGGGCGCGCAACTGCGTCAGCCCGTCGCTCGCGCCGAGATAGCCGTTCGTCGTCGCAATGAAATTCGGGCTAGTGGCGAGCGCAGACGTTTTGCCAGCATCGGACGCGAACAACATCCCAGCTTGCGTCCACGCCGAGTCGTGCATGCCGCTGTTGTTGATTGATGGATCGTAATAGACGTAAAGCTCGTAAAACGCACGAGGGTCGCGCGTTTGGAACTGCACACCGATTAGCAACGTGCTACGTTCCGGGTCGGTTGTGTAAGTTTTCGTGAGCGTCCACGCGCCGCTCTTCGCGATGTTCGTCTGGCGGAACGTGAGTGCGTGCGGATCAAGCGCTTCAATGCGGTGCGTGGCGTCCGCGCTTTCAGTCTCAACTTTGCCGCCGGGCGCGACGACGATGAATTGCAACTCCTGTACGTTCGCCACGTCAACGGTCGGGTAATAGACCTCGGTCAGCACGCCTTCGCGCAACGTGAACCAGACTTTCGAGTCGAGCGTGTTCGCCGTGCCGACGCCGTCTTTGCCCGCGCTCGCCCACTGCGCATCGCGTCCCGGCGCGCCCGGCGCGAGATTGCTCGCCGTCTGCGCACGCCCCGCGCCGCACACCACGCAGACAAAAAGAACGCACCGCAAAGATGCGCTCGTCGCTCGCAAGATATTCATCGTGCCCGTCTTCCAGTTCACTACAAACCTAGCGTCCTTGCGCACAAAGAAATCTTAGCCGCGCTTCCGGCCCGCCATGTCCAATCCGACCGCCGCGACGAGGATCGCGCCCTTGATAATGTTCTGCGTGTAGGGGGCGACGTTCTTTAGCGACATGCCGTTGTCCAGACTCGACATGATCAGCGCGCCGACGATTGCGCCGAAGACCGTGCCGCGTCCGCCCATCAGACTCGTCCCGCCGATCACGCACGCCGCAATCGCGTCCAACTCCAACAACTGCCCCGCGTCCGGCGACGCGCTGCCCACGCGCGCCGTGTAGATCAGCGACGCCACGCCCGCCAGCACGCCCATCAGACAGAAGACCGCAAGCAGATGTTTGCGTATGCTGATGCCGGAGAGCCGCGCCGCGTCGGGGTTGCCGCCGATGGCGTAGAGGTAGCGGCCGAAGGTCGTGTTCTGCGTCAGGAACGCGCCGCCGAGCGCGACCGCAAGTAGAATGATCACGGGAATGGGGATGCCCGCGAACCGGCCGGGCGCGATCTCGTAAGAGTTCATCATGTAGATGAACCAGATGACGACAGCGGCAGGCAGCACGATGCGCGCCAGCGTCGGCGCGAGACCGGGCACGCCCTGCCCGTGCCGTTTGCGCGCACGGTTGCGGCTGAGCGTCAGCCAGACGATAGCCGCGACCGCCAACGCCGCCAACGCCCAACCGATCATCGGCCCGACATAGTCCTGCCCGATGGCCTTGAAGGCCGGCAACCGCAGCGGGATCGTCTCGCCTTTGCTCAAACCTAAGATGACGCCGCGCCATGCGAGCAAGCCGCCGAGCGTGACGATGAACGCGGGGATGTTCAGGTATGCGGTCAGCGTGCCCTGCGCCGCGCCGATCAGCAAGCCGACCGCGATGCCCGCGGCCAGCGACGGCGCTAAGCCCCAACCGAGCCAGCCCTGACAGATGGCCGCGATGCCGCCCGCGAGGCCGACCAGCGAGCCGACCGACAGATCGATCTGCCCGGTCACGATGATCATCAACATGCCGACCGCCAGCACACCCGTCACCGACGTCTGCCGCATCAGGTTCGAGAAATTGCGCGCCTCAAGAAAGATGTGGTTGGTTGAGAAATGGAAGTAGAGCCAGATGAGTATGAGCGCGAAGACCATCGTGTAGGCGCGCAACGTGTCGGTCGGGATACTGAAGCCGCCGA
>JBBRYU010000079.1:0-16069 GCA_038237345.1 Pyrinomonadales bacterium
GTCCTCGGGCTTGATTTCGCAGTGCTCGGCGGCCTGATACGCGGTCGGGATTTGACAGGCGGATTCGGCAAGTCGTATCGTGCCGCATCCTGTCCAATGAATCTGACGAACGGAGTTGAGCGCAGCATGAAGATTGGTCGCAGCATCTGGCGCGTGTGTGCGCTGGCCCTTGTGCTGGCCTGCTCATCGGGTTTTACCGAGTGCTACAAGCCTGTGACGAAGACGGGGCTGCCGGAATACATCCACACGGTCGCCGTGCCCGCGTTCGAGAATCAGGCGTTGCGCTACAAGATCGAGACGCGCTTCACCGACGCCGTGAGCAACGAGATCATACGGCGCGGGCGCGGGTTGCGTGTGCAGAGCGAGCGCAAGGGCGCGGACGCGGTGGTGGATGGCGTGATCAAGAGTTTCTCGTTCTCCGGCGTGCTGCTCGACGAGCGCGGTCGTTCGCGCGTCTTCGAAGTGACGGTCGTGGGCGCGGTCACGGTGCGCGATCAGGTGCAGAACCGCGTGTTGTACGACAATCAGAATTTCGTCTATCGCGGCGAGTTCGAGTTCGCCAACGACCCGCGCACCTTCTTCAACGAGGAAGACCCGGCCGTGCAGCGCATCGCGCGCAACTTCGCCGAAAGCCTCGTCTCCACGCTCGTCAACGGCTTCGGCGTCAATCAAGAAAAATGAGCAGCCGCACGCGCGAAGAACTCAAGCGGCAACTGAAACAGAAAACTCTCGCGCCGCTCTACCTGCTCTTCGGGCCGGAAGAATTCTTGCGCGCACAGGCCGTGCGCTTCATCACCGAGACAGCCTTACAGGGCGCGGCGCTGCGCGAGTTCAACGTAGCGAGCTACAGCCTCGCCAGCGTGGACGTGCAGCAGGCGCTCGCCACCGCCGAGCAGTTGCCGATGATGGCTGAGCGACGCGTCGTGCGCGTCACGGACTTTGCGAAACTCAAAGAGGCGGACGAGGGCGCGCTTTTGCGTTACCTTGCGCGCCCCGTCGAATCTTCCGTCGTCATCTTCGTCGCCGACGAACTGGACAAGCGGCGCAAGCTGAGCAAGACGCTGATGGACGCCTGCGTGAGCGTCGAGTTCGCCGAGTTGAATGATGGCGAGTTGTCCGTGTGGGCGCGCGATCACTTGCAGCGGCTGAAGGCTGAAGCGGACGAGCGGACGCTGCGGCAGATCGTCGCGCTCGCTGGCCCGCGCGTACGCCGGCTGACGAATGAGCTTGAAAAATTAGCAACCGCCGCGCTGCCTGCGGGGCGCATCACGATGGATATGGTGGACGCGCTCGTCGGCCGCTCGCGCGAGTTGTCGAACTTTGACCTGACCGATCAACTGATCGCGCGCGACAAACGGCGTGCGCTCGTGACCCTGAGCCGCATACTCGACGACGGCGCGGAGCCGGTCATGCTCATCGGTCTGCTCGCCAGCAATTATCATCGACTCGCGCTGGCCAAAGAGTTGATGGCGCAGGGCCGGCCGAAAGAGGAAGTGTTCCGCCTCGTCAATATGCCTTATAGCAAACGGCAGGAATTTCTGGAGACAGCACGGCGGGCTGATACGCACGACCTCGCGCGCCGTCTCGCGCGCATCGCCGCCGCCGACCTCGCCATTAAAACGTCGCTGGGTACGCCGCGCCTGCAACTCGAGATGCTCGTCTGTGAATTAGCCAGTTGAGCCATTGGCATTGCGGACTGCGGATTTCGGATTGTGGATTAAAGACAAGCTCTGCCAATCCGCAGTCGCCAATCCCTAACCGCCGCCCCCGCCCGCTACCGCAGGCGGTTCTGACCTATGAGGCGCACGCAATTACTAGTCGCTATAAATCTTGCGCTGCTCTTGCTCAAAAACTCAGCGGGCGCAAATCCGGCTCGACCCAGTCGGTCTTGGCCGCCGCTGTCTGGATAAGCGCGCGGCTGTAGTGCGTGTAAATCAGTTGTGTGTCGTTGCAGCGTGCGAGCAGTTCGTTGGCGAGGTCGGGCAGTGGGCGATCTGTGCCCGCGTGATCGAGGAAATGGCGCACGAGTTTGAACCAGAACTGCGTGATCGTCTCGTGGTAGCCCTGCTCGTGGTGATATGCAAGGAAGCGAAGCAGCCCCCGGCGCATGCGCGCGGTCGCGTCTGGCAGCGAGCTTTGCGTGAGATACCAGAGGGCGACGACGAGGTGTGATGTGTGCTTGAAGTCCGCGGCCGGTAGCGTGCAGGTCTCGAACGCTTTGACGAGCGCTGCGATCTCCGCGCCGCTGTGGAAACTGGTTGGCGCTGTTGGGTTGTGCGGCATCTTCGTCTCTCCTGCGACGCATAGAGGTGAACAAGTCTCGCGCGTGTCTGGCTGAATGTGCAAGCAAAAAGCAGCGCGACGGAGCGAATTGCTTCGATCCGTCGCGCTGCCTGTTAATGTGTCTGCGCTAGTTTACTTCGCCGTGCCGGCCGCGTTGACGTGCGCCGTCAAACGCGACTTGTAGCGCGCGGCGGCGTTGCGATGCAGCACGCCCTTCTGCACGGACTTGTCTATGATTGAGACCGTCTGCGCGAGCGTCTGTTGCAGCGTGTCCGTGCCACCGTCGGCCATGGCGGCGCGCAGTTTCTTGATCTGCGTACGCACGCGCGTGCGATGACCGCGATTGATAGTGCGCCGCCGCTCGTTCTGGCGCATGCGCTTCTCAGCTGATTTATGATTGGGCATTACCTTATCTCCGTCTGGAAAACCTGAACCAATAGTTTGTTGTTCTTTGTCGTGCCGCACAGACAAGAAAATCAGTGGTCACGCAAAGGGCAAAGTATAGGGATGGTGCCTGCGAGTGTCAAGTCGCGCTAGTCTTAGCCTTTCCGTTGACACGGCGGCGAGCGTGTAGTAGCGTTTTGCCTGAGCAATGAGCAAGAAACATCCGCTGCCGCGCAACCCCACGTCGCACCATTTCGCACCTTCCCCAAGACAAGGAGCAACAGTCCGCCGTTGAAGAAAATCGAGCTGCCACTCAGAGGAATCGAGACGCTGTTCGGCGTCCACGACCAGAACATTAAATATCTGGAATCGCTCTTGGACGTGCGCATCAACGCACGCGGGCAAGACCTGACCGTGGACGGCGATCCACAGGACGTGGCGACGGTCGAGCACATCCTCGCCGACTTCGCCGAACTCTTCGGCGAGGGCAAGACCTTCACCGACCGCGAACTGCGCGAAGCCTTCGCCCAGATCGCCGAAGACCGCGCCTACAGCTTGCGCGACTACTTCACCAAAGCGCGCTTCAACCCCGCCGGCAAAAAGCAGGTCGCGCCCAAGTCCGCCAACCAGCGCCGCTACATCGAAGCCATCCAGAAACAGGATGTCGTCTTCGGCATCGGCGTGGCCGGCACGGGGAAATGTATCGCTGCCGACTCGCTGGTGCTGACCGAACGAGGCATGCTTGAGATCGCTGCGCTCGGCGCAGGCACACAGCCACACGATCATCTACCGCTGGGCGTGACAGTGCATGGCTTTGCGGGGCCAGAGCGCGCATCGCACGTGTACAACGGCGATGTAAGCGCGACGCTGTGCCTCAAGACGCGCTTCGGTTACAGCCTCGAAGCGACGCCGGAACATCCGTTGCTGACGCTTAACCGACAAGGCGCGCTCGTGTGGCGACGGGCGGATGAGTTATGCACGGGCGACGTAGTGGCATTGCAGCGCGGGCAGCGTATGTTCGGCCCGCAGACGACTGTCGAATTCGTCTATCAACCGAACGGTGCGCAAGATCACACGTCTAAGCCGGTCGCGCTGGCGGAACTTGATACGGAGTTTGCCTACATGCTCGGTGTGCTGACCGGCGACGGCTGTCTGACGTTTCGCAATCGCATCATCCTCAGTTCGGCCGACGCCGCTATCGTCGCGGCGTTTCAGGCGATGGCGGCGCGTTTTAGCTTGCACGTCTTTCGCAATGGCGGTGAGCGTCCCTACGATTACATCATCGCCAGCGCGCAACTTTACCGACTGCTCGCGCACCTCGGCATGTCGTCCGGCAAGGCTGCGACGAAGCGTATCCCCCAAGCGATCCTGTCTGCGCCGGAAGTCATCGTCGCCGCTTACCTGCGCGGTCTGTTCGACGCCGACGGCACGATTGAGCGACGTGATGGTTTGGTTTCGCTCTCATCAGTTTCTGAGCGATTAATCAAGCAGACACAGATCGTGCTGCTGAACTTCGGCATCGTTGCCGCGAAGCAAATCAAGCGCGGCCATTATGCAGGGGCGGCGCATATCTCGCATCTGCTGACAGTCTCCGGCGCGGAAGCCGAACGCTTCCACGAATTGATCGGTTTCGCGCTCGAACGCAAACGCGCGCGGCGACAGATTAAGCGAACGAATACGAACGTAGATGTCGTGCCGCATCTCGGTTCATTGCTCGGCGCGGCCATGCACGGCACGGTGTTCACGCGCGCGGAGCATCAACTCTTTGGCGATTACCGCAGAGCGTACCGCCGGCCCAGCTATCCTAAATTGGGCACGTTGCTCGCAGTACTTGAGACGCACCAAGTGCACAATGAATCGCTGGCGCAACTGCGCGCGTTGCACGCGCAACGCCTGTTGTTCTTAGAAATTACCTCCATCGAACAGTCGCAAGCGCAAGTCTATGATCTGACAGTGCCGGGCACGCACTCGTTTGTCGCCAACGGCTTCGTGAATCACAACACCTACCTTGCCGTCGCGATGGCCGTGCAGGCGTTGATGCAGAAGCAGGTCAACCGGATCGTGCTGGCGCGGCCCGCCGTCGAAGCGGGCGAGAAACTTGGCTTCCTGCCGGGCGACTTGCAGGACAAGGTCGATCCGTACCTGCGCCCGCTCTACGATGCCCTGTTCGATCTCATCGACGCCGAGCGCGTCACGAAGCTCTTGGAGAAGCGCGTCATCGAAGTCGCGCCGTTGGCCTTCATGCGTGGGCGCACACTTGCAGATGCCTTCATCATCCTCGACGAAGCGCAGAACACGACGAGCGAGCAGATGAAGATGTTTCTGACGCGCATCGGCTTCGGCTCGAAGGCGGTCATCACCGGCGACGTGACGCAGATCGACCTGCCGCAAGGGCGGCGCAGCGGTCTCATCGAAGCCGAGCGCGTGCTCGCGGGCGTCGAAGACATCGAATTCGTCTACTTCAGCGACAAGGACGTGGTGCGCCATCGCCTCGTACAGATGATCATCCGCGCTTACGAAGAGCATTCGAGTAAGAGCAATCTGTAAAGCAGTGACGAGTGACAACTAGCGAGTGACAAGTTAAGCCTTGTTCCTGCTCGTCACTTGCCCCTCGTCACTCATCACTGCTTTCTAATGATTGAGATTGTAAACAGGCTGCGCGGGCACGAGATAGATGGCGAACGCTGGCGAGCGTTTACAGCCAAGGCCCTAAAAGTCATACTTGCGAACGGAGCAGGCGTGACCATCGCTTTTGTCTCAGATCGCGCGATGCGCGATCTGAATCGGCGTTGGCGCGGGAAGCGTGGGACGACGGACGTGTTGTCGTTTCCAGCCGCGCAAGACGAGTTTGAAAGACAGGCGGGCGCGACGTTGGGCGACGTGATCATCTCCGTCGAGCGCGCGGAGAGACAGGCGCGCGAACATGGGCTTAGTCTCGATGACGAGATCGCGCAGCTAATTCTTCACGGCTTAATCCATCTCTGTGGTTACGACCACGAGACCGACGACGGCGAAATGAACGCGCTCGAACTGCGCCTGCGCCGGCGGCTTGGAATATAATGGCTGTTAACTGTTAGCGATTAGCTTAAAACGGTTGCGGGAACGTGTTCGCGGCGGCGTAGGGTTCGAGATAGGGAAGTGGGTCTTTGCTGAAAGCTAACAGTTAACAGCTAATCGCTAACAGCTTCTTTTATGCAAATCGAGATAGTCATCACCTGTCTGCTGCTGGTCGCGTTGACGTTTCTGGCCATGATTGACATGGCGTTCGGCGAGTTGAGCGACGTGGGGTTGCGGCGCATGATCGCCGATGCGGACGAGCAGCCGTCAGGCGCGATCACGTTCCTCGACCAGATTCTCGAAAGCCGCTCGCGCTTTCGCTTCACGCTCATGGTCGCGATTCAAATTCTGCTGGTCGCGATCACCGTCCTCGTCACCTCGCTCACTTACGAATGGCTGACGGCGCATAGTTGGTTCTCGCATGCGCGTTTCTTGCTCATCGCCGCGTTCGTGGGGCTGGTCGTGGCGGGTCTGTTCCGGCAGTTGTTGCCGCGCCTCGTCGCGTCGCGCCGCCCAGAGGGGACGCTGTTACGTCTGTTGCCGCTCTTGCGGCCGGTCTATCGCCCGCTCTCGCTGTTGGCGTTTACGTGGCACAAGTCGTTCGACCGCCCGCGCCGGGCCGCCGAGCAGTTGACCGAGACCGGCGCGCAAGAAGAGGAAGAGGAGACGAGCGGCGAGGACATACAGGCGCTGATCGATGTGGCCGAAGAAGAGGGCATCATCGAAGAGGAAGAGGGCCAACTGATCCACTCGATCATCGAGTTCGGCGACACGCGCGTGCACGAGGTGATGACGCCGCGCACCGAGATCGTCGCGCTGCCGCACACGGCGACGGTGCGCGAGGCGCGCGACGTGGTGGTCGAATCGAAATACTCGCGCCTGCCCGTCTATCGCGCGCAGATCGACAACATCGAAGGCATCATCTACGTACGCGACCTGCTGCAATGCTGGTGCGACGGGCGCGACAACGAGCCAATCGCGTCGCTCCTGCGCCCCGCGCATTTCATCCCGACCACGAAATCCGTCGCTGAACTGCTCGCGGAGATGCAGAAGGCGCACGTGCAGTTGGCGATGGTGATTGACGAGTACGGCGGCGTCGCGGGGCTGGTGACGGTCGAAGATATACTGGAAGAGATCGTCGGCGAGATCGAGGACGAGGACACGGGGCAGGACGAGGTCGTCGAGATCGTCGAAGGCGATGCGGGTTATTACGACGTGCTCGGCTCAACCGAGGTGGACAAGATCGAGCGGCTGTTCGATTTCGACATAGCGGACGAAGATGTGACCACCATGTCCGGTCTCGTCATCAACGAACTTGGCTACGTCCCGCGTCCCGGCACGCACGTCTCCTTTCACGGTCTTGACATGGAAGTGCTGGAAGCCGACGAGCGCAAGATCGTCCGGCTGCGCCTGCGCCGCGTGACGGCGGCGGCGAATTCGGTAGAAGCGGAGTAAGGTAGCAACGGTTAGCGGCAGAACGCGGAACGACGAATAAACGGCGGGGTCGCTTTCGTCGGGTCGCGTTCTTCGTTTATATTGCACGTCATGGCGAAAAAGCGGAGCAAGTTTCTACAAGGCCGGCGCATCGATCCGAAAGCGATCACGGGGCAGGAAGCGCTCGCGGATTTAGTTGACGAGACGTTTCTGGCATACAACGCCGGGCGGTTGCGCGAGGCGTGCCAGTTGTTCGCGCAGAAGATGCTTGAGCCGGACGTGACGGTCGGGCTGTCGCTCACGGGCGCGCTCACGCCCGCCGGTCTCGGCATCTCCGCGCTCATCCCGCTCATGCGCGCGGGCTTCGTCGATTGGATCATCACGACCGGCGCGAACCTATATCACGACACGCACTTCGGCATCGGCCTCGCGCTCCATCAAGGCAGCGCGCAAATCTCCGACATCGTACTGCGCGAACAAGAGGTCGTGCGCATCTACGACATCTTCTTCGACTACTCGGTGCTGCTCGACACGGATGCGTTCTTCCGGCAGATCATCGAGGGGCCGGAGTTTCAGCGGCCGATGTCCACCGCCGAGTTTCATCACCTGTGCGGCAAGTACGTGCGCGAACGCGAGCGGCAGTTGGGGCTGGAATATAAGTCGCTGTTGGCGGCGGCCTACGAGTTCGGCGTGCCGCTCTACACCTCCAGTCCCGGCGATTCGTCTATTGGCATGAACGTCGCGGCGAAGGCGTTGCAAGGCAACAAACTCGCCTTCGATCCGTCGCTGGACGTGAACGAGACGGCGGCAATCGTCCTCGCTGCCAAGCGCGGCGCGATCCACGGCCAAGGTGATAAGGGCAAGAAGCACGGCGGCAAGTCGGCGGTCTTCATCCTCGGCGGCGGTTCGCCCAAGAACTTCATGCTGCAAACCGAACCGCAGATACAGGAAGTCCTCGGCATAGACGAACGCGGGCACGACTACTTTTTGCAAATTACAGACGCGCGGCCGGACACCGGCGGGCTTTCAGGGGCAACACCGGGCGAGGCAGTCTCGTGGGGCAAGGTCGATCCTGATCGTCTGCCCGACGCCGTCGTGTGCTATGTTGACACGACCATCGCGCTGCCCGTTGTCACTGCCTACGCGCTCGCCCGCCACGAGCCGCGCGCGTTGAAGCGGCTCTACGACCGGCGCGGCGAATTGATGAGCTTGCTTTTGTCGGAGTACGAAAAATCGGAAAGAAGGTGAGAAAAGCAGTGACGAGTGACGAGTGACGAGTTAAGACCTTTGCTCTTACTCGCCACTCGTCACTGTATTTAAGTTATGGGGAAAACGATAACCGACGATCAGCCGCGCGTGCGTTACGACTGCACGAAATGTCCAGCCTTCTGTTGCTCGATCTATGATCGTGTGCAGGTGACGAAGCGCGACATCAACCGGCTGGCGCGCCACTTCGGCCTGTCGCCTGAAGTTGCCACTAAGCGCTTCACGACGCTGTGGCAGGACGAGCGCGTGCTACGGCGCAAGGCCGATCCGATCTTCGGTAAGGCCTGCAAGTTCCTCGATCCGCAGTCGCGCGGCTGCACGATTTATCACGTGCGCCCGAATGTCTGCCGCGAGTATCCGGCGCGCACGCGTTGCGCTTATTACGACCTGCTCCAGTTCGAGCGCAAACAGCAGGCGGACGAGACCGTCGTGCCGCTTGTGCAAATCACGTTTGTCAAAGACATGAAGCGCAGGTTGGAGCGGAAAGAGTACGAGAACGTCTGGGAATGGACGCCGGAGAAATAGAGGTCAGAGGCTAGCGGTGAGAGGTTAGTGCGGGCAGCCCTTACTGACCGCTAGCCTCTTAAGGAGTTGAATTATGCAGGAATTTCTAGCGCGGATGGTGGGGAAGCATTTGGATATCTATTGCGGCGGGGCGTCGAGCCTGCGGGGCGAGGTGTTGAAGATCGAGGGTGGGGTGCTGCATCTGAAGGACGACGACGGGCAGGCGTGCTACGTGGCGATTGAGAAGATCATCGTCGTGTGGGAGGCGCGCGCAGCGGATGTGCATCGCGCGGGCTTCGTGTCCGGCCAATTCAAATGACATGCGCGACGGATAAAGAAAACCGGCCGGCGCTTTGCAGGGGGAACTAAAAGCGCCGGCCGATTTGCTTGCACGAAGAAAGGGAGTTATTCGGCGAGCACTTGTGCGGACAGGGGCACGCGGCGGAAGCCGACGATGCGCTCTGACCAGTAGTCGTTAAAGGGCGAATAGGTCACGCCGTGACTTGAAGAGGCTTGATAGAAGCCATGCTCGTCGGCGACGATGCCGACGTGCTTCAGATTATTGAAGAAGACGAGCGTGCCGAACTTGTATTCCTCACCGGACTTCGGGGTCTCGAACTGTGTCCAGAACGTGCGTGCGCTGCTGCGCTCGAAGCTGATGCCGGCCTCACGAAACACACTCCACACGAACCCTGAGCAATCGAACGCGCGCGGGCCCATCGCGCCGTACACGTAAGGCGCGCCCAGGCGCGCGTCAATCGCCGACAAAATAGTCTGATTGAGCCGCGGCAGGGGGGGCGTCCCGACCGGTGTCTTCAGCAGGTCTATGTCTGCGGGGCGCGGCGCTTCGGAAACGAGATAGACATCCGTCTCCAGACGGGCCGTGCCGTCGGCGTCGAGGGTCTTCGCGACTTGGCGGGGGCGCGTGTCGGTCTGGGCAAAAGCACTGAGCGTAAGCAGACACAGGGCGAAGCATGCGACGAGCGTTCGGGGGATAAGTTGTCTCATTGGCATAGACGGGGGTCTAGTGCTCCTTCTTCTGATCTCGCTACTGCTTCTTGGGGACTGCTTTGATGTAAGGCAGGTGTTGCTTAAAAGTGCAGCAACAAGTGGATAATAATCAACAGTTACAGCCGGGCCAAGAGGCAATGTGACTGTTCCGTGACATGGCACAAGTTCATGAACCGGATCGCACGAAAAGGGGGCAGATGTGCGTCGGTGAAGGTATTGACGAGGGACAGGTAAACACAAGCTTAAGCGTTGAATTGAAAGAAATGGCTGCGGTCAATGTGACAAAGGAGACCTTTTCAAGTTGTTCGAGGATTGAATTAATCAATACGGCCCTTTGCACCACAGAGACACAGAGGAGGCATAGAAGACACAGAGAAAAGCGAGTTCAGCTTTGAAATCATCAAACCTCTGTGCGCTCTGTGCGACCTCTGTGATCTCTGTGTTGCAATCCTCTTTCACGCCACAAATCATCGAGCGCGAATAAGTGCTTGGCAAAGGCACGGCGCATCGTGGTAGCATGCGCGCCCAAGAAAGGGAGTGACCCGCGATGTTATTCGTTGCCACCCGGCAGCTCGATCATCAAGTAGAACTTGCGACCCGCACGCCGCTGCTCGAAAAACTGCAAGAGCGTGGCTTGATGCCACTCATCCGTTCCGCACGGCTGCATGCTTATGAGTTAACGCTACCCGGTGCGGAGCGTGCACACGAGATGGAACGCGCGCTCGTCGCCGCGAGCGAAGCGGCAGGGGAGGCGGCCTACGTGCGCGGCGACCTGTTCTGCTTTGAAGACTATGTACATTTTCTGATCTTCAACGATGAAGACGAGGTGGGGCTGCGCGCAGGGATCATCTACGAGACCGCCACGCACGAGCCGCAGCAACTGCTGGATGCTTTCTGTCGCAACATCTATGAGGCGCTCGAAACGGCGCGCGGGTTCAGTAATCTGAAAGCTGCGAGCGCGTTGGACGAAGCCAAGTGGCAGACAGCGGCTTCGGCCACGCCGGAGAGTTTCACGCGCTTCGCAGCCGAGGCGGACGGCGAGAGCGCGCAACAGAACGGGCGCAGCGCGATGGTCGCCGACTGGCTGCGCGTGGCCGGTATGTTGGAGAACACAGAGGCGCGGCAGGTCTTGCGTCGCCTTGTGGAAGTGCAGCAACAGGGGCGCGGGGGCGCGGCGCTGATCGGCGGCGAAGGCGAGGGCGTGTCCGAGTTGTTGGTGGACAGACTGGCCGAAGTGGGTTTGGTCAAACGCGAAGTGCTGGTCAGTTGTCGCAAGGACGGGCGGGCGCTCTTCCGGCTGCCATCGCCCGACGCACTCAACGTGCTGCACACAAGCAACGCCATCTGTAGCGAGTGCGGCGCGGCCATCACCGACGAGAAGGCAGACGAAATCACCGTGCCGACCTCGCTTACCACCACGCTTTTGCAGGACGGCTCGTGGCTGACGACGCACCTGCGCTCGATCCTCAGCAGGCTTGGGTTGCCGGAAAATCAGATCAGCACGCGCCCCGTGTCGGGCGAGGGCGAGTCGTTGGCCATGACGCACCTGTGCGGCGAAGCGTTCTTGTTTCTCTTGCGCGATGGCGACTGGACGGCAGCGCACGCGCGGCATGCGCTCGACGAACAGGCGCAGGCGGGCGCACCGCATCTGGTCATCATCGCGACGGGCAAGATTCACGAAGAGGCGCGCCAGCGTCTGCGCGAGCACGCGCGACGGCGGGCGCACGGCGGGCGCGCGGCAGACGTGCTGTGCCTCGAAGGGATGGAAGTGGTCACGCCCGAACTGCAACAGGCGTTCGCGCGCGTGACGCAGACCGCGCTCAACGAAGAGTTGTGGCCGCTCGACGCCAATCTTGGCGTGAACGGCGCGCAGTTGATCACGACGCGCTTTCAATTGGCCCAGCAGCCCGGCGCACTCAGCGATCTCGCTGTCTCGGCCGCGGGCGCAGTCGCCGGCAGCCTGCGCGAGTTTTAAGTTGACAACCCGCCGCCGAACGCGCGAATCTTACAGAGGCTTGCTCCCCTAGCACATCCGTTTGGTCCAAGAAAGTTGCCGTAAGTTATGCAGACAAGAAGGGTCGTACTTTTCCTACTTGTGTTCGCGCCCGCGCTGGTAGCACACGCGCAAACGCCGAACAGTTCGCCTGCGCCCGTGACGCGCCCACGCACCGTCACAGCCGCGCCGCAATCAACGCAAACGCAAACGCCTATAAGCACGCCGACGCCTGTACTCGCGCCGACGGTCGTAGTCGTGCCGCAACAGTCCGCGCCGCAGACCAACGCAGCCACGCCGGGCACTGTGACGACTGTGCCCGCGCTTACGCCCTTTCCTGTCGTTATCCTTGCGCCGTTGCAGCCTGCGCGCCCTCTGCCCGCCGGCAAAGTCCGCACGCACATCGCGGAGGCGAACCGCGCGTTCAAATCGCGCGTGCGTCCGACCGCGATGACGAGCGCACTGGGCTTCGTCACGCTCGCCGCGCTCGACCCTGACAGTGGGCAGACGCACTTGCTCACCTTGCCGAAGCAGACGTTTCTGACGCAAGGGTTTGAGACGACGCGCACCTCTTCGCTCGGCACGCTCTTGCGTGTGCGCATCGTGCGCCCGAACTACGTCAACACGGCCGTTATCGTCGCCGACCTCGCGGGGCGGCAGTTCGCGCCGCTGCTCGTCGAGTATCCGATTGAAAAATTCGGCCGCTATAGCGAGACCGCTTACTACACGTCCGCGCATCCGGCATTGCTCTCGCCTGAGTTGGTTAAGGCGGGGCAGACCTACGTGCATACGATGCTCGATCTGGCGGCAAAGCGGTTGAAGGATAAGGGCGTGACGATCACGCCGCTCATGTTGGAAGTGGCCGAGCGGCTATGCCTCGTCGAGCACGTAGATCATGATCGCTTCCGCCGCGAAAGTCGCGTGCCGCTCTTCGAGGAAGTTTACGCGCTCTATGCGTTGAACGAGTTGGATACTTATCGCTATTCGGTCAGCTTCGCGGGCGCGGGCGGCATGGTGCAGATGATCCCGTGGACGTACCAGATGATCCGGCAACGGCACGCGAGCATCGGTCTCAACCCGGACTTCGTCGCCGGCATGCGCAATCACGGCAACGCGCTCGAGGCGATGCTGCTTTATATGCAGGACACGTGGAACGATCTCGTGCTCGACCCGGACATCAGCGCCGCGCTCTCAGGTGGCACGGCGACGCAGCCCGAACTCATGGCCGCCGGTTACAACTCGAACCCGGCGCGGCTCGCCGGCTACATACGGCGCGGCGGCCCCGCATGGCGCACGCTCATCCCGCGCGAGACACAGATGTATCTACAGATTTACAAGACCGTCGAGGGCTTGATGCAGTTCAAGCCGCGCGCGGACAAGCAGGGCTGAATAAGAAACGACGAGCACTGAACGCGGCACGATGAAGCAGAATCTTCATCGTGCCGTGTTTGCTTATGCCTGACGGAACAAAGCGGCCGGGCGTATATCGCCAAGCTCATTTGGTCTGTTTGCGGGTCGGCATCCGCTGCGTGGCGATGAACTGGCGCGCATGTTGGCCGACACGTTCGACTTCGCTCTGCAATGATGTCTTGCGGCAACTCGCCATGGCCGTCAGCCGCGCTTGTCGCAAATTAAATTGCCCGTTATATTGTCGGCCAGTTTCCCTTCTACATTGATTGCTTAGCAGTACGCTTAATCACATTCCGGCTTGCCGCTCAGGAAGGAACATTATTGCTCATGACAACGAAACTCCGTGCCCTTGTTGCGCTCATTTTCTGCGCGCTGACGCTTGGTTGGCTTGTAGCCGCACGCACAAACGGCGCGGCGGCGGGCGCGCAGGGGCCGCCGCCGGCCGACGCAACCGTCGAGCAGACGCGCAAGAACATACAGGTCTTGAAGGGGTTGCCCGAAGCGCAACTCTTTCCGTTGATGAACTTCATCAGCGCGTCGCTCGGTGTCCGCTGTGCCTTCTGCCACGTGCAGACGAAAGACCCGAAGACGGGGCGCGATGATTGGGACTGGGCCAGCGACACGAAGGAGAATAAGCTGACGGCGCGGCGCATGATGCAGATGACGATGAGCATCAACAAGACGAACAAGATCGATCTGGGCAGCACCGGCGTCACCTGTTACACCTGTCATCGCGGCGCGCACGATCCGATCAGCCTGCCGGCCCTGCCGCTCGCAGTCTCCGGGCACGAGCCGCCGCCGGGCCCGCCACCGGGCGGCGCGACAGCGCCGGGCGCACAAGGGGGCGCAGCACCCGGCAGCACACCAACGGCGCGGCCGACGCCGCCAACGCCGCAGCAGATCATTGACAAGTACGTCGCCGCCGTCGGCGGGCGCGACGCGATTGCGAAGGTGCAGACGCGCGTCTTGAAGGGCACGCGCGAGGCGTCGCAGGATCGCAACTGGCCGGTCGAGATCGCGCTCAAGGGAGCGGACAAATTCCAAGTGGTGGTCACTACACCGCAGGGCGTCGTCACGCAGGGCTACAGCGGCACGACCGGTTGGCTGGGTAATCCGCAGGGGATGCACGCCGCCGCGCCCGCAGAGTTGCCGGGCCTCAAGCACGCGGCGGAACTCTACAACCTGCTCCAGATCACCGCGCCGACGCCGACCATGCGCTTCGGCGGGCGCACCAAGATCGGCGAGCGCGAGGCCATCGTGCTGCGCGACGCACCAGCGCCCGGCGTCACCGAACGACTCTTCTTCGACCATGAGACGGGCTTGCTGCTGCGCCGTATGACGCTGACCGACACAGTGCTCAACCCGATCCCCGAACAGATCGACTACGAGGATTACCGCGACGTGGACGGCATCAAAGTCCCGTTCACCATCCGCATCTCGAACATCGATACCTTCTTCAGTTCCACGCGCAAATTCACCGAGATCAAACACAACGTCGCGGTGGACGACGCGCGCTTCCAAATGCCCGCCGCCGCGCCGAAGCCGTAGCGAGGCAAAAGTGCTGACAGAAAGCAGAGGGCAGCCGGTTGAGAATCAACCGGCTGCCCTCTGCTTTCTGGCTCGTGCGTTCTGTCCTTCAGTCGCCGTATTGCAATGTGCTGCTGATTGGGATGTCGGGGACGTCCTCACCCCGGTCGCGGTCGGCGTATTGAAGTTTGTATAGCCGCCAGTAGAGACCGCGTTGGGTGAGGAGTTCTTGATGCGTGCCTTGTTCGCGTAGCTCGCCGTGGTGGAGGACGATGATGCGGTCGGCGCGTTGGATGGTGGAGAGGCGGTGCGCGACGAGCAGCGAGGTGCGGTCGCGCAGGACGCGCTCGATGGCTTGTTGGATCAGTTGCTCGGTCTCGGTGTCAATCGAAGAGGTCGCTTCGTCGAGGATGAGCAGCGCCGGATCGAAGGCGAGCGCGCGGGCGAACGAGATCAGTTGCTTCTGCCCGACCGATAGCCCTGCGCCGCGCTCGCGCACTTCCGCTTCATAGCCTTCGGGCAGACGCTTGATGAACTCTTCGGCGCGGACTTCGTGCGCCGCCCATTCGACGCGGGCTGCGGGAATGTCGGCGCGGCCCAGGCGTATGTTGCCCGCAATCGTGCCGCTAAAGAGAAACACGTCTTGCAGCACGACCGCAAAGTTCTGGCGCAGGGCGTGCAAATCCCATTCGCGCACGTCCACGCCATCTAATAGCACGCGCCCGCGTTGCACGTCGTAGAAGCGCATCAAGAGATTCGTGATCGTCGTCTTGCCTGAGCCTGTGTGCCCGACGAGCGCGACTGATTGGCCCGGCTCGACCGTGAATGACACGTCCTTTAAGACCCAGTCCTCACCCTTGTAAGCGAACCAGACGTTTTCAAACTCGATGCGCCCCTGCGCGCGGCCGGTCTGCTGCGGCTGCGCCGGCGTGGTGATCGAGATCGGCAGATCGAGCGCGCGGAAGATGCGGTGCGCAGCGACCATCGCGGCTTGCAGCACGTTGTACTTGTCGGAGATGTCGCGGATCGGTTGGAAGAGTTGCTGCGAATACTGGATGAAGGCGACGAGTGCGCCGAGCGTGAGCGTCTGCCGCGCGCTCGTCGTCTGCAAGACGCGATAGCCGCCGAACCAGACGATCAGCGAGATGCCGACCGCGCCGATCAGATCGACGAGCGGGAAGAAGACGGCATAGTAGAAGA
>JBBRYU010000080.1:0-15561 GCA_038237345.1 Pyrinomonadales bacterium
CTGTTACCTTCGGTGCGCTCGCCGCCCATCCGCTCGCCGGGCATGCCGACTGCGTCGAGACCTCCCGACAACAGGAAGCCGCGCAAGCTCACGCCGCTCCGCCTGACATCGACGAGCGCGCGCGCGTACTCGACCTCGACCTGGAAGAGCGTGCGTTGCGCGATGATGACCTGCGGATAGGCGGCGGCCATCTGCTGGTAGTTGCCCAGATACATCTCGTAAGCCTTGCGCGCCCGCGGGATGACCTCGGTGCGATACTTCTCGGCCATCACCACGGCGTTGCGATACTCGCGGAAGGCGGACGAGAAGCGCGAGCGCAAGACGAGTTGCAGTCGCTGCTGCTCGCGCTCGGCGATGGCGAGGTTGGCCTCGGCTTCGGCGATGCCGCCCTGATTGCGATTGAAGATGGGGAGCGTCACGCCGACCTGCACGTTCGCCTCCGGTCCCGTTCTTCTGCCGGTCGCGCCCGTCCGACTCTCCAGGAATTCCGAGCTGTATCCGACGCCACCGCGCAGGAAGAGATCTGGGACACGTAGCGCGCGGGCGCGCTCGACGGCTGCGCGGGCGCGCTCGACACCGATCTGCGCGCTCTTGATTTCGGGGCTGCCGCCGAGCAGCGAGGCGAGGACAGTTTGCTCGTCGAGAGATGTGATGCCTTCTTCGAGGCTGCCTGCGAGGCGCGCCCGTGGCAGATCGGGTTTGCCGACCATGACGGCGAGCGCAGCCCATGCCCGCTCGCGCTCGTTCTCCGCGCGCAGCATATCTATGTCCGCGCGTTGCGACTCAATCTCGATCTCCAATTTGTCGGGACTGTCTGCCTGCCCGACGTTGTAGAGTTCCTGCGTGATACCAACCGCCTCGCGCGAGAGCCGCGCCAGATCGCGCCTTAGATCAACCATCCGCTGTGAACCGAGCGCGTCGTAGTAAAGGACGCGGACGGAGTTAAGGACTCTCAGCCGCTGCCCTTCGGCGAGTGTTTGGGACTGTTCCACCTCGCGCGCGAAGACGCGCTGTGCTTTACCCAGTTTCCCGCCAAGCGGAATGGTCTGTTCCACGAAGAAGAAGTGCTCGGCTTTGTCCGAGAAGTCGCGGAAGGCGAACTCCTCGCCCTGATAGCCGACGGTCGGGTTCGGGAACAGCCCCGCCTGTCTGCGGCGACCCTGCGCCGCGCGGATCGCGGCATCGGCTTGGGCGAGCGTCGGGTTGTTCTGCAACGCCATCTGCTCAAGCTCTTCGAGCCGCATGACTGGCCCCGTCGGCTCCGGCGTCGCTTGCACGTCTGGCTGATTCATCCCCGGCATTTGCATCCCCGGCATCGTGTGCCCCTGGTGCTGCATGCCCGGCATCATCTGCTGCTGCTCGCCCTGCCGCGCTGGATTCGGCGGCTGCGGCATCTGCTGATGCTGCATCCCCGGCATCGACTGCATATCCATCGTGGGCTGCCCCGGCGTGGCGGCGGGTTGCGCCGGGTGGCCTTCGTGACCCTGCGCGGGCATGTCCATTCCGGGCATCGACATCGGCATAGACATGTCGTGCCCCTCGTGCCCGGCACCCGGCGTGGACGGAGCGGCTCCCCGGCGCGGTGTTCGGCGCGCGGGTCTTTTCCCCTGCGCACGCTTGGCTTTGGGTTTTGCTTTCCGTTTATTCGCCTGCTTGGGCATCGGCATGCCAGGCATCTGCGACATGTCGTGCCCCTCGTGCTGCGCGAGCGCGGGCGTCGTCGCCGGGACAAGTAAAAAGATGATGACTACGAGCGCGCACAAAGACCTCGCGCTCCCGCATACTCTTCGGAGAGTAGAGTGCTCCATTGGTCAACCTCACTATGGTTCATTGGCGGCAACGACGGGCCGCGCACATACGAGTAGGCGCGGGCTTCGAGTCGCCGACAGGTTAATTGTTGATGACTGTGAAAACGCGCAGAGGCGCGCCCGGCAACCCCGGACGGGGTTGACACATAGAGGAGGGTCTAAATGCGGAAGACGTTGATCAGGACGTGCCTGTGGACGGAGGACGGAGGCCCGTCATCATGAGGGATGATCTCTCTGACGAAACCGGCGGCGTGGTGGATGAGCCGCGCGCCTACGACCGGGGCGGCTGCTCCATCACTCTTTTTGAATTGATTGGCTTCGCGCTCCGTCAAAGACGACGACGGGAGTTCCGCGCGCCCCATGCAGTGATCGCAAGTAGAGTGAGCCGAACCGACGACGCCTGAGGACTCAGCCGCCGCCGACAAGGCAGCGTCGGCGGACTCGCCCGCGTCACGTGACTCGGAACCTAAGGCATCAGATGCCTGCCGCGCCGCGCCGTCATTCATGTCCGCGTGGCAGTGTCCGGCGGGCTCCGCGCCGCCCCGTCGGGCGTGCGAGTGCGCGGCCGCAGAAGCGTGGCAGCCGTGCGGGCAGGGCGCGGCGGCGAACACGCTGCCCCAGCAACTTAGGGCGAGCGCGAAGGCCACGCCGGTGTTTAGTATGCGTCTCATTACGGGAATCTAGCTATCGTAATAACACAAGGGCACTCGTCCTGTCCACCTCTACGGTCATACCCGTGCCGGGTATGACCGAATTCAACAAACCGCGCCGCCGTGTGCTCAATGGGACACGGCGGCGCGGTGCGGAATTTACATCAAACTTTCGACGGCGGAGTACTTCTATTTAGCTCGCTCACGAAGCGGCTTCGATCTTCGTCACGTGGATGGTCTTGCCCGTGACGTGGCCGGTGACCTTGACCTCGCGGCCCGCGAACTCTCTCGCCTTCTCCTGTCCGGCGTTGTCAAGATTGTAGACCGTCTTCTTGGCGTGGTCGGCGAGGACGAACTTGCCGCCGCCCTTGACGCAGGCGAGCGTGCAGGACTTCTCGTCGCCCATGCCGCTCATGTGCATCAGCCCGCAGTGGCTGTCGCTGATGAAGCCGGTGATAGTGATCTCTTCCTTCTTCTGCGCGCTCGCAGTTCCCTTCTTCGCGGCGTTTGGCTTGGTCCCGTGACCCGCGTGTTGCGGGGCGGCGACAACAGCCGTGGACGCGGCGAGCAACGCCGACGCTAAAAGCAACGTGAGTTTTCTCATCAAATCCCTCCAGTTAGATAATTTTAATCTACATACCCGCACGGGGTATTGTGCGCGGGTTAGATTATCTGCCACGCTAAAAGGTTGGCGCACCTGGTAAATAGTTCCGCGCTACGAAGCCATACGTTTAATTTCCGGAGATGCTCTGACGCTTAACCCTTAAGAACGCCTCCAATCGGGCGGGAGATCGCCTTTGCCGCTAGACTTACTTTGAAGCATCGTCTTCCGGTTCTTGCTCCGCGTCCGGGCGATGATCCGAGCCGAGCGTCCACGCCGGAGGGTCGCTCGCCGGAAATGTGTCCTCCAAATTCTCGTCTATCTCCGCCTCGCTCATCTCACCATTATTCGTGTCGTCCATAAGTTGCTTCATGTTCTCCTTAAGTGTCTTCATCGATTACTGTGAATTACGCCATCCTTTGATGTGGCCGATCCTCCGTCCCGTGTCCGGCAGCAGCCGTATTGGATTGCGAGATATTGTGATCGTGGTTGCTCTTGCCTGAATGTCCGCAGCATCCCTGATGCGTTCCACCCATGCCGAAATACATCGCCGCAGGGCACAACAACACTGCGCCGACGGTTAACAGTGTGCCCGCAGCCACTCCCATCGCCAGCGCGATGGCGGCAGCCGCGCCCACGCCAATTATCAGTAACCACTTGCTATTCATTGCTACCTCCCCATCACTCAAATGTTTCCTTGCTCACACGCTGATGACTTGGTGCGACCGGCGCACGCCTCATTACCGGCTCCGCGTGCCCGTTCTCTTGCTCAAGCCGCGCTGCGTGGGATTGGCGTGTTCGATCTCAGTTCCCTCAATCAGTCCGCAGACGTGCCCGTCCAGCGCGCCGGTCTTATCCCATTCGGCGAGCGCCGCTCCCAACTCCTTGCGATAGCGCCGCATCTCCTGCATCCGCTCGTCAAGTTCCCGTAAACGCTCGCGCACGATTTCGCGCACCTCCGCGCACGGACTTCGCCCCGCCTGCTTGTCGGCGATGATTCGCTTTATCTCGTCGAGCGAGAAGCCCAAGACTTGTGCGCGCTTGATGAAATCGAGGCGTTCGAGCACGCCCTCGTCGTACACGCGGTAGCCGACTTGGGTGCGCGCCGGGCGACCGAGTAGCCCGCTTCTTTCATAGAACCTGAGCGCCTCGATGCCGATGCCGCTCCGCTTCGACACCTCGCCGATTTTCAACGTGGCGCGACTTTCGATGTTTGCTTGTTGTGCTGATTTAAGTGCCGTTCTCATTGTCTTCTCGTGCCTCTGACCTTCATCGCCGCTACGGTAGCGGCACGCCTACTCCGGCAGCTCGCAGGCTGACTTCATCAACTCCGCGTCCCGCGCAGCAGTCGGCAAGTTTTCCATCAACGACGACCGCAGGGACGCTGCTGATGCCGTACTGCTTGGCTCTCGCCGCCACATCCGGCTGGCGCATGTCCAAGACTTCCGTCTCGCATGACGGGCAAGCGATCTGGTTGACCAGCTGAACAGTCTCTTCGCACGCCGGACAATTCGCGCTAAAGATTTCAATTCTACGTTTGTTGCTCATTAGACATTTCTTCCTTTCAAGCTATTTGCTACTACCATGAGCTTGAAGAGAAGCATAAACCCTGTAGTCATATACAGAGTCAAGCTGGGATTGATATCTCACGTTCCACTTGGATGCTGCTTGAGCCACTCGGCGCGCAAGCTGAAGCTCCCTTCCGTGACGATGCGCTCGCCGACCCTCAAACCTTCAAGGACAGGCAATCGACCGCTCGACTCCGCGCCGAGCCTCACCGGGCGCATGGCAAACACGTTCGGATCATTAGTCGCCACAAAAACCACCTGCTGGTTGTTGATGTTCTGCACCGCCGCAACCGGCACGACGGGCACGGTGGATTCCGCTCCGCCAATGGTCGCGAACGCGATATTCACAAACATGCCGATCTTGAGCGCCCCTCCCGGATTGGCGAGTTCGATGCGAACCTGCGCCGTGCGCGTCGCCGCATCGAGGCTCGGGTCAACGTAAGAGATGCGTCCGCGAAAAACGCGCCCCGGATAAGCATCGGACGTAATGCTCGCGCCGCTCCCGACGCGGATGCGTCCTAAGTCTTTTTCATAGACCTGTCCGACGACCCACACGCTTGAGAGGTCTGTCACTTTGAGCAATTCCTTATTCGCTTCAACGACCTCGCCTTGATTCACGGTGCGGCTCGTCACCGTGCCGGCGACGGGCGACGGAATGGACACCTCGGAACTGACCTGTGAGGCCGAGCGCAAATTGTTCACGCGCTGAGGCGGCAATCCGAGCAGCAACAAGCGCTGGCGAAGCGCGGCGACATTCGATTCGGCTGTTTTCAGCTTGGTGGTCGCCTGCTCGAATTCTTCACGACTCGCCGCGCCGATCTCGACGAGCTTCGCGGTGCGCTGGTGGTGCTGGTGATGCTCGTCGAGTTCGGCAACTGCCGTGATATAGCGTGACTGGACGTTAGCCAGCTCATCGCTGAAGACCACCGCCAATGTTTGACCGCGCCCGACAGTCTGCCCAAGCTCCGCGCCGACGCTGCGGACAATCCCGCCGACAAGAGTGATGACCGGAGTTTCACGATAAGCGTTGGGTTGCACCACGCCGGTCGCCGTCCCGCCGCCTCCCTCTGTAGTGAGTTGCTCGCCGACGGGTTCAATCTTAATACCTGCTCGCTGCGCTTGCTCTGGAGCGAGCGCGAGCGTCGGCTCGACGGATGCTGACGTTGATCCGCTACTGCCCGGCTGGTCGAGCGTCACCATGCGCGGCGCAGGCACCGGTCGCCCCGCGCCGCTACCCGCGCGCTGCCACCAGAGCAGCAGCGCGACTAACCCGCCGATTGCGACTATCGCCCCCACAGCAACAATCAGTGTGTTGCGCTTTCGTCTTCGCGCAGTTTCTGTCCGCAAGTGTCGGACGCGCGCCACATCTTCCCCGCCGTCCGCGTCTTTCTGTGTTGTCTCAATGACCTTCTCTGCGCGCTGTTCTGCTGGCGTCTCGTTCATCTTTTTATCAACTCCGGCGCGGCTGTGGCACGCTCGATCTCAACCCGCGCCTGAAACGTGTCGAACAGCGCATCTATATATCCGGTCTCGATTTCAATGAAGCGGCGCTCTTCACTGATGTAATCAAGTAAGGTCTTAGAGCCGAGTTCGTAGGTCTGCCGCACCACATCAAGATTTTTGTTGGCTTGACCGCGCACGCCGACACGAAAGATTTCCGCCGCCCGCGCCGCCCGCTCGTAGCGCGCGTAAGCGGCGGCGACTTCGCGCCTGACGGTGAGTTCACTGAACTCGCGCCGCTGCTTCGCGGCTTCCGCTTGCGAGACGGCGGCTTCAATCGCGCCCTGATTTTTATTCCGCACGGGCAGAGTGAGCGAGACGCCGAAGGTGAGAAAGTGGAAGACATCCTGCACGGGCTGTAGTTGCCCTGTCTCATTGATGCCGCTCACTGGAAAGCTGGAGTTCATCCTCTGGTAGCCAGCCGTCACGCTCGCATCAAGGCGTCCGGTTGAGCGTGCCTGTTCGATTTGCGCCTCGGCTAAACTTTCCGCCGCGCGCATCGCTAACAGATCAGGACGCGCCTGAAGCGCCCGCGCAGTGGCATCGTCGAGCGACGGCAGCAGACTGATCAGGTCGTCGAAGTCACCGCGCAAGCGTAAAGGTTCTTTCGGCTCCATGCCCATCAGATTGCGTAGCTCAAGCAGCGCCACTTCGACCTTACCTTCGTCCGTTTCACGTAGCGAGCGGAAACGATTAACCTCGACCAGCACCATGTTCTGTTCGAGCGGCGCGGTGCGTCCTTCAATGACACGCGCCGACACGAGTTTGTAGCCTTGCTGTGTGGTATGAAGCAGGTCTTCGGTGAAGCCGAGTTTGAGCACGGCGGCAAGCGCCTCGCCGAACTTGGAGCGTACTTCGGCGGCAAGTAGGCGCTCGCGGTCGGCAAGCAATTGCTGCCGCACCCCGAACTCTCGTTCAGCCACCGCGACCCGCGTCGCGCGGCGACCGCCTAGCTCAAGGGGCAGCGCGCCCGTCACCATGATTTGATTGTCCTTGCCGTTTATTTGCCGCGCCCCTGTCGCATCGAGCGTCGGGTTCGCGCGTAAACGTGCTTGTTTGACGAGCGAGCGCGCCGCTTCAAGTTCTTTTCGCGCAGCCTGCAATTCTCCGTTATGCGCGAGGGCGTAGGCGACGGCTTCTTCGGCTGTCATGCCGCCCGTCGAATCAACGTAGTGATTGAGTGTGCTGGTCGTAGCTTGCGACGGCGGTGTCTCATCAACCACCGCACCGCGACTCGCGGAAGAGAGAGCGGACGTTTGCGCCGAGACGATTCGTGTCCCTTGTTGAAGTTGCAGAAGGACGAGCATCGCCACGATGAGCAACCGCAACCGTCCACGATTGATACCTCTCTGTGAAGTGTCACCTTTATGGCGCGCTACATTCCATCGAAGAACGATCCACCATGAGAGAGGAATGAGTAGTGCGAGTTGCAATATCGGCCAGAGTCCGACATTAAGAACAGGCACACGCGGCATCTGCGTGGTATATCTCCAATAACTTGAAGACAAGGCGATCTTCTCGATGATGACAGCACACGCTGCACCGAGTAGTGAGGCAGTGGTATAGCTTATCCTGCCCGCGCTTGTTTTCCGCCTAGTGGTGATGAATACACAAACGGCGTAGATGCCAAGTGTAATCGCAGCATCGCCGAGGGTGGCAACCGTGCAAGTGAGAACCGCTTCACGCCATGACTCTCCATTTATCCCGACGTACACCGCCATCTGCGCCATCTCCCACACCCAGTTGAGAGCGAACGAAATGACGAACAAGGTAAAGAGGAATGACGGACGAAAAGGAATTTTAGTGTCGTACAAGTTCTTCCTCCTCGGTCGCATGCTGCGGTTGACCATCCTGTACACCGTCATGTCCTGTAGATTCGTGCCTGAATGTCTCATTCATGTCTTCGCCGGCTCGAACGTTTCCCTCTTTCTTCAACTGGCGCTCGTGCAGCCAGAAGAAGATGACGGGCGTGACGATGAGAACGTGTAGCAGGCTCGACACCATGCCGCCGAGCACGGGCGTCGCGAGCGGCTTCATCACCTCTGATCCTGCGCTCGTACTCCACATGATTGGCAGCAGTCCTGCCACGACCGTCGAGACCGTCATCACTTTCGGGCGCAGCCGAAGCAGTGCGCCTTCCGTGACAGCTTCCATCAGCGTGCGACTGGTCAACCGTCCGACTTCCTGTCGCTTCCTTTCAACTGCTTCTTCCAGATAAATCACCATCACCACACCCGTCTGCACGGCTGTGCCGAAGAGCGCGATGAAACCGACCCACACCGCCACCGAGAAGTTGTAGTTGAGCAGCCAGAGGAGATAGACGCCGCCCGTCAAAGCGAACGGCACGGCTAAGAGCACATGCGCCGCTTCGAGCGCCGAACCGTAAGTGATGTAGAGCAGCCCGAAAATAATGATGAGCACGATGGGCACGACGAGCAGCAATCGGTTGCGCGCGCGTTGCTGATTCTCATATTGCCCGCTCCATGCGAAGTAATATCCGGCGGGCAGTTGCACCTGTCGGGTGAGCGCGCTTTGCGCCTCATCAACGAAGCTGCCGACATCGCGCCCGCGCACGTTCAAAAGCACCGTGCCGCGCAAGAGTCCGTTTTCGCTGGAGATCATCGTCGGGCCTTGCGTACTGCGGATGTCGGCGAGTTGTGCGAGCGGAATCGGCGCACCGCTCGAGGACGTGATGGGAATGTCGCCGATTGCCTGCGGGCTGCTGCGAAACTGCGGCGCGTAGCGGACGCGGAGTGGAAAGCGGCGGCGACCTTCGATGGTGACTGACAGATTCGTCTCACCTATCCCGCGCTCGATGGCGTCTTCGACGGTGCGCGTATCTATACCGTAACGCGCGGCGGCAGTCCGGTTGATATGTATATCAACGTACGGCGCGCCGCCGATCTGCTCCGGGTACACGTCCACCGCGCCGGGCACAGTCTTCACGACATCGGCGACTTTGCGCGAGAGGTCTTCGAGCGTCTTCAGGTCGTTGCCGAAAATCTTGATGCCGACCTGCGAGCGGATGCCGGTCGTGAGCATGTCGATGCGGTTGATGATCGGCTGCGTCCAGATGTTCGTCACACCGGGCATTCGTAAGCGTTCATCCATCTCGGCGACGAGCGATTCGCGCGTCACGCCGGCGCGCCACTGTTCCTCCGGCTTCAGGTGAACGATGGTCTCGTTCATGTTCACCGGCGCAGGATCGGTCGAAGTCTCGGCGCGTCCGGCTTTCCCGACCGCCGATTCGACTTCAGGGAAGCCCTTCAGGATTTCATCCTGCTTGCTCATGATCTTGAGAGCTTCGTCAATCGAGATCGCCGGATCAGTGACCGGCATGTACATCAAGTCGCCTTCGTTCAAAGGCGGCATGAACTCCTTGCCGATCCCCGTCGCCAAGAGGACTGCGCCCGCGAACAGTGTCAATGCGATTGAGACAGTGATCGCTCGGTGGCGCAGCGCCCACAGGAGCGCCGGGCGATAGACGGCGTGCAGAGCGCGCATCACCGGATTGGACTTCTCCGAGTGAAACTTTCCGCCCAAGAGAAGCGTGCAGAGAACCGGCACGAGCGTGACCGCGATAATTGTCGCGCCGGCCATCGCGAAGGTCTTGGTGAAGGCGAGCGGATGAAAGAGCTTGCCTTCCTGTCCCGTGAGCGCGAACACGGGGACGAAGGCGAGAATGATGATCGCCATCGAGAAGAAGACGGGACGCCCGACCAGCTTCGTGGACTCAAGCACCGTCGCCCACACGAGTTTCCTGTCCTTCGGATCGACCTTGCGCTGCTCCATAAAGCGGAAGGCGTTCTCCGTCACGACGATCCCGGCGTCCACCAGCACGCCGATGGCGATGGCGATGCCGGAGAGCGACATCAGGTTTGAACTGATGCCCATGTAGTGCATAAACAGAAACGACAGCAACACCGCGAGCGGCAGCGGAATCGTCACAATCAGGATTGAGCGGAAGTGCGCGAGGAAGATGATGTGCGCGAGCGTGACGAGGATCAGTTCCTCAATCAATGTGCGCTTCAAGGTGTGAGTCGCGCGATTGATGAGTTGCGTGCGGTCATAGAATGGGACGATCTTTACGCCCGGCGGTAGTCCCGCCTGCAAATCGTTGATCTTCTGCTTGACCGCGTTGATGACATCAAGCGTGTTGACGCCGTAGCGGGCGATGACGACTCCGCCGACCGCCTCCTTGCCGTTCTTGTCGAGCGCGCCGGTGCGGAAGGCATTGCCGAGTTTCACGTCCGCGACGTTACGCACATAGATTGGCGTCCCCGTAGATGAACCTATCACGATGTTTTCCACATCAGCGACAGATTCGATCAGGCCGATGCCACGTACTACCGCCCACTGTCCCGCCTGCTCGACGACATTACCGCCGACATTATTATTTGAACGCTGCACGGCCTCCACCACTGTTGAGAGCGGGATACCGTAGCTGCGGAGTTTGTTCGGATCAACATCAACCTGATACTGCTGCACGTAACCGCCAACCGAGGCGACTTCCGCCACGCCGGGCACGGAGTTGAGTTGGTAGCGCACGAACCAGTCTTGTAGCGTGCGGAGATCGCGCAAGTTCGTGTTATCACCTTCGAGTGTGTACCAGAAAACCTGCCCGACGCCCGTCGCATCTGGCCCGAGCGTCGGCGTCACTCCTTCCGGCATCTGCTTCGAGACGAGGTTCAGGCGTTCGAGTACGCGCGTTCGTGCCCAGTAGAGATCGACCGAGTCCTCAAAGATGATGTTGATCATCGAGAAGCTAAACGCCGAACTGGCACGCACCACACGCACGCCCGGCAATCCTTGCAGGTTCGTGACGAGCGGGTATGTGACTTGATCTTCGACCTCCTGCGGCGAGCGCCCCGTCCAATCGGTGAAGACGATCACTTGGTTGTCGGAGAGATCTGGAATCGCATCAATCGGCGTCCGCACCAGCGCCCAGTAGCCCCACAGCGCGAGGGCAATGTAGAGAACGATGATGAGACCCCGATTACGCAGAGACAATTCGATGAGCCGGTGAATCATGGCGAACTCCTTGCAGGCGCGCTGAAAAACGCGCGCCCGTGATTACTGAGCCGTCACCGGGAAAGAGGTCTTGCCGCTGCCTGCCGGACCTTCGTAAGTGATTTGCGCCTGCCACTCGCCGGCGACTTCAATGTGCGCTTTGCCGTGATACACGCCGGGCGTGCCGGTGGTGGTGAAGGCAGTGGCGTCATTCATTGTCGCCATACCGCCCATCGCCGGCATGTGGAAGGTGAGCGCCACCGCCCCGACCTCGACCGGCTTACCTGTCGCGTCGGTAAATGTCAGCGTGAACTCCTCGTCGCCGTGCCTGAGCACGCCGTCCTTATTGGCAAGCGCCACGGTGAGATTGCCGACGGGCGCGCTCTTGATGACTTTTCCCGTGTCGGCGGTTTTCGAGCCGCAGGCCGCGGCGATCAGCAGAAACGTGGCGAGACTGAGTGCGATGATGACTTTGGACATGGTATTCGACCCTCCTCTGAAATAGAGACCGGAAGTGCCCGAGTGGAGATACTCCGGACACACTTCACCGCCTGATGGCGGCAACAAGACACACTACGGCCTTGAAGTCTCTAGATCAGAAGTGCGAGATGTCGAATGTAGGTAGGTTGGGAGTTTTGTAGAAAATCCTGCGCCCAGTCGAAACGAAGACTTGAGGTTGGGATGGCAACAGGAGATTTGGTGGCCCCGGGATGTGGAGCTATGACGGCGAGGGGAGAAGTGCGCTGGGCCGAATTGGTCGGCGGCATTGTACCTGACGACGGGCAATTGACGGCACAGCAAAGTTGCGCGGCTGTAACCTCCGGCGTATCTGCCTTTGCACGAGCCTTAGCGCAACAATCCATGCCGCCGCTCATACCGGGCATGTTGCATTCCTGTTCGTTGGAATGTAGCGGCAGACCGGCGAGCGCGCTGCCGCCCAGCGCCGCGATCAAAATCAGAGATGTGAGCCATTTCGCCATTGCCGGTCAAACTGTATTAGAGGGCTTGGATGCCTGTCAAGGTTGATTGGATGTGCATTCTGCTCGTCAATGACAATTCTCATCGTCACAGCAAGTCTCGCCCCGCAGCGCCTCAATCCCCTCTTTGGCGATGATCGGCACCATCGATAGGGCCGCGACGGTAGTGTTGCAGCAAATACTTTCCACGTTATAATCTCACCTTCAGTTCATTCATCACTCTCCGGGAATCATACTCTTGAAACAAAATAAGTCCTCGTTCAAATGGCGCCACTTCGAGCCGACCATCATTCTTTTGTGTGTTCGCTGGTAAATAGTTTGTCCGCAAGTGACAAAAACGTGTGTGCTCGGCGCTCTGGCTCGTCGGGATGACATAACGGATCTCCACTTCCGCCTCGGTGACTTTCACCCGGTCGATCAACAACTCGACGAGACGTCGCTTCTGCTCGAAGCTCGCGCCCGCAACCGCTTCGCTCATCCGTAGGCAGTAGTCCTCCACCCGTCTCACCATCCCGCTCAGTTCCATGCGCCGGTCGGTTTGCTGCCCCAACTCCCGCTCCTGACTTTCGAACGCCTCCGTCTTCTCCCCAAGTTCCCGCCGCCGTCGCGCGTATTCTTCGAGCCTGATGACGCCGCCCATGTACGCCTCCGTCAGCCGCTCCAGTTGCTGCTCCAGACTCACGCGCGCTTTGTGCAGACTCACCCGCCGCGCCCGCAGCTCCTCCGGCAGCCACTGCCCGCCCCACGCCCGCGCTAACTCCAGCGCGATCAACCGCGGCTCCCCGATCACCGCGCACAAGTCGGCCCACACCAGCGCGTCCAACTGCCCGGCGGGCATCAGGCGTGACCGGCAGCGGCGCCCGCCGCCCGCACCGTCCGCCCTCTTCCCGGCACACACGTAGTAGGGATAGCCGACCCCGGCCGTGCGCCCTGTCGCGGCCAGCCCGCAGAGGCCGCAACTGACCAGAGCGCGTAGCAGGTAGTCGTGCGCCGTGTTGTTGCGCGCAGCGAACTGCTTGTTACGCGCCAGCTTCTGCTGCACCAGCTCATATTGCTCCTGTGTGACGAGAGCCGGAACCGTGCCGGCGGCGACCCATTCCTCGCGCGGTCGTGGGGCCATCGAGCCATCATGACGCTTACCCAAGGGTTGCAGCGCCGAGCGCCGCCCGAATGACTGGCGGGCGCGGGCGCGGCAGGCGTAAAGGGTGCCTGTGTAAGCCGGGTTCCGCAGCAGGAAGCGAACGGTCGTATGCCGCCAGCGCGCCTTGCCCGTAGGCGAGGCGACCCCGTGCTCAAACAGCTTATTGCCGAGACTGCTCAGCGAGGCGCCGTCCTCCAGATACCAGGCGAAGAGCTGACGCACGACCGCTGCCTGCGCCTCGTTGACGCGCACACCCTTCGGGTCGCGCGGGTGCTCCGGGTCGAGCAGGTAACCATAGACGGGCTGCACCCACGGCAGCAGTAACCCCGCCCGGTAGCGCGCCAGTCGCCCGCGCCGCATCCGCTCTCCGATCAGCGGGCGCTCGTACTCGGCCACCGCCCCGCGAATCTGGAGCAGGAGGTGTTCATGCGGCGTGTCGCCGACGGGCTGGTCGAGGAACTCGACGCGGCAGCCGGCGCGCTCGAACTCTTCGAGCAGCACCATCTGGTGGACGTAGTTGCGGGCGAGCCGGTCAGGCGAGGTGACTAAGATATGGTCATAGTCGCCGAGGCGCACGTGATCGCGCAGACGGTCCAGGGCAGGCCGGTTGAGCGTGCCGCCGCTGCGCCCTTCGTCGCGGAAGACGTGTTCGTCAGCCGCCTGCGCGCCGCGCGCGAGCAGGTGGGCGCGCAGCCGTTCGCTCTGCTCCTCGATGGAGTGTTGCTGCGAGTGGGTCAGGGTCGAAGTCCTGACGTAGATAGCTGTCCTCATCACAAGTCTCCTGTGGTAGATGCGACGCAGGCGAAGCAGCTTCATCCGTGGCGCGCGCGACAGACCATTCAAGCAGGAGTTGGTGGGCACGGTCCCACCTGGAGAGAGCGTCGGAGCGCTCCTCTGTGCCACGCCGCAGACGCCACGCACGTTTCATAAACTCCCCTCCGGCGCGAAGTATCGCTGCGGGGAGTTCACACCCGGCGGGCAGGTTCGCCAAGCTAGGGGGCGCGGCGCCAACTCAACGAGAGTCGAGCCGGGCGGGTCATGCAAAATTTGTCATTTGTGATTAGACCATTTATTGTCGTTACCAGCTATCTTATCGCGACATCGAAGAGATGATGCAAGAGCGCGGCCTCGACGTGGATCATTCAACCGTCTTTCGCTGGGAGAGAGCGTTATGCTCCGGAGATCAATAAACGTATACGTCAGCACCTGAAGATGAGCGGCACGTCTTACCGGGTGGATGAGACTTACATCAAGGTCGGGAAGTCGTGCAAGTATTTGTACCGCGCTGTGGACAAAGAAGGAAGTACGATTGAATTTATGCTCAGCGCGAACCGCGACGTTTCCGCTGCAAAACGATTCTTCAAGAAGGTGATGAGGGCCGAGCATCGGAGACTTCCATTCTCCATCTCAGTTGATAAGAATGCCGCTTACCCTGAAGCATTCAGCACTTCACAGATGGAGAAGATCGTGCCAAGGGACTGCAAACTGCGACGAGTAAAATATCTTAACAATGTAATCGAGCAAGACCACCGTTTCATCAAGAAGAAGGTGCGCGCGTCGCAATGTTTCAAGCAGTTTCACACGGCAGAGCGAACACTCGAAGGCGTCGAAGCGATGAATATGATTCGTAAAGGTCAGGTCAAAAGATTAAGCGGATGTGATTCGCAAGGGCAGGCGAAGTTTGTCTTGAGTCTGTTCGGAATGGCGGCATAACGAAATGTCCTCAAAGAACTTTCGCGCCTCGAATTAATCTTTGCAACATTACCGAGCAGACTAGGGTAATGCTTGCCACAACTTCTTCTCAAGTTTGACAACGCCTTGCCGCCCGCTCTACATTCCGGCACACCCAGATGCGAATGCCCCGATGATAATCTCACGTCGCGAACTCCTACGCCTCGCCAGCCTGACCGCTGGCGCGGGGGCCCTAGCCGCGTGTCGCCCAACGCCGGTCGGCGAACGGGAAGGCGCGGGCCTCCCCGTTTCAGGTCAGCCGGTAGTGACGCCACAGGGGCGACAGCTCCCGCCCGACGCCGCGCCGCTCGAAAAGCAGATTCTGTATGAGCCGGCGGCGGAGCCGCGACACCTCGACATCTCGCGCGACATCTACGGCGCGGGCGTGGCGATCAACTGGGGGGGCGAGCCCTTGCTCCGCCGCGACCAGAACCAGAGGCTCGTGCCCGCGCTCGCCGAGTCCTATACGGCAGGCCCGAACGCGGAGTTCTACGACTTCGTGATCCGCGAGGGCGCGCGTTGGAGCGATGGCGTGCCCATCACCGCGCACGACTGGGTGTTCACGTTCCGGCACC
>JBBRYU010000081.1:0-15273 GCA_038237345.1 Pyrinomonadales bacterium
ACATCATCGGCATGCGCTACAACGACCGGAAGCTCACGATCTTCACTACTAACTACACGGACGCGCGGCGCACGCCGGCGGACGAAACGCTCGAAGACCGCGTCGGCGCACGCCTGCGCTCGCGCCTCTACGAGATGTGCAAGACCGTCCAACTCGACGGCGAAGATTATCGCCGCCGCTTCGACACCCAACAACCCTAACTAGCTGGGAGCGCAGGCATCCTGCCTGCAAGCGTGCGCCAGCACGCTCAAAGGCTTGCATACATAAGCAAGCTTGATACTCGCGCGGCCCTTTGTTCGCGCGGCCGCGCTCATGGCAGGCGGGATGCCTGCGCTCCCGGCTTATTGGCCAAACAGGTTACGCCCGTTGTGCGCCAGCAGCGAGATGATCACATGCACGCCGCCGCCGAGCGCGATCCCCAGCCAATAGCGCAGCCAACTCATGTCGCCCCACAGGCGTAAGAGCGTCCACGCGCCGAGCGGGATGAAGACGAGCGGGCTGGTGATCAGGCCCGGCGTGTACGCGCTTGTGCGTATGGCCGTGAGCACGTGCAGCAGTCCGTTCACCAACATGATCGAGCCGATGATGACCATCAGGAAATGCGGGAAGCCGCGCCGCTGTGCCATGTAGAAACAAAAAATCAAGAGTAGCAAGCCTGCGCTGTTGATGATGATGAACTGCACGGGCGTCAGATTGAAGCCGCGCATCCTGTGTGGCGCGAGCGGGAGACCAGCACCGCCAAAGAACTCTTCGATGGCGTGGATCAGATGAGCGACGGGGAAGAGCCAGAGCGGAATATCTTTACGCAGGGACATAGCGCGCCATCTTACCTAACCGCCGCGCGCTGCGCTAATCGCGCTTGTCTGTCAGTAGCGCAGGCGACGCTGCCGCAAAAGAAGTCTGCCCGCAGCCGTGCGCCCTATTATATAATCGCGCCGCTCAGATTATGACGATGCCTCACACTGGCACATATTTGCAGGCGGTCGAGCGCGCACACGCGGCGGGCAACGCGACGGAGCATACCTATCGCCCCGCACTCAAGGCGTTCCTCGAATCTTTCGGCGGGCGCATCGTGGCGACGAACGAGCCGAAGCACGTCAAATGCGGCGCACCCGATTTCATCGTCACCGTCAAAGACATCCCGCAGGGCTACGTCGAAGCGAAGGACATCGGCATTGCGCTCGACAAAGAAGAGAAGTCCGAACAGTTGCAACGCTACCGCGCGAGCCTGCGCAATCTCGTGCTGACGAACTATCTTGAGTTTCGTTGGTACGTGAACAGCGCACCGCGTCTGATGGCGCGGCTGGCGACACCGCAGGGCAAAAATAAATTACAGGTTGAGCCGGACGGCGCGGCGGAAGTCGAGACGTTGCTGGCGCAGTTCCTCGCCTACGACGAGCAGACCATCGGCAGCCCGAAAGATTTAGCCGAGCGCATGGCGAAACTCGCGGGGGTGATTCGCCAACTCATCGGCCGCGCGCTCGCTACGGAAGAGACGGGCGGCAAGCTGCATCAACAGTTGCAGGGCTTCCGCGAAGTGTTGATCCACGACTTGGACGCGGAGCGGTTCGCGGACATGTACGCGCAAACGATCTGCTACGGGCTGTTTGCCGCGCGCTGCAACGCGAGAGGCGGCGAGCGGTTCACGCGCAAGAACGCCGCGCACGATCTGCCGAAGACCAACCCGTTCCTGCGCAAGCTCTTTCAACACGTGGCTGGCCCCGACTTGGACGACGAGCCGCACGCATGGGCTGTGGACGACCTCGCGGAGTTGCTGCACCGCACGGACATCGGCGCGATCCTCGCGGACTTCGGCAAGCGCACGCAACACTTCGCAGGCGTCCCCGCCGCCGTCTGGTCGTTCCACGTCGGCGGCTATCAAGTCGCGCACAAATGGCTCAAAGACCGCAAGGGGCGCACGCTCACCTACGACGACCAACACCACTACCTGTGCGTCGTCGCCGCCCTCGCGGAAACGCTCCGCCTGATGAGCGAAATAGACGACGTGATCGCACAGCACGGCGGCTGGCCCGTGCAATAAACCCCCGCCAATAAAGGCAAGCGGCGGAAACGTTTTGCGCCCGCCCGGCGTCTTAGCAGGCACAACACCGCCTCGCAACTTAGCGCGGAAGGCAAGAGCGTGCCGCCGGGAGCGCGGGCATCCTTGCCCGCCAACGAGCCGTCTGGCGCGTCCATTTGTTCGCGCGGCCGCGCTAATCGCGGGCAAGGATGCCCGCGCTCCCGGCGTTGGGCAGTCTCGTTCATGCGCAAACGGCTATAGGGCTTCCGCCCGTCTTGGAGGACAACATGTTGAGCCGGACTCTCGTCACGCTCGTGTGCCTCTGCTTGTTAATCTGCACGGTCAAGCTAAGTCAGGCACAGACGCGCGCCCGCCGCGTCGGGCAGACGCCCGCGCCATCATCGTCGCCGGCCCAGACGCGCGAGGAGGTGGACGCCAATGATGTGGTGCGCGTCGAGACCACGTTGGTCACGATCCCGGTGAGCATCACGGATCGCGACGGACGCTACATCCCCGATCTGCGCAAGGAAGATTTCCGCATCTATGAGGACGGCGTCGAACAGGAGGTCGCCTATTTCGCGGCGGTCGAAAAACCTTTCACCGTCGTGTTGATGATTGATACGAGCAGTTCCGTCTGGCAGAAACTGGGTCGCATCAGAGACGCGGCCAACGCCTTCGTCGATCAGTTGCGCCCCGCCGATCAGGTGATGGTCGTCTCGTTCGCGGGCGGCTTCACCGTGCAGTGTGCGCCGACGACCGACCGGCAGAAGATTCGCAAGGCCATCAGCGACACCGGGCGCGGTCTCAGCACACATCTCTATGATGCGCTGGATGCGTTGATGCGCAAGCATCTCAAAAACATAACGGGGCGCAAAGCCGTCGTCCTCTTCACCGACGGCGTGGACTCGCGCAGCGGCCACGCGACCTACGAGTCCACCGTCAGTGCGGCCGAAGAACTCGATGCGCTCATCTACCCGATCCGCTACGACACATACGATCCCACAGCCGACCACGGCGCGCCGTCGAGCGGCATGCCGCGTCTGCCCGGCATACTCGGCCGGCTGCCCATCCCAACCATCGGCATAGGCGGCGGCGGCAGCAGCGCTTCGGGCCGGCGCGCGTACGAGCGCGGCACACGCTATCTGCACGACCTGGCGGAGTTGACCGGCGGGCGCTACTACGAAGCGAGCCGCGACCTGCGCGACCTCGATCAAGCTTTCAGTCACATTGCCGAAGAACTACGCCGGCAATACAGCCTCGGCTATTACCCGCAACAAGGGGGCCACGCGGGCGTGCGCCGCCGCATACGTGTGCGCGTCAACCGGGCCGAACTGGCCGTGCGCGCCCGCGACAGCTACATCTACCAGCCTACGCCGAACGCCAACGCGACCGCGCAGGATCAGAAACAAACGCCGAAGACTGCGCCTGTACTCAAGAAGCCTTTGGTTGCGCATGGCGGACATGAGGTCGGCGCACCGCAGCGGGATTGACAATGTCGCACGTTGCGCCGCCCCCGCCGCGCGCAGAACGGCTACTCCTTGTCCACCGTCAAACCTGTGTGATAGTGTGCGCGGCACACAAGCTGGGTTCGCTTCGCCAAACAGGCACTGCGGCGGCGGTCGCACGCGCGCGTGCCCACACCCAGATTACACAGGAGAACCCACGATGAAAAAGATAATCACAGCCGCGCTGTTGCTCGTCATCGCCGCGTCCGTCGCCGTTGCCGACATGAAGCTCAAGAAGGCCGGCAAACCGGCCGGGAACAAGGCCGGGCTGACGCAGGTGGTTGACGGCTACTTCGCCGCGATCAAGGCGAGCGACACAAAGAAACTCAGCGAATACTTCGCCCCCGATTACAGTTTCACAGACGTGGACGGCAAAATGTTCGGGCGCGACGAGCGGTTGAAGCTCGTCGCGAGTCAGGATAACAGCAAGCTTGTCTTCTCCGATTTGAACGTCAGGACTTACGGCGGGACGGGCGTGGTGACGGGTCTTGCCACCGGTGCTGATGGCAACTGCACCCACTTCACGCAGACGTGGGCGTGGCAGAGCGGGCGTTGGTGGCTCGTCGCCGCCCAACGTTCACCTGTGACGGCGTAACGGCTAGCAGACAGGCTAACCTTAACCACGCAGCCACGCGAAATAACACGCAGAAAAGCGGGTAAAGCTCTGCGTGTTATTTCGCGTGGCTGCGTGATTAAGTTTTTTCGCCTTGCTGTGCAGGCTGATGGCGCATCAATCCATAATCTGATCTAAACCTCTAATCAGCCCGACATAATTCCTCACCTTACGAATAGCTAACAGCGTGCCTTGAATGTAAGGCTGCGCGCCGCTCCCGGCATCGTGGCGGATGGTCAGTCGCTCATCCTGCGCGCCGAAGATCGCTTCCACGCCGATGACATAACCGGGCAGCCGGAGAGAATGAATCTGTGTGCCGTTTAGCGTCGCGCCCCTACTTTCCTGCACGCCAATCGTGGCCGCAATCGGGTGCGTGACTTCCGGCGTTCTAACCTGCGCGAGCCGATAAGCCAACTCGCGCGTCGTGCCGCTCGGCGCGTCCTGTTTCGTGTCTGCGGCGTAATCGATGATCTCCCAATGCGCCAGATACTTTGCCGCCGCGCAGGCAAAGCGTTGCAGCAAAACGGCCGTGATGGCGAAGTTGCCGGCAGCGATAACCCCGACCTTGTGCGCCCGCGCAGCTTCGTCGATCTCAACATAATCCTCATCGGTTAAACCCGACGTGCCGATCACGATATGCACGCCTTGCTCGATGGCCGTCAGCACATTGGCCTTCACCGCGTTAGCTTTGGTGTAATCAACCAGCACATCGGTCGGCCCGGCGAGCGCCGCTGCAACTGAGTCGCTGATCGTTAGATCAGGCAGTGTGTCCCCACCGACCTCTCGCAAATTAGCGCCTTGCTGCTTGCGCGCGACCACGCCCGCAAGAGTCATATCGCCGGCTGCGGACACAGCGGCGCAAAGTGGCTTGCCCACCCAGCCCGTCGCCCCAGCAACGCATACTTTTATCTTCATAAGCTTTAAGCTATGTCCGGCAAAGTTAGCGACCGGCGCTGTCCGCGCATAGCACAGATGTGCAGACGTAAGCGCAATATAACTATACCGAAAGAAAGAATATGACTGCGCAACGGTCAAGCGCAACAGCCCGTTTTTGCGCTCATTCATCGTTACGCGGCATATTAGCGTGTCTGCAAGACGTGGCACAGTATGTGCGAAAGAAATCCATTGGTGAGTATGAAATAAAAGGAGATAGATTATGCAAAGAAGAATATTCGCAATGATGCTCACGGGCATATTACTGTTCACTGCGCTCGGCTTTCAATCGGTTGGCGCGCAGACAGGGACGGATATGCAACGCGCCGCGCAAACACGGACCAAGGTGGATAAGTTGGGCGTGGGCCGCGACGCGCGTGTCGAGGTCAAGCTACGGGACAATACCAAGTTGAAAGGCTACGTCAGCGCAGCGAGCGCGGATTCCTTCACCGTCACGGATGCGAAGACCGGCGCAGCTCAGACGCTGGCTTACGCCGACGTGATGCAAGTGAAGAAACCAGGCAGCGGTGTGTCCGCGCGGACGTGGATCATCCTCGGTGCCGTGGCGACTGCGGCAGTAATCGTCGGCGTAACGGTGATCAAGCCGGTGGTATGCGACGGCGGCGCAGGCTGCTAAGAGCGCCGCACAAACCCACAAAGGCACAAAGGCCACAAAGAGAACGATTTGTTCTTTGTGGCCTTTGTGCCTTTGTGGTTAGTTCTGTCTGTTCGTGCCGTGCCGGGCGGTTATGTATAATGCCTCGACTTGCCGGCGGCCACAAAATGAATTCAGCAGTTGAGACTTGAGCGATTCCAGATGCCCAAACGCACCGACCTACACAAGATACTGATCATCGGCTCGGGCCCCATCGTCATCGGGCAAGGGTGCGAGTTCGACTATTCGGGTACGCAGGCATGCAAGGCTTTGCGCGCCGAAGGCTACGAGGTCGTGCTGGTCAACTCGAACCCGGCGACGATCATGACCGACCCGGAGATGGCCGACCGCACGTACATCGAGCCCCTGACGGTCGAATCGGTCGCCGCGATCATCCGGCGCGAGCGGCCCGATGCGCTGCTGCCGACGGTGGGCGGGCAGACCGCGCTCAACCTCGCGGTCGCGCTTGCGGACGCGGGCGTGCTGGCCGAGTGCGGCGTCGAACTGATCGGCGCGAAGCGCGAAGCGATGATGATTGCCGAAGATCGGCAGTTGTTCAAACAAGCGATGGACGAGGCGGGCTTGCCGATGCCCCGCGGCGGCTTCGCGCGCTCGTGGGCCGAAGCGGAAGCATTAGTCGAAGTGACCGGCTATCCGGCGATTATCCGCCCCTCGTTCACGCTCGGCGGCACGGGTGGCGGCACGGCCTTCAACCCGGAAGAGTACGAAGAAATCGTGCGTGCAGGGTTGGCGGCTTCGCCGATCCACGAGCTTTTGATCGAAGAGTCGATCCTCGGCTGGAAAGAGTTCGAGCTTGAGGTGATGCGCGATCTGCATGACAACGTCGTCATCATCTGCTCGATTGAGAACTTCGATCCGATGGGTGTGCATACGGGCGACTCGATCACGGTCGCGCCCGCGCAGACGCTGACCGATGTCGAATATCAACGCCTGCGCGACATGTCGATCAAGATCATTCGCAAGGTCGGCGTTGAGACGGGCGGCTCGAACATACAGTTCGGGGTCAATCCGAAGAACGGCGACATCCGGGTGATCGAGATGAACCCGCGTGTGTCGCGCTCGTCGGCGTTGGCGTCGAAGGCGACCGGTTTTCCGATTGCGAAGATCGCGGCCAAACTCGCCGTCGGCTACACGCTCGACGAGATTCCGAACGACATTACGCAGAAGACGCCCGCCTCCTTCGAGCCGACGATTGATTACGTCGTGGCGAAAATTCCGAAGTGGAACTTTGAGAAATTCCGCGACGCGGAGGATGTGCTGGGCACGCAGATGAAATCGGTTGGCGAAGTGATGGCAATTGGGCGGACGTTCAAAGAAGCTTTGTTCAAAGGGCTGCGCTCGCTCGAAGCGGTGAAGCCGCTGCGGCTCGTGGACGTGTCCGCGGACGAGTTGCAGCGCAAGCTTGCGCGCCCGAACTCGCAGCGTTTCTCTTACATCACATATGCGTTGCAGCACGGCGTCTCGATTGATGAGATTTATCGTCTGTCGGGGATCGACCCGTGGTTTCTCGCGCAGTTGCGAGAGGTGATGGCGGCGCAAGATCAGATCGAAGGGCAGACGCTGGAAGAGATTTCAATTGAAGCGTTGCGGGAGGCGAAAGAGTTTGGCCTGTCTGATCGCCGCATCGCTTATCTGACCAATCGCACGGAAGCAGAAGTCCGCGCGCACCGCAAGCAACTCGGTCTCGTGCCCGTCTACAAGCGCGTGGACACGTGCGGCGCGGAGTTTGAATCGTACACGCCTTATCTCTATTCGACCTACGAAGAGGAAGACGAAGTTGCGCCGACAGACAGGCGCAAGATCATGATCCTCGGCTCCGGCCCGAACCGCATTGGGCAGGGCATCGAGTTCGACTATTGCTGCTGCCACGCTTCGTTCGCGCTGCGCGACGCGGGCTGCGAGACGATCATGGTCAACTGTAATCCGGAGACCGTCTCAACCGACTACGACACGAGCGACCGGCTCTATTTCGAGCCGCTCACGTTCGAGGACGTGATGAACATCGTGGACGTGGAGCGCCCGGCCGGCATCATCGTGCAGTTCGGCGGCCAGACGCCGCTCAATCTGGCGCAACGTCTACACGACGCGGGCGCGCCGATCATCGGTACGACGCCCGATTCGATTGACCTCGCGGAAGATCGTAAACGCTTCGGCGCGCTGCTGACCGAGTTGGGCATCCCGCAACCAGAGAACGGCACGGCCACATCCAGCCCGGAAGCGATCCGCGAGGCCGCGCGCATCGGTTATCCGGTGCTGGTGCGCCCGTCCTACGTGCTGGGCGGGCGGGCGATGGCGATTGTGTATGACGAGAAGGCTCTGGACGAGTACATGCGCACGGCCGTCGAAGCTTCGCCGGAGCGGCCTGTGCTGATCGACAAATTTTTAGAGCGCGCGGCCGAGTTCGACGTTGACGCGCTGGCGGACGAGACCGCGTGCGTCGTCGCCGCGATTCAAGAGCACATCGAAGAGGCGGGCATACATTCCGGCGACTCGTCGTGCGTGCTGCCGGCCGTGCGTATTGCGGAGGAGCATCTGGAGACGATGCGGCATTACACGCGCATGCTGGCGCGTGCGCTCAAGGTGTGCGGACTGCTTAACATACAATTTGCGATCAAGGACGACCGCGTCTACGTGTTGGAAGTGAACCCGCGCGCATCGCGCACCGTGCCGTTCGTGTCAAAGGCGACGGGCGTACCGCTCGCGCGCATCGCCGCGCTCGTGATGGCGGGCGTGCAGCCGTTGAAAGATTTTGGTTTGCCGGATGAACTGACGGTGCCGCGCTTCTTCGTTAAGTCGCCGGTCTTTCCGTTTGCGAAGTTCCCCGGCGTCGATCCGATCCTTAGTCCCGAAATGCACTCAACCGGCGAAGTGATGGGCGTAGGCGAATCGTTCGGCGAAGCTTATGCGAAGGCGATGCTGGGCGCAGGCTTGCGGCTGCCGGCGGGTGGCACGGCCTTCATTAGCGTCAACGACGCGGACAAGGGGCAGGCGGTCGTGCTGGCGCGGCGGCTCGCGCGCCTCGGCTTCAAAGTGATTGCGACTGTGGGCACGGGCGCGCGGCTGCGCGAAGTCGGGCTTGAAATCGAGACGGTATTCAAGGTCAACGAGGGCCGGCCGAATATCGTGGATCACATCAAACAAGGCGAGATCGCACTGGTCATCAACACGCCGTTAGGGAGCGCGTCGCACTACGACGAGCAGGCGATCCGGCGCGCGGCGTTGCAATATAACGTGCCCTGCGTCACGACCATGACTGGCGCGCAGGCGCTGGTGGATGCCATTATCGCGTCCGCCGAGACACAAATGCGCCCCGTCGCGCTGCAAGACTTGCATGATAGTTCAAAGTTCAAGGTGCAAAGTTCAAAGTCAACGTCAGAGTTGGCCTATAAACCTTGAACGTTGAACGCTGAACTTTGAACGGAGATTTCAAGTGGATATCAACTCCTCGCAGACGATTAAGCGCATTCTCGACGAGTGCAAAACCATCGCGGTGGTCGGGCTGTCGTCGAACCCGATGCGGCCGTCGAATGGCGTCGCGCGCTACATGCAGCGCGCGGGCTATCGCGTGATTCCGGTTAATCCGAACGAGACGCGCGTGTTGGATGAAAAAGCTTATGCGGCGCTGGCGGACGTGCCGGAGCAGATCGATCTGGTGGACGTGTTTCGCAGAGCGGCTGAGGCTGGGGCGGTAGTGAATGAGGCGATCCGGCTCGGCGCGAAAGCGGTCTGGTTGCAAGAAGGCGTGATCGACGCGGAGGCCGCGCAACGCGCGCACGCTGCCGGTCTGCTCGTCGTGATGGATCGCTGCTGGCTGAAAGACCATGCGCGGTTGATGCGCTGAACGGCCAGGCGTTTTGAACGCTGGCGGGTGGACAGATAAATCTGGAACAAGTTCGGCGGTGGCGCGTCTAAACGGGCAGTCAGACTTAGCTCTTGCACAAAGGAGTTGGCATATGCCACGCACCACCCTGCGGCTCGCTGTCGCGTTGCTTACCTGCACGCTTGGTCTCACCAGCGTCTGGCTGACGAATCTCGGTTCGCGGTTTACGGACGCGGTGTTTGATCGGCTCATGCCCACGCCCGCGCTCGATTTCCCCTCCGACCCCGGCGCACAGCTTGACCCGTTCGCCGACACCTATGCCGTGTACAGCAAAATACTCGGCACCTTTCTAAGCGAGGACGTGCGGCTCGTTGTGATTGAGCGGCAGGCGGGTGGTCTCGGGCCTTGGGCTGATGACCCGACAGAGCGCAGCATCGAAACCTTCGCGCCGCCCTTGCAGAACTCCATGCCGACGGTGCAGCATGAGACGCTCGCTGATTACTTGGCGCAGAACAGGGCGCAGCGGCAACTGAGTGAGCTTTTCCAACTTAACGTCCGATACGTGCTGGTTGAGAAGAGTAACTTGGCCAAGCTGGCTAAGCCGGCCAGCCCGTTTGGTTTTTGGGATCGATTTTACGCTAAGTATCCGGATTCGCCCGGCATTGTTGGTTTCTCTAATGTCGGCTTCAACTTGGTGCACACGCAGTCCTTCGTTTACATGGCGCGCAGTTGCGGCGGCTTGTGTGGTGAGGGTACATACATTCTGCTCGAACGGCGGGCTGGTAATTGGGAGATCGTCGCACAACAGATAGTGTGGGTTTCTTGAGTTGGCAACGCGGGGCGTGGTGATCGCTGAGGTTCATCACAGACGAATGGCTGTACAGATCAACGCGGTGGCGATTACGGTGAGCGATGCGTGCGCGCGGGGCGAGCGGGCGGATGCGTCGGGCGCGGCGCTCGTGGAGTTGTTAACGGAGTTGGGCGCGGAAATCGTGGCGACGGAGATCGTGCCGGATGATCTCGTGCCCTTGACTAACATACTGCGCACGTATGCCGAGCGCGCGGACGTGAATCTGATCGTGACGACGGGCGGCACGGGCTTCAGTCCACGCGACAACACGCCCGAAGCGACGCGCGCCGTGATCGAGCGGGAAGCGCCCGGTCTGGCCGAAGCGATGCGCGCCGAGACATTAAAGCAGACGCCGACGGCGATGCTCGCGCGCGGCGTGTGCGGTGTGCGCGCGGGCACACTCATCGTCAACCTGCCGGGCGCACCCACAGCCGTGCGCGAGTGCTTCGCCGTTATCCGGCCGGTCATCGGGCATGCCGTCGCGCTCTTGGTCGGGCACTCGCACGAAGCGGCGAAGCAAGCGTAAACCGGCAAGCACATTGACACAGATGAAAGCCCGCGCTTATATTGCGCCTGTACGTTGATCCCGACCGTTGCGGCCGTCCCGCGCTAACTGCCAACATGTTGAGCCTGTCGCTGCTGCTGCAAGCATTGCCGCCCGATGTCGCGCCAGTCGCCGCGGCGAACGCCATCGGCCCGGGCGGCCCGCTGACGGCCTACTGGCCCGTGATGATCTTCTTCGTCTTCGCGGTCATCTTTCCGGTGTTGCCCATCGTACTCGGTCGCCTGCTGCGCCCGAACATCTACGGCAAGGATAAGATGCGCCCCTATGAGTGCGGCATCGACCCGACGACCGAAGCGCACGACCGCTTCACCGTGCGCTATTACATCGTCGCCATGCTCTTTCTCGTCTTCGACGTGGAGACGATCTTTCTGTTGCCGTGGGCCATCATCTTCATGGGCGACGACTTTTCGTTCACCAAGTTCGCGCTGCTCGAAATGTTCGTCTTCCTCGGTATCCTCGTCCTCGGCTACTACTACGCCTGGCGCAAAGGCGCGCTGGAATGGGCATAGCCCAGTGTTCAAGGTTTAAGGTTCAAAGTTGAAAGTCAGAACCATTCCTTGAACCTTAAATTTTGAACCTTAAACTTTGAACTGTCTCTTATGGCCGAACATCCTGAAGGTATCGTCCTGACGACTGTTGACGCGCTCTTCAATGCATTGCGGCGGAAGGTCGCCGCACCATTGATGGACATGAAGCCGGTGCGAGACGCGGTCAACTGGGGGCGCAAATCCGCGTTGTGGCCGATGACGTTTGGGCTTGCGTGCTGCGCCATCGAGATGATCGCGACCGGGGCGGGACGATTTGATATTGATCGCTTCGGCGCGGGCGTATTTCGCCCCAGTCCACGGCAGAGCGATCTGATCATCGTCGCGGGCACGGTCACATTGAAGATGGGGCCGGTGATCCGCCGCATCTTTGATCAGATGCCGGAGCCGAAATGGGTGATCGCGATGGGCGCGTGCGCTTCGACGGGCGGGCCGTTCGATTCTTATTCGACGATGCAGGGCGTGGATCGCACGATCCCCGTGGACGTGTACATTCCGGGCTGCCCACCGCGCCCCGAAGCGTTGCTCTACGGGTTGATGCGCCTGCAAGACATCATCATGCGCGAGCATCCGTCGGCTTACATCTTTGAGTCCGATGGCATGGTGCATCGGCAGCGTCAGCTTGTCGATGACGAAGACCTGCAAGCGCTCTCGCCGCTTGACCGCGAGGCCGCAGAGGTGGTGGCGGCCAGCGAGCAGGCTTAAAATAGAGACAAAAAAGCGCCGCGCTGTTCGATCAGAACAGCGCGGCGCTTTACCGTCTGCGTGCGCCTCAAGGCGACTTCTTCAGGAGTAGGAACTCCCCTTTGACGCCTTCGACATTGCTGGTGCTGCCTTTGATGATGCCGCCGTCGAGCTTGCCCTGCCAGACCGAGTATGAATTGCCGATGGTGATCTGCACGAAGCTTTCGACCTGCCGCCACTTGCCCTTGACCGTCGTCCGCTCCTTTTGCCCGTTCAAGATCCGGTTGAAGATGTAATTAAGCTGGCCGTCTTTGAGGAATTCGATGGTGTACTCGCCATCAAGCAGTTCAGGGCTAGTGCCCGTCCAGGCCGTACCGGCCAGCCCGCCTTCAAGCGGCAACTCTTCCGTCCGGCCGATAGGCGGCGCGTTGGCGGGCGCTGTCGCGGGCTGTGCGGGCGCTTCCGCTTTCATCCTCTGTACGTTCGCATCGGCCGCCGCCGCCGCTTTCGGGTCTTTGACGGACAGCACCAACTCGTCAGCGCGGTAGCCCTCAACGACCGCGAACGGTTTTTGCACCCTGCCTTGGCCGAGATCGAGCGTAACGCGCCGCGGTACATTGTCTTGCAGGTACTTGATGAGGGCAGCGAGCGTTACCTCGCCGCGCTCGTTCACTGCGCCGCCCTTGAGACCCTCGACCAGTGCCAGCGTGAAGTAGCCGTTGCGCGGATCGCGCAGTTCATAGGCGCGGCGGCCGACCTCGGTCGCGTAGATGGTGGCGAAGGCCTGCACCTCGCGGTTGCGCACGTCGAAGTTGAAGCCGCGCATGTAGGTCTTTGAGAGGGGGTTGTCGGCGGCGGCACGGCCCGCTGAAGGATCGTTGCGGCAAGCGTCCAAAAGCAACAGCACTTGGCCGACGCCCGTCTTGCGTACCCACTCTCTGATCTGGACGACGTTGATCGCGGTCTGCTCCAACAGATTTACGTCGTCGCTCACCTGTGCATCCGTCGGCAGTAGGAACGCTTGTTCGTTGCGCTCGATGCCGTGCCCCGCAAAAGAGAAGAGCAGCAGCCCGTCCTTCGGTACGGCGGCCGCGAGGTTCGACAACTTGCGCAGAATGTTGCCGCGCGTCGGTTGCCAATCCGTCGAACGATTGGACGTAAGCAGCACGACTTGATCGGCGGGGAAGCCGGCGTAGCGCACCAGCGCGTCGGCGAGCAGGCGCGCGTCGTTGGACGCAGCGGCGAGACCTGCCACCTGCGGATCGTTGTATTGGTCAACGCCGATGATGAGCGCGAACCGCTTCGCCTTGCCCGGCAGCGTCTGCACCAGCCCCAGCGCCCGCGTCGTATCCTGCGCCTGTTGCGCGCGTGCGTCCTGCGCGAGTCCGCGCTCCTGCGTCGGCGGTTTTGCCGGCGGCTTGTTCTGCGCCCGCGCGGCCAGCGGCCCATTCGATAGCACGAACAAAGTCAATGCAAATAGCGCGACGGCCGCGACGGAGAGCGACGTATAGGTGCGAATACTTAGGGTCATCATGTGCCAACTTTAGCGCGCATCGCGCCGTAAGGGAAGAGAAATTCGGCCGCCCGCCTGCGCGACAGAGCAGCGCACGGGCGCAACCCGCTCGCGTCGGCTCACAGTCCTTGCAGGTGGCGCGTATCGTTGAGCGCGAGGATGCGTAAGAAGCCGTCCGCGCGCAGCTCAAAACGATTGATACCGCAGTTCGAGGTGGCGAGCCAGACGGGGCGCAGATCTTGCGCGTCGAGCGCGCCGAGCAGATGCAGGACGAGGATGCAGGCTGTGCCGGTGTGCGTGAAGACGGCGATTGTGCCGCCGCGATTGTCGGCAATCGCTTGATCGAGCGCATGGGCGGCGCGGTCGAGCAGTTGGCGATAGCTCTCGCCGCCGCGCAGCACATGTTCAAAGTCGCGGCGCAGCAGCGCGGCGTACTCGTCCGGGTACTTCTCCGCCGCCTCGGTGAACGTCAAACCTTCCATGTGGCCGACGCTGCGTTCGCGAAATGCATTCGTCTGCGTGACCGGCAAATTCGTCTCGCGCGCTAACGGCGCGGCCGTCTCAACTGCGCGCAGCAGATCGCTCGTGTAAATAGCCGTCACGCCTTCGCCTGCGAGCGCACGCGCCGTCGCCTCCGCCTGCCTGCGCCCAAACTCCGACAAAGGCGTCGCCGTATGCCCGCCGAACCGCGGCTCGGCGTTGCCTTGCGACTGCCCGTGCCGGATGAGCAGGATGCGCGTCGTCATAAAATTGTGGAATGCAGATTGCGGATTGCGGACTGGAAATCCTAACATTCGGACTTCCGCAATCCGCAATCCGCATTCGGTCAGGCTGCGACCGTTTCGGCTTTCATTTTCTCGGACTGGAAGTGTGAGACGAGCGCGTTGATGAACGCGTCGAGGTCGCCTTCCATGACGAGGTTGAGTTGATGGATGGTTAGGCCGATGCGATGGTCTGAGACGCGGTTCTCTTTGAAGTTATAGGTGCGAATCTTCTCGGAGCGGTCGCCGCTGCCAACCTGTGAGCGGCGTTCGGAGGCGAGCGCATCGTGTTGCTTCTGCTCCTCCATCTCTTGCAGCCGTGCACGCAGCACGCGCATCGCCTTCTCGCGATTTTTGATCTGCGACTTCTCATCCTGCATCGAGACGACTGTGCCGCTCGGCAGGTGTGTGATGCGCACGGCCGAATAAGTGGTGTTAACGGATTGCCCGCCGGGGCCGGATGAGCAGAAGGTGTCAATGCGTAGATCGTTAGGGTTGATTTTTACGTCTACCTCTTCGGCTTCGGGCAGCACGGCGATGGTGATGGCAGAGGTGTGTATGCGCCCGCTCGCTTCCGTTTGCGGCACGCGCTGGACGCGATGCACGCCCGACTCGTGCTTCAACTTGGAATAGACCCTGTCGCCTTCGATCAGCGCGACGGCTTCCTTGATGCCGCCGACGCCGGACTCGGACACGTCGAGCACTTCCATGCGCCAGCGTTGCCGCTCGGCGTAGCGCGCGTACATGCGCAGCATCTCGGCGGCGAAGAGCGTCGCTTCGTCGCCGCC
>JBBRYU010000082.1:0-15247 GCA_038237345.1 Pyrinomonadales bacterium
CTTCGTTCGCCGCCGCCAGTAGCGGACTAAACGTCAAACTGGGCGCGGTCAACACGGTCGTGCTCATTTGCAGCAGTCTGACGATGGCGCTGGCCGTCTATTACGCGCAGACCGGCAAACGCCGTATGCAGATCATTCTCCTCGTCGTCACGATGGTCTTGGGCGCGACGCTCCTCGTCGTCAAAAGCTTCGAGTACGCCGAGAAGTTTGAGGTGGGCCACGTGCCGTGGGCAAACTTCACGTGGAACACGGCGGAGACGCCCGAGGCGATGCCGGCGGGCGCAAACGTGCCCGCGATCCGCATGTTCTACTGGATTTACTTCGTCATGACGGGATTGCATGCGTTTCACATGATCGTCGGGCTGGTCATGCTCGCGTTTCTCATCTACTACGCGTGGCGCGGGCGGTATACGCCCGAATATCACGCGCCGGTCGAGTTGGGCGGCCTCTACTGGCACTTCGTGGACATCGTCTGGATTTTCCTGTTCCCGCTGCTGTACCTGTTAGGCGCACACTTGCATCATTGAGGGAAGGCGCGAAAGTATGTCGGAACATATTGTCTCAAGAACAATCTACTTCGTGATCTTCGGCGCGCTGATCGTCTTGACCGCCGTCACCTATTTTGCGGCGCTCGTCAATTTCGGCAGCGATACCATCAACACCATCGTCGCGCTCGCCATCGCCGTGACGAAGGCGACGCTCGTCATCCTCTACTTCATGCACGTGCGCTACAGCCCGCGTCTGACGTGGGTTGTCGTCACGGCCGGTTTTTTCTGGCTCGCCATCATGATCATGCTCACCTTAAGCGACTATCTGACGCGCCAGACGGCGAGTCTGCCCGGCATGAGATAAGCGAACAGTTTTCCGCTGGGAGCGCGGGCATCCCTGCCCGCCATGAGCGCGCCAGCGCGAACAAACACCCACGCCAATTTCAAGCTTGCATGTTAAGAATGCTATGAGCGTGCCTATAGCACGCTTAGCGGGCAAGGATGCCCGCGCTCCCGGCAGCGAGAGCCTTCAGTATTTTGAACCTGTGCGCGCCCGCGAACGTTAACCGGAAGAGAAGTGAAAAAGCGCGGCGTTCGGCTCTGTTGTGCAAACGACTGAGGCGCGGCTACAATCGGCGCGCCGGCGGCGACCGACAGCAATTTAACCGGCAGACGGCGGTGAGTTATGAATGAGCGATGCAAAAATTGCGGCGCGGAGTTGTTCGCGGGACAGCAGTTCTGCCGCTCGTGCGGGGCGCGCACAAGCCTGCTCTCGCACGACGACGTAGCCACACAGATTCTCTCCAGCAATCAACCCAACGCGCCGACCGCTACCATGCCGTTCGCGGGCGAACGGGGCACTGACCCGAACTTCGGGCCGCGCCCGCCCGCGCCCGCCGCGTACCGGCCGCCGCAACAGGTCATGCCGCTCGCGCCGGCCGCGCCGTCTACCCGCCGCCGCGCGCCGCTCGGTTGGATGCTGCTCGCGTTCTTCGTCTTCGCCGTCGGCGCAACATTCATCGCCGCCGGCTATTTCTTCACGCATCAGGGGCGGCCTCTGGTCCGGAGGGTTGTGGTGCCCGCCGTGCCTGCCATACCGCACCCGCCGCTGCCGCCGGGCGTCCCGGTTGTCACGGGCGCCGCTGAGACGCTTGATGAGGACGACGCGGACGTGTCAGACGATAAGACAGTCATCACTAAAACGTTTCCGCTCACGCCCGGCGCGGGGCAGTTCGAGCTGACGAACGTGAACGGCGACATACGCGTCGAGGGCTGGGACAAACCGCAGGCGGAAGTGAAAGTGATCAAGCACGGGGGCACACCCGACGAGCGCGCGGAAGTCGAGATCAAACTTCAGCAAGCAGGCGATCATCTGGAACTGCGCACCGCGCCGGACAATCAGGGCAACGTGGATGATGTGGTCTATGAGGTGAAACTGCCGCGCCGCTTGCAGCATATCGGCCTCAGCGCGATGAACGGCGACGTGAAACTCACGGGCGTTCGCGGCAACATAGAAATCACGGCCCAACGCGGCGACATTAAACTCGAAGATGTCGGCGGCGCGCTGACCACGAAGACGCTCACGGGCAACACGAAGATCGTCCTCGCCGCGAATGCGCCGGGCGATGCGCCGCAGTCCTTCAATGCGATCAGCGGCAACATCGAAGTACAACTGGGCGACGAGACGAACGCCGAGGTGCGCGCCGATACCACGAGCGGCGAGATCAAAATTGACGATGAGCTTGGACTGCAAGTCGAGAAGCGGCTGGTCGGGCAACACCTCGCCGGTCGGCTCGGGCAGGGCGGCCCGCCGCTCGTCCTCAAGACCGTGAGCGGTAATATCAAGATCAAGAAGTGAGTGTCGTCAACAAAAGGTGCAGGGCGGAGCCGGCAAGTTCAATCAGAACTGCTTCACTGCGCCTTCACTTTTCTCTGTGGCAACTTTGCCGCGCGCGCATAAGTGCCACAATTGATTTTGGCGAGGCACGACGGAAAGGCGTAATTTTCGCGCTCCGCCTTTTCACCGCGCGCTGGCACAAGCCTTGCCATTCGCGTAGAGTGCGTAGGTGATAAGGCAGGAACGGCTTAGCGTCCGGCGGGCGCAAGCAACATACCTGCTCATTAACGTGACAAGTTTTATCAACTCAAGCGGCCCTTGTAGCCGCAACGATTGGGCAAAGGAGAAAGTAACAGTGAAAAAGGCGATCAACTCCGTTCTGGCGCTCGTGTTCGTGCTCAGCTTAGGCAGCCTTGCGTTCGCGCAGAACACCAACACCACCACGACCACAACCAACACCACGATGTCCGGCGGCGGCATGATGAAGCATCACCGGAAACACAAACGGCATCATCGCCGCCATGGCATGCACAAGAAAATGGACGGCGGCAACATGAACAGCAACACTTAGTCGCCAATAGCACGACCGCAGCGCCGGCCCATCGTGCGGCGCACAAACAGGAGCAGGGCAGGGCACAGCAAGACAGCGGCCCCGCCCTTTTTCTGTTTGTAGCACGTGGTTGCTATTTACTATCGGTTGGCTATTATGTGTTGCTCAGTCTGATGGCCTTAACGTCACCTGTGATGCGGAAGGTTGCATGATGAACGCGGAACTGCTTCGCATTCATCATGCACCGTTCATCGTTAATCTCCGATGCGGCCGCTGAAACTGCACACGAAGACGACGTTGCTGGCGTCGGCGATCACCATCGCCGTGCTGGCGGTCACGCTCGCTTACACGACGACGCGCATCGCCGAGATCGTGCGCGACGAGCAGAAGGCGCGGGCTGAATTGCAAGCGCTCAACTTCGCCGAGCAGATTAGCGCCATGCCCACGCCACGCGAGCCGCAGGCGTTGACGCAGGCGGCAACGCTCGTGCGCGGTGCGCGCCCCGACGTGGTCGCCGTGCGCGTCTGGGAGCGCGTCGGCGGCGTCTACGGCGTGGCGGCCGTGGCGGGCGACGCGGGCCCCGCAGACATCCCCGACGACACGAAGGCTGCGCTCCGTAGCGGCTTGTCTTCGCGCAACGTCAACGCGCGCCCGGCCGGCGCGCAGGCGTCGCTCTATCGCGTCTTTGTACCTATCAAGGAGGGCGAGCGTTACAGCGGCGCGGTCGAGCTGGTCGAGCAACTCGAAGACGCGCCAACCATCGCGCGCAGCTACGAGCGCACCGCCGCGTTGATGGCGCTCGTCGCCGTCGTGCTGATCACGCTCGGCACCTATCTGCTGTTTCGCCAACTCGTCTATCGTCCGGTCGAACGCCTGCTCGACGCGATGGCCCGCGCGGAGGGCGGCGATTTGTCAGCGCATGCGCCGGCCCGCGCGCCCGACGAGTTGGGTCTGCTCTCGCGCGACTTCAATCGCATGCTCGAGCGCCTACGTGCGATGACCGACGAGCGCGAGGCCCAACGCCGCGTGCTACAAGAGCGTGTGCAAGAGGCGACCGGCGAACTGCAACAACAGAACGAGCAACTGGAAGAGACCAATCGCGAGTTGTGGCGCACGACGCGGCGGCTGACCGAATTGGAACGACTCGCCGCCGCCGGGCAGACCGCCGCGCAGTTCGCGCACGAGGTCGGCACGCCGCTCAATCTGATCAGCGGCCACGTACAGTTGCTGAGCGCACAACTCGGCGCGGACGAGCGCGCCGCCCCGCGCCTCAACACCATCAGCGCGCAGATCGAGCGCATTGAGCGCATCGTGCGCCAGATGCTCGACCGCACGCGCCCTGAAGCCGTCGCGTTCACGGCGCTCGATCTAAACGCGCTTTTGGGGCGCATCTTCGATGCGGTCGCGCCCGCGCTCGACGCGCGCCGCGTCCACCTGCGCACGACGCTGGCCGAAACGTTGCCCCCGGTCGCAGGCGATGCGGATCGCTTGCAGCAAGTTTTTATCAATCTCATCAACAATGCGCTCGACGCGATGCCCGCCGACGGCGGCGGTCTGCACGTCCGCACTGTATGTGCTGGCGCGCAGGTCGTTATCGAGTTTGCCGACACGGGTAGCGGCATGAGCGAAGAGGTACGCACGCACATCTTCGATCCGCTCTATACGACGAAGGCGCGCGGGCGCGGCACGGGGTTAGGGCTGGTAGTCGTGCGGCAAGTCGTGCGCGAGCATGGCGGCGAGATCGAAGTTGAGAGCGAGCGCGGGCGCGGCTCATGTTTCCGCCTGCGCTTGCCGGCAGCACAGGCGGGGGATGTGAGGGAACCGGAACGGGCGGCGGTGGGGATAGCTGCCGGGCCTTATAAACTTCAATGAAACGCATTCTTGTTGTTGACGACGACCGTGCCTCGTGCGAGTTGCTGCGCGAGATTTTCGCCGCGCAGGATTGGGCGACCGAGACGGCGCAGACGCCCGCGCGTGCGCTTGAGTTGGCGACGGCGGGCGCACCATTCGATCTCATCGTGAGCGATGTCAATCTCGAAGCCGCGCAGTCGGGCTTGGACTTGTTGCGCACTTTGCGCGACCACTGTCCGGTCATCCTCGTGACGGGCTTCGGCACGCTGAGCGCGGCGGTCGAAGCAGCGCGCGAGGGCGCGTGGGATTTGATCTCGAAGCCGTTCAAGGTCGAAGAAGTGATTGCGGCGGCACGGCGAGCGATGGAGCGACCGGGGGCAAATGGTAGTAGCGGCGACGACGATGGCGAAGCACCCGCCGCGATCTCGGCGCGCTACGAAGAGGCGGGGCTGACAGGCCGCGCGCCCGCGATGATCGAACTCTACAAAGAGATCGCGCGTGTCGCGCCTGTGCGCTCGACGGTGCTGGTTGTCGGCGAGTCGGGCACAGGCAAAGAGTTGGTCGCGCGGGCCATCCACAAGCATAGCCCGCGCGCTACGTGCGCGTTTGTGCCGGTGAATTGCGGCGCGCTTACCGAGACGTTGCTCGAAGCCGAACTGTTCGGGCATGTGCGCGGTTCGTTCACCGGCGCGCACGCAGATCGCAAAGGTCTGTGGGAAGAGGCTGAGGGCGGCACGCTGTTTCTCGACGAGATCGGCGAAACCAGCCCGGCCATGCAGGTCAAACTTTTGCGTGCGTTGCAGGAAGGTGAGATCAGGCGTGTCGGCGCATCGCGCACGACGCGCGTGGACGCGCGTGTTGTTGCCGCGACGAATCGCGATCTGGAAACAGAGGTCAAGACCGGCAAGTTCCGCGAAGACCTGTTCTACCGTTTGGGCGTCGTTATGCTGCACGTGCCGCCGCTCCGTGATCGGCGCGGCGACATCACGCTCTTGGCCGAGCGTTTCCTGCGTGCGGCCGCTGAAGGCGCGGCCCGTCACCTGCGGTTCGCACAAGGCACGCTCGCGGTGCTGAGCGCTTACGACTGGCCCGGCAACGTGCGTGAGCTAGAGTCGGCGGTCGAGTACGCGGCGTTGCATGCGCGCGGTGCGGAGGTTGCGCCCGAAGACCTGCCCGCGAAATTGCAAGCGTTCGCGGCGCACGCGCGCGTCGCCGCACAGCCATCGCCGCTCGCTACGCTCTATGCCGATCTGCCTTCGCTCGACGAGCTTGAACGTCGCTATTTGCTCCACGTTCTCGAACGTGTGCGCGGCAACCGCACACGCGCCGCCGAAGTCTTGAAGATCGACCGGCGCACGCTTTATCGCATGGCCGAGCGGTTCGGCGTGCAGATGGACGGGGAGTAGCAGAAGGCAGAAGGCGGAAGGCGGTGTATAGTTGAGACCTTTAGACTGTGAAGCGGTATGCGGATGATTTGCTGATGTTGCGTGGATACAGAGATTTGAGGGTTTATCAGTTGGCCTACAGGCTGGCGATGGAGATTTTCCAGGTGACGAAAACATTCCCACAGGCTGAACGTTACTCGCTAACCGATCAAATTCGTCGTTCATCGCGCAGCGGCGCGGCAAATATCGCAGAGGGATTTAGAAAACGTCAGTACCCGAACATGTTCGTTAGTAAGCTGGCTGACTCGGATGCTGAAGCAACAGAGACACAAGTCTGGCTCGATTTCGCGCTCGACTGCGGTTATCTTTCGCAAGAGCGGCGCGATCAATTTATTAAAGGCTATGAAGAGATCGGCAGAATGCTCAGCGCCATGATGGCCGAGCCAAACAAATTCAAGCCTCAATAGTCCTGCCTACTGCTTTCTGCCTGCTGCCTTCTGCTATAGCTTACTGTCCTCTGCGCCGTGGAGCGTGTCCAGTCTTTTATTAAGGGCGTTGAGGTCGCGGGTGGCGTCGGCATAGGCGTTACGCTGGATGGTGCGCTCGGCGGCGTTGAGTTCGCGCAGGGCGGCGCGTAGAGCTTCGCGGACAGGTTCGTCGTGCGGCTTGTCGTGCAGAGCGCGCGTGAGCGCAGCCTCAGCCTGTTCAAGCGCGCGTTGCGCGGCGGCCGTCGAGCGCGCGGAGGTAGCGTTGCGCCGTTTGCTCAGACTGGTAATCGCTGCGGCGATGTGGTCGCCAGCGGCCTCAATGTCTTCGTCGCGCGTGGGAAGTTGGGGCGCGACGGCCACCGTCGGCGCTTTCGCGGGCGGCGCAACCATGCGGCTTGCGTCAACCGTAACGGTTTCTTCGGCGGGCGACACGGTGCAGGCAGAGAGCGCGAGACAGGCAAGCAAAGGCAGTACGCAAAGACGCAGGGGCGCAGGGCATGGACGCACAGAGAGCATCCGCCGCCTTTGCGTCTTTGCCTCTTTGCGTGAGTACTCCGGCACGCGAACGGGGAAGGGCACGGCCACCTCCTCAAATGACCGCGCCCTTCCTGTTGCGCAAGCGACCTTCAGCGTAACGCAAAATTTGCGTCCATGACCCATGCGCAGAAAGTCTGACCTGGCACCGTTCACGATGCCTCACAGAGCAACGTTCGTGCCGCATGCCGACACGTGTAAGGGGCGCTAATTTACGCGGCCTTCGTTGCCCGTTGCCTGACGCACGGGGCTTGTTTGTTGGGGCGTTTGTGACCGGCCTGCAAAGCCGCCACAGCTCGCTTGCTTGACGCCGTCCGCCCTTGAGGGCTAAAAACGTCGCACGCTTGGCCACTCCCCTTAACAGCAAAGTAGCAGTTTACGGTCTGTGGCTTTATTCCTTTCTCGCGCGCTTATGTGACGAACTCTTTCATCGTCTGCTTAGACAGTTTCTCGACTTCAGGTAAGTCTCCAAGCACTCGAAAAAGTGCTTTGTAGCTTTCCTGAAAGTTTGTTAAGGTCTTTAAGGTGCAACCTATCACGTACCGCTTCTCACGAAGGAACTGCGCAAACAAGAAATCTAAATTCATACAATCACTTTCTCCTTGGAAAATGCTGAGTTGTTGATTCCATCATGACTATTTCGCTCAAGCCCGAACACCTGAAGCGTTACAAAGACATCGCCTATCTCTTTATGAAATACGGGCGCTCCGATCTCGTGCGGCAGACGGGGCTGGACGCGGCGCTAGAGACTGAAGAGCAGTTGCACCCGGATGGCGCGGCGAAAGCGGATGAGTTGGCGGCCGATCTGGAACGGCTGGGGTCAACCTACATCAAGCTGGGGCAACTGCTTTCGACCCGCGCCGATCTTTTGCCGCCGCCTTACCTCGAAGCACTCACGCGCCTGCAAGACAAAGTGGGGCCGTTCTCCTTCGCCGAGGTCGAGCAGATCGTCGCAAGCGAGTTGGGCGTGCGCCTGTCGAAAGCGTTCGCGCATTTCGAGTCAACGCCGGTCGCGTCCGCCTCGCTCGGGCAAGTGCATCGCGCCGAGTTGCGCGACGGCCGGCACGTGGTCGTTAAAGTGCAACGCCCCGACATACGCGAGACCATCGTGCAAGACCTCGACGCGCTCGCGCAGTTAGCCACGTTTCTCGACGAACATACGGAGATGGGCCGGCGCTACGAGTTCGCCATCATGCTCGGCGAGTTGCGTAAGAGTCTGCTGCGCGAGTTGGACTATCGCGAAGAAGCATCGAATCTCATCACGCTGGGCGACGCGCTCAGCGCGTTCGAGTTGCTCGTTGTGCCCAGCCCCATTGCCGACTACACAACCTCGCGCGTGCTGACGATGGATTACGTGCGCGGCAAAAAGATCACCGCGCTTAGCCCGCTCGCGCGCATCGAGTTGAACGGCGCGGAGTTGGCCGAACAACTCTTCCGCGCTTACTTACAACAGATGCTCGTGGACGGTTTCTTCCACGCCGACCCGCATCCCGGCAACGTCTTTCTCACTGACGACGGGCGCATCGCATTGCTCGACGTAGGGATGGTCGGGCGACTCACGGGCGCGTTCCAAGATCAGATGCTGCGTCTGTTGCTTGCCATTAGCGAGGGACGCGGGCACGAGGCGGCGGAGACCACGATCCGTATGGGCGAGCGCAAGCCCGACTTTGCCGAAGGGGATTTTCGCCGCGCTATCGCCGACCTGGTCGTGCGCCACACAGGCGCGAATCTGACGAAGATCGACGCTGGCCAAGTCGTGCTGGAAATCCAGCGCATCGCGGCCGAGAGCGACTTTCGCCTGCCGCCCGAGTTCACTTTGATCGCGAAGGCGCTGCTCAATCTTGATCAAGTGGTCTACACGCTCGCGCCCGATTTCGATCCCAACGCCGTCATCCGCCGCTACGCGACCGAGTTGATGCAGCAACGGCTATTAAAGTCGCTCGCGCCCGGCAACATCATGACGAACCTAATCGAGGTGAAGGAGTTCGTCGAGAAGCTGCCCATGCGCGTCAACAAGATTTTGGACGCAGTGGGCAACAACGATCTGCTGATCCGGGTAGACGCGATTGACGAGAAAATTCTGCTGGAAGGTTTGCAGAAGGTAGCCAATCGCATCACGTTGGGCTTGATCATCGCCGCGATGATCGTCGGCGCGGCAATGCTGATGCGGGTGGAGACGACGTTCAAGATTTTCGGCTACCCCGGCTTCGCCATGATCTTCTTTCTGCTCGCCGCGCTCGCCGCGCTCTGGCTCGGCATCGTCATCATTTTCTACGACAAGCAAGCTAAGGACGAATCGAAGAAGTAAGAGGGATTTGTGGCTCGTGCACAGCAACAATTGCTACTTCCGCAAGTGACGCAATAATGTAATCCCCTACCTGAGCCGCAGGGCACAGGCAATAATAAAAGATTCAAAGCCCCGGCAGAGACGAAAGAAGCGTGCGCCTCATTTTCTTTCGTGCCTACCGGGGCTTGATCGGTTTAATTCCCGCGGACGTCAAGGCCTACGCCGTGGGCTACATTTTGTTGCCGCTACTACGCCTTGTCGTCATTGGGCCGGCCCAAAGCGGAGGCGATACTCGATGGAGTTCACGAAGCCGTTGACCATCGTGCGGAAATCGCCCGGATGCGCTGCTAAATAGCTGATCCAGTGATTGAAGCCGAGCGTATCAGGCGTCCGCCGCAGATACCCGTAGTATTGCGACGCCACGAACGCATTGATCGCCTCACGTTGCAGGCTCACTTCATCCGACTGCACGATGGCACGGAAGACCTGCGCCCGCGTGAGCGTGCTGGTCGTCAGGCGGCTGACAAGATCGGCCCGCGTCAGCGTGACCTGCGCCGACCCGTCCGGGTTCGCCGGGTTGGGTGTCGTGATCGCTGGCAGGTTGTAGCGATCCATCAGCGCGTTGACGAAGGCGGTGTCTGACAGCGTCGGCGGGTAGAGCGCCGTGAACTCTGGGCGCTGGACGAAGTTCGCGGCGAAGGCGGCGCGCTTGGCGAAGACCTCCTGCGCCGTCGCCCCGCCGCTGATCGAGCGCAGGTCCTGGACGAACTCGGTGTAGAGCGGCAGGCGATTGAAGGCTACGCGGTAGGCCACGATCACGTAGACGCCCTTGTCCTTGAACTCCGGCGAGCCGAAGAACTGCCCGGAGACGTTGATGCGGTCGCACCCCGCCGCCGGAGAGTTCGGGTCGGTGTTGTTGACGTTCGCGCAGCCGTTCAAGAGGGCGGTGTACGGCTCGGTTGGTTCCGGCTCGCGCGCGAGGAAGTCGAGGTAGTGTTGCCGGATGAAGAAGGGCGACGAGAAGACGGGGTTCGCGCCCGCCGTCGTGTCGTTGTCCACGATGGTCACGGTCGCCGTCGCGGGCGCGGCGAGCGTCGCGCCGGTCGCGTTAGAGAGGACGACCTGGAAGGTTTCGTTGCCTTCGACGTGACCGTCGTCGATGAGGGGGATGGTGAAGGTCTTCTGGCTCTCGCCGGGGGCAAAGGTGAGCGTGTCGAGGCTGGTGGCGAAGTCGCAGCGCCCGAAGGCTGTGCCTTGCGTGGCGGCGCAGTTGACCGTGAAGGTGTCGCTGTCCACCGTCGTGTAGGCTACCGTCGAGGTGCCCGTCGTGTCGCCCGTGCGTGTGACGGTGATCGTCGCGGATTTGGACGCATCGTTTTCCATCACGGTGTAAGTCGCCGCGCTGAACTGCACCGTCGGCGTCGCCGCCGCAACGCTGAGGTTTGAGAAGATGGCGGTGCCCGGTTGCGCTACCGCTTGCCCGGTACCCGCACTAACTTCGACGGCAACAGGGGTCGAGCTCCCATTGCCGGGCAAGCCGTTCGCCGGTACGGTTGCTTGCTGCGTCCAGGTCACGCCGTTGGCGCTGGTTGAGAAGGTGATTTGACCGCCCATATTCGTTAGCATCATGTTGCTATTAGAGGGATACGGGAGCGGCGGGGTGAGCGTCGTCGGCGGAGCGTTACCCTTTTTCTGTTGCAGGAGCACTACTTTGGTAACGGTATCCTCAGTGTGAACACCGTCAGGCATTTCTCCCGCGGCGGCTGCCGCGCTGGCGCTGACGACCTTAAAGCGGAGCCAGTTGTCTCTGTCTGTGCCCACGCTGAAGATCGTCTCACTGTTACCGTCGGCCGGTTGATCCACTCGGACGCTGATGCTCTTGTCAGTGAAGACGATTGCCTTGGTCGTGACCAGCCCCGCATAGTGCTCGTTGGCGGTGTTGGGCAAGGGCGTGATCCGTATAGCCTTGGTTGCCGAATCCACATTCACGCCGAGACGCTTATCAAGCACAGGCTTGCTCTGCGTGAGCAGCCCCGAAGTCAAACTGGCATTGGAAATCAGGTCCAGTGGCCCTGTATTAGAGGTTATGTCCAGTGGCTCTTGGCTCTGGCCCGGCGTGGCGATAAAGTCTGCTGTCTGACTGCCGCGCAAGTCCATGAACGTCCGGGACGTAGGATTAAAGGTATAGCTCGTGCTGGACGGCGTAACCGTGTAGTCGCCATGCAGCGCTAAAAGCGTGAACTTATAGGAGCCGTCCGCGAGCGTATGCGTAACTATCGTTGACGGCCCTGCCAACGTCACCGTGATGTTACCGAGGCCGGTACCGCCGGCGGCTCTGACGAAGCCACTAATCTGATCGGTCGCAACCGTCGCCAAGCTGTGATTCTGACCCGCGGCGATCGTGACCGCGCCGGTAATGGCAATGACCTGCACGGGCACGTGCCGCTCGGTGTGATCGCCAAGCCCTAACTCACCTGCGCCATTGCTACCCCAAGCCCAGATAGTGCCGTCAGACTTCAGGGCCATGCTGTGCTCCCCGGCCGCCGCGATGGCCATAACGTTAGATAGTTCCGGCACCTGCACCGGCGTCAGACGGGGCGTGGTGGAGTTGTCGCCTAGTTGGCCAGCGTTGTTGCCACCCCAGGCCCAGACCATGCCGCCGCTCAGCGCCAAGCTGTGCCGCTCGCCGGCGGCGACGGCCGTGACACCCGTCAATCCTTGCACCGGCGTCGGCGTAATGTGGGAGATATAGTACGGCGCGGCTGCAGGTGGATCGATCGTGTTGTTGCCTAATTGCCCCTCCCTATTACGCCCCCACGCGACCACGGTGCCGCCCATCTTGATAGCGAGACTGTGGTTTAACCCGGCGGCGATACCTGTCACGTTGGTCAAGCCCGTCACCTGTACGGGAACGGTGCTCACCGACTCCACGGCCCGCTCGCCCACCAGCGCGCTGCCAAGCGCGCCATAGTCGTTACTGCCCCATGACCAGACCGTGCCGCCGTTCTTCAGCGCTAGACTGTGCTTCCCTGCGGCAATAGCTATGACGTCGGTCAGGTTGGGTACAGGCACAGGCGCGCGCCGGTCCGTATCAGTCCCATCGCCCACGGCACCCTGATTGTTGAAGCCCCAAGCCATGAGCGTACCACCATCCCTCAGTGCCAAGTTGTGCCCGAATCCTGCGGCGATAGCCTTGATGTCATTGAGCCCGGTCACCGGCACAGGCGCGATGCTCGATGATAAAGAGTCGTTGGTGCCTAGTTGGCCGCGTTGGTTGTTGCCCCAAGAGAAGACCGTGCGGTTGCGCGAGAGCCCGATACTGTGCGAGTCGCCGCCGGCCACGGCCGTGAAGCCGACTAGGCTACTAACCTGAGATGGCATTGGGCTATCACTGTTCGGGACGGTGGAATAACCCAGCTTGCCAAACCCGCTGGAGCCCCAACTCCAGACGACGTTCTGGTTAGTCTGCCCGTCGTTGAAACTTAGCAATGAGCCAATGAAGTCAATAGTTTCATTTGAGTTTAAACTGCTGAATGTCCGACTCAGAGGGTCGAAGACATAATTTATAAGCGATGGCGTGACGGTGTAGGTCGGACCTGACGGCTTACAACCGAAATCGTAAATGCCGTTCATGTCCGTCTGAGTTGCTTCTTGTGACTGCGCTGATGTCAAAGTAACAGTGACACCGCTCAGTCCGAGAGGGGTCTGAGCTTGTTGCTGGTCTTTTATTGAACCTCTAATACAGATTTGTGGGCCAGTAACACCAGTGAAATCGGCCCGCAGGTTCCCACTCAAACCGGGTATGTTTACATTAGACGGAGTATAGGTATAGCCCCCCGTCGTTGGCGTAACCGTATAGGGGCCGCTTGGCGTGGTCGGTGTCGTTGCTAAGCCGGTGGCGTTACCGAAGGCATAGAAGCCTTGGAAATCGGTTGTTGACGTGCCTGTTTGCGCGCCGGTCAAGTTAAGCGAGATATTCGAGAGTGCTTGGCTGGTCGCAGCATTCGTGACCCGACCAGTGATGTTGTCGGGCTTGATGGCTAGACTGTTATTGTAACCGCACGCAATGAAGGTGATGCCGGCTAGCTTGTCTACCTGTAACGGAGTAGTGCTCTCGGTAATGACGCTCGCGCCGAGTTGAAATAAAGCGTTACTACCCCAGGCGAACACCGTTCCATTAGCCTTGAGCGCCAATGTGTGGCCGACGCCGGCCGCGATGCCGATGATGTTGGTCAGACCCGGAACCTGAGTGGGCGTTAGGCGGTTGTTATGGTCGCCGAGTCCCAACTGGCCCAAATCGTTTTTGCCCCAAACCCAGACAGTACCGTCCTCCCTCAGCGCAACGCCATGCGCGCCGCCGGCCGCTATGGCCTTAACGTTGGTTAAATTGAGTACTTGCGCCGGGGTGAGGTAGGTGAAATTGTTAGGGTCGCTGCTGCCTGCCACGCTATTGCCTAGTTGTCCACTATCATCTCGCCCCCAAGCCCAAACGGTCTTGTCCGTTTTTAGTGCCAGACTATATTGAAAACCTGCGGCGATGTCTTGGACATTGGTGAGCACATCGACAAGCACTGCGAACCCGTGCGGCCCAGAAAGTGAGGCATCAGTGATGGCCCGATTGCCCAGCATGCCCCAAGAATTGCGTCCCCAAGACCAGACCCGCCCGTTTTTTAGCGCCAAGCTGTGATTATCCCCTGCGGCGACGGTGGTCGCCCCAGTTAGCAGCGTCCCTTCGGACTGGACGTATGCCTGGTCAACCTTAACCCGCAGGGGCAGGAGACTTCTGTCAATATCGTCGGCATTGCCGTTGCCGATCTGCCTGTTATTATTAAACCCCCAAGCCCAAACCGTACCGTCGATTTTGACCGCCAAGCTGTGTTGCAAACCAGCAGATAAGGCCCGTACGTTGCTGAAATTACCACCATTAGGATCTTGGACTTTCACGGGGAACGCATACAGTCCACTGGGGGGGGAGGGCCGTTGCCCAATTGGCCGCCGGCGGCAATGCCCCAAGCCGAGACTGTGCTGTCAGACTGAAGCGCTAAAGTGTGCGCACCGCCACTAACGATACTAACGGCCCCGGTGAGGAAGCCAGTTGAGTCACTATTATCCCGCACACCGCCTGGTGTGAAGACGCCGATAGCAGTTGTCCCGTTGCCAAGTTGGCCCCCATTATTATTACCCCAAGACCAGACGACGCCGGGCGTCGTCACATTGGGGGCGGCAGCCCACTGCACTATGGAGCCATACAAGGCTGTCAATGTTAAGCTGAGACAGCTTAATGCGATGCGGGTGATCTTGCGGGTCATAACGATCTCCTTGAGGTTCTTGGGGCATGGCTTGAAGGGTAGCTACTTAATTAAGTAGCGCTAGTGGCAGATGGCCAAGCGAAAGCTTCTAGACTTTCAAGGTCTGAGGAAGACTTTCTCCTTGGTCTTTCCAACGCGCAGGTATCTAGCCTAAGTTCATAAGCGGATGTGGCCTAGATGGGAAGGTGTGCCTCGACAACTGCACATTTGGTGAACGAGGAGGCAAGCCTGAAACACGCTAAAGAGCCGACATGGTATCCACATAACTTAGAGCTGTCAAGCGGTTTTTAAATCTCACAGAGTCAATTGCTTCTCGGCTGTCCATCGGGTTGAGGCGAAAACTGACCCAAGAAATTATATGAATAGGACTTTCTCAATTGGATGAATGACGTTAGACTTGTTTGGTGAAAACGACACGCCAAATCTACTGTCAATACTTGTTATCAAGCCAGATCAATTACACCTGCACGAATCTGGCGGAACATCTCGAAGGCTTGGACCATAACAGCGTCTAGCGC
>JBBRYU010000083.1:0-15169 GCA_038237345.1 Pyrinomonadales bacterium
TGCCTCCATGACGAGGAAGATGTAAGTCGGCCCGGTCGCGCTCAAGGCGGTCGCCATGTCGATCTGCCGCTCCTCCGCAACGCGCATCTCGCGCCCCAACGCGCCGAGCATCGCGCGCACCTGCTGGCCCTGCGTGTCGCTCACCTGCGCGGTCGTCGTCCAGACGGTCATCCCTGCGCCGATCTGCGCGGGCGTGTTCGGCATCGCACGCACGACCGCCGGATGCAATAACTCGCCCGCGATGGTCTCCAACCGCGCGCCCGCGATGATCGAGACGACGAGTTGTTCCGCTCGCACCGCCTCTTTCAACTCCTGTAATACGCCGTGCAACTTCTGCGGCTTGATCGCCAGCACGACGATTGCGCCTTGCGCCGCCGCGCCGTTGCTCTCAACCACACTGATGCCATAACGCGCCGCCAACTCTTCTCGTCGCGCCGGCCGCGGATGGCTGCCCGTCACCTGCGCGGGCGTCACCAACTGCTGCTTGAGCAGCCCCGCGATCATCGCCTCGGCCATCACGCCCACGCCGACGAAAGACAACGACACATCCGCGAGCGGGTTCGCGGCGCGCTGGCTCAATTCATCTGTCATATCCGGAGTCGTCATTGCTCAATCGTAAATCGTAAGCCGTAAATAGAGCAAAGACCTTTCCTTCTATTTACGATTCACGATTTACGATTTACGATGAAGCAATGACGATTGACGAACAACTCGCTTTCCTGCGCAAAGGTGTGACGGAGATCATCCGCGAAGATGATCTGCGCGCGAAACTAGAGCAGAGTGCGCGGACGGGCACACCCTTGCGCGTAAAACTCGGCGCTGATCCGACCGCGCCCGACATACACCTCGGCCACACGGTCGTGCTGCGCAAGCTGCGCGCGTTCCAAGACCTCGGCCACACGGTCATCTTCCTTGTCGGCGACTTCACGGGTCTCATCGGCGATCCATCGGGCAAGTCCGCCACGCGCCCGCAACTCACGCGCGCCGAGATCAACGCCAACGCCGAGACCTACAAGACGCAGATTTTCAAGCTGCTCGATCGCGCCAAGACCGAAATCCGTTTCAACTCGGAATGGATGGACAAGCTAGGCGCGGAGGGCTTCATCCATTTGGCCGCGCGCGTCACGGTCAAACAAATTTTGGAGCGCGACGATTTTCAGAAGCGGCTCGCGGAAGAAAAGCCCATCGCGCTCCACGAACTGCTCTACCCGCTCGTGCAGGCTTACGACTCGGTCGCGCTTAACGCCGATGTCGAGCTTGGCGGCTCGGATCAAAAGTTCAACCTGCTAATGGGGCGCAACCTGCAACGCGAGTACGCGCAAGAGCCACAGGTCTGCATCATCATGCCCTTGCTCGAAGGCACGGACGGCGTCCACAAGATGTCGAAAAGTTTGGATAACTACATCGGCATCAACGAGCCGCCCAACGAAATGTTCGGCAAGGTCATGTCCATCTCGGACGAACTGATGTGGCGTTACTACGAACTTTTGACAGATAAAAGTCTTAAAGAAATTGGCAAACTCAAATTAGATGTCGGAGTGCGCGCACTTAATCCACGCGCAGCTAAGGTTGATCTTGCTAAATCAATCATTACGGATTTTCACTCTGCTGCTGCTGCTGTTGCTGCTGAAGAAGAATTCGACCGCGTTTTCAAGCTCAGAGAACTTCCCGATGTAATCGTGGAGCGACCACTTGCGGCCAAGATATGGAAACTATCGCGCATGATGGTTGAGACGGATATTGCGCCTTCGATGGCAGAGGCACGGAGGCTCATCGAACAGGGGGGCGTTAAAGTTGACGGCGAGCGCGTGTCGCGGTCGGATGCAGAGATTGAGTTAAAGGTTGATCAGGCACTCGTGATTCAGGTTGGCAAACGCCGTCATCTGCGCGTGCTCGGCGAGTGAGGCTGTCGGTCGTTGCTTACTGCTTCTGACTAGGACTGTGTACGTGTTTGGTCGTGTCTTCGGTGACGCTAAAGCTGGTGGGCAGGAATTCGCTTGTGTCGGCGGCTTGCAGTTGCGGCGGCGTGGCGTGTGGCTCAAGCGTGTCCGTGGTTCTGTTCCCGGCGCGCAGTTCGCGCTCGCGGGCGGCGACAAGTTTTTTGCTCACGACGAGCCCGTTAAGCAGTAGGGCAAGGCCGATCATAAAAGGGATCACACCGGCGACCCAGATGCGGCTGAGAATCTCCGCCGTATCGTGCGGCACTTTGCCGCCCACGACGATGCCTTCCATAAAGACAGAGAGAAAGATCATCAGCGCGATGCCGATTGAGCTAACGATGACGCCGGCCTTGATCTCGTTGTAGCGTTTTATCTCCGGCGTGATGCCGCGCTGCACTTCAAGCTCCTGTTCGCGCCTTTTGCGTTCAAGAGCGGAGAGAAACATCTCGGCGACCCACGTCTTGTTCCAATCGATCTTGCCGCCCGGCTCGCGCGTCGCGACCGCTTGCCGCACCGCATGCAAGTTCGCGCCGCAAACTTTGCAGAAGCGCAGATCATCGTGTTGGTTAGTGCCACATTGCGGACAGAACATTTGGGAGACTCCTCGCTCAGCGTTTCCCCGTAGTACGGTTATTATAGTTGGCGGGTTCTTACTTTAGACAGTAGAGCGCGTATTGGTTACGATGGAATTCTTGCCGGAACAGCCCGAAGAAGAATCGTCCGACGTGACGGAGATGCTCGATCACTTCAACGAGGCACGGCGCACGTTCGTTGCCGGCTTGCCGTTGCCGCCGCCGATGGAGATCGCGGCGGAGTTGGAGCGACTCGGTTACAAGGGACAGGATGAGCAACGCCGCGCGCTCGCGTTAATGGCGTATCGGCACGTGCGCCGCTTGAAGCGGATTCACATCGAGGGTGTGAGCGCGCGGGCGTTGCCGCCGAAGCAGAACATGCTACTCATCGGCCCGACCGGTTGCGGCAAAACATTTCTCGTCGAGTTGCTGTTTCGCAGTTTCTTCAAACTCCCCACGGTCGTCGTGGACATCACGAGTTTCACCGAAGCGGGCTACGTCGGCGACGACGTGCGCACGATCCTGACGCGCCTCATCGCGGCGGCGGACGACGACACGTACATCGCCGAGTGCGGCATCATCTGTCTTGACGAGTTCGATAAGCTCGCTTCCGCCGGCAGCAGTGCGCGCTTCGCCGGGCAGGGTACGACGAAGGACGTGTCGGGCTACGGCGTGCAGCGCGAGTTGCTGGCGATGCTCGAAAGCTCGGTCGTCAGTGTGCCGATGGACTATGGCTTTTCCGCTTTCGGCCAGCGCGCCGAAGTGGCCACGCGCGATATTCCCTTCATCGCCTGCGGCGCGTTCTCCGGTCTCGACGAACTGCTACGCGAACGGCGCGCGGGGATCGGCTTTCGCGGCGCGAGCGATGCGGAGCAGGACGCGCTCACGCTCGACGAGGTCGGCACCTTTCAGAAGTTTGGCTTCCTGCCCGAACTGATCGGCCGCTTCGCGCGCGTCGTCACATTCCCGCCGTTGCCGCGCGCGACGCTGCGCCTCATTCTCTGCGAGAACGTGCTGCCGCAATTCCAACACGAGTTTCGCGGCGAGGGCTTGCAACTCATCGTCACCGACGCCGCGCTCGAGTACATCATCACGCGTAGCGAACGACGCGGCACGGGCGCACGCGGACTGCATACTGAATTGGTCGCGGCGGTCGAGCGCGCCGCGTTTGAAACGTTCGCGCGCACGACGAACGCGGAAGTGATCATAGACGTGCAAGGCGGGCGGCTGGCGAGCCAAGTGCGGAAGGTTTGTTAAGACTTGCCTACCAAATTTCGTTTAGGCGCCACTCGAAGCCGGGCAGCACTGAGTCGCCGGTGAGTGTCTGTGGCTCGCGCAACGTCTCGACCTCCTGCTGTGGCCGATAAACGTAAACAGTCTTCGTCACGAGATCGATCAGCCAGCCAAGCCGCGCACCCTGCGCAACGTACTCGCGCATCTTCTCCTGCAACGTCTGCAAGCGATCCGACTTGCTCCGCAGTTCAACGACAAAATCGGGGCACAGCGGCGCGAACGTCTCGCGCTCAGCTTGCGTCAATGCCTCGTAGCGTTCGCGCCGCACCCACGAAGCGTCGGGCGAAACCTTCGCTCCGTTCGGCAACTTGAAACCGGCCGATGAGTCGAAGCAAACACCTGTGTTGTCCCGCTCGGCCCAATTGGCCAAGCGTTGATTGAGTCTGGCATTCCGCCGTCCCGTGTCTGAGCTGGTGGGGCCCATAACGATCAGTTCTCCTCGTGAGGTTAACTCGAAGCGTAGCGGACGGTTGTCGCGGCAGAGTTGATAAAAACGCGCGTCCGTTAATTCGAGCGCGCTCGCGTCCAGACTAAAAGTCGCATCCGCCGCTTGCGGCATGACATCAATGCTTACGTCAGTGCTGACCATAGCTGCACACCTCTTGGCCGCTTTGCCGGCCGGATTGTTGCGACCGTTTTAGCATGACCGGCATCCGCATTCAATAAAACCGTGTGCCCCGCCGCGCGGATCAGTTATGCTTGCGCCGCTGGAGGACGCATGAAGAAACACGAGCCGCGAGCAATCAACCGGCGTGATTTTTTGCAGGCTGCGGCCGCAGGCATGCTCACCGCCGGGGTGGCTAAACCTGTCCGTGCGGCGCGCGGGCGCGGGCGCTCACGGCCGAACGTGCTCTTCATTCTGGCTGACGACCTTGGCTGGGGCGATCTCAGTTGTTACGGGCGGCCCGACTATCACACGCCCAACCTTGATCACCTCGCGGCCCAAGGCACGCGCTTCACGCAAGCCTACTCCGCCTCGCCCGTCTGCACGCCGACGCGTTGCGCCTTCATCACCGGGCAATATCCTGCGCGTCATCCCGTCGGACTGGTCGAGCCGCTGCCGTGGCACAAGCAGGAGGGCGGCAAGGTCGGACTCGCACCGGGCTTGCCGACGGTCGCATCACTCCTGCGCGCGAACGGCTACGAGACGGCGCTCGTGGGCAAGTGGCATCTGGGTTATCTGCCCAAGTACGGGCCGCTGAAGAGCGGCTTTGCAGAGTTCTACGGCATCATGAGCGGCGGCGTGGACTACTTCACGCATACGGACGCCAACGGCGAGCGCGACTTCTTCGAGAACGAACAACCCGTGCCGCCTGCGCGCGCGGGCTACCTGACGGAACTCTTAACGGAGCGCGCCATCGCATACGTCAAACGTCGCCGCCCGCGCCCGTTCTATCTGAGTCTGCACTACAACGCGCCGCACTGGCCCTGGGAGGGGCCGCGCGACGCGGTGGCGGCCCAGAAACCTAAGCGCGGCTTCGACGAATTTCGCAACGGCGGGTCGCTCAAAATTTATGGCGAGATGGTGCGCAGCATGGATGCCGGTGTCGGGCGCGTGCTGCAAGCCCTGCGGGCCGCAGGCCGCGCACGCGACACGCTCGTCATCTTCACGAGCGACAATGGCGGCGAGCGCTTCTCCTACAACTGGCCCTTCACGGGCGAAAAGGACGAACTGCGCGAAGGCGGTATCCGCGTGCCCGCCATCGTCCGCTTCCCCAGCGTTGTCGCCGCCGGACGCGTCACGGATCAAGTTGCGATCACGATGGACTGGACAGCGACGATATTGGCCGCGACGGGCACACCAGCAGACCCGCAACACAAGTTGGACGGCGTGGACATGCTCCCCGTGATACGCAACACAGCCGCGCGGCCGCAGTTCGCGCGCATGCTTTTCTGGCGGCATCAGGTGCAAAACGCCGCGCGCCACGGCGACTGGAAATACTGGCACGACGGGAAAGAAGATTATCTGTTCAATGTTGTGCAGGACGAAAGAGAGAACGGCGACTTGAAGCAAGCGCGGCCACACGAGTTTGCGCAACTGAAGGCGGCCTTCGCGGACTGGGACGGACAGGTATTACCACGCCAACTCCGCCAGCGGGAAGATTGATCAGCGATGTCTGCGACGATCCCCACGGACGAGACCTTGATCATCGAGACGCCGGAGCGCGTGCCGTTGCACTTCGCGCTGGCGTCCATCGGCAATCGCTTTCTCGCGTGCGCGATTGACCACAGCTTGCAACTGCTGGCCATCCTCTTGCTCGTCATTGTGCTGCAATGGTCGGGGCTGCTCGCGCACTTCGGCAGCCGTCTGTCGGAAGCGCCGAAGTGGGTGACGGCGCTTTTGATCATCGCCGTCTTTTTGATCTGGTCGGGCTACTTCGCCCTGTTCGAATGGCTATGGAACGGGCAGACGCCGGGCAAGCTGTGGCTACGCTTGCGCGTCATCCGCGAGGACGGACGACCCGTCACGTTCTGGGAAGCGGGGACGCGCAATCTTTTGCGCCTCTTCGACATGATGCCGTTTCCGTTTTACTCGGTCGGGCTGGTGTCGGTCTTTGCCAGCCCGCGCGATCAGCGCGTCGGCGATTTCGTCGCGGGCACGGTCGTCGTGCGCGAGCGTGCAGATCAAGCGCCGACCTTCGCCGAAGTCTTCAACGCGCCGACGAGCGACGCGGCCCTGCGCCGTTCGTTCAAGCCGCTGCCCTTTATCGCCGACGTGAACCGGCTCGCCGCGCCGGAGATCGAAGTGATCGAAGCGTTCCTGCGCCGCCGTTGGGATTTAACCGAAGGCCCGCGCCAATGGATGGCGTGGCGCATCGCCACGCCCATCCTCTATAAGTTGCAACCCGAATTCGACCCCGCGCAGTTCACCTACGAAAGCTTCCTCGAAGAACTGCTCCACCGCTATCGCGCGCTGCACAGGTTCAGCGATTAGCTTTATATTTGTAACGAACGAGCGGGCCGTGATCAAGTTGATCACGGCCCGCTCGTTTTCATCGCGCGTTGCGCTGTCGTTTACTTGTGCCACTCCAGCGGGAAGAGCGCGCCGGCCTTTTCCGGTTCGAGTTTTACGCTGGCGAGCGAAGCGGCGTAGGCGAGCACGGGGTCGCGCCCCGCAGCCATGTCGGCCCCGGTCGGCAACATAAGGTTGTCGGGCGTGACGCCCGTGCCTTCCAGACTCTTGCCATCTGCCATCACGAGGTCGGCGTCCGTCACACTCGCGCCGTAGAAGATGACTGTGTCCGTGCCCATCTTGTGCCCGTAGCCTTTCGAGCGCATGACCGCGCCGGCGGTGCGGTCGCCAATGACCGTGCCGAGTTTCTGCAATTGCACGACCCGCGCGAAAACTTCCGCCGCCGAACCTGACTCGCTATCCACTAGCACAATCAACTGGCCGCTGAACGCCTTGCCCGCGCCGCGCGTCTTGGCCACGAGCGGCTTGGTCTCTTTGCGCCGCTTCAACTCGCCGACCGGCATATCCTCTTTGGCGAAGCAGCCGATCAACGCCAGCATCGTCTCTTCCGCACCGCCATGATTGCCGCGCAGATCGAGGACGAGCGCCTTGTGCTTGCTCGCCTTCGCCATCATGTCCGCCACTTTGTCGCGCGGCAGGTCGAACTGCGGCATCTTCCAGATCATCAACTCATCGCCCATCTCGACATAGCGATGCCGGTGCAGCCGGTCTTCATTCTCCGACTCGCGGATGAGCGCCCAGATGTCGCTACCGCCGGTCAAGTCCAGCAGGAGTCTGCCTTCCTCTACCTTGGCCAGCACGTCCAGTTCGCGCGGGGGACCTGTGGGCGGCTGCAACACCATGTGTGCGCCCCCGCGCGGGCGTAGCGAGTAGTAGAGATATTTGAAGACCCACAGATTGTCGCGCACCAACCCGTAGCCATCCACGCCGAGCACGCGGTCGCCGGGTTTCACCCCCTTAGCCGCGGCGTCGCTGCCGGGTTTGACGGCCACGATGTAGGCGTCGTCGCCGATCATCTGCAACTGCCAGCCGTAATCCGTGCGCCCCGTGCGGTCGGGCGGCAGAAAGAAAGTGTGCGAATCTTTAAAGTCGAGCAACACCTGCGCGATGATGCCGAACAACTGCCCGCGTGAAGTGGCCTGTTTCATCTTCTCGCTGGCCGCCTTGAAGCGCGCGTCGAGGTCTATGCCGCGAAAGCTCGGATCGTAGTAATTGTTTTTGATGTCGGACTTGATCTGTTCGAGCATCCCTTGGCAACGGTCGCGATCAAGACTCAGCGACTGTGCCCGCGTGGCGCGCGTTGCGCCTGCGCCAATGCACCAGATGAGCGCGGCGCACGCGAGCAGCGCACGACGATTAAGCAGCGTGGGGGATTTGTGTGCCATTGCGTGTTTACTCCTAAAACGTAAAGAGGTATGGGTGAGTGTGATTAACTCGTTGTGTCGCACCGAAGAGCAGAGCCACGGACGGGGAACAAAATAACACGGCCCGCGCCCACCGGCCAATGTGTAGCCGACGCGTACGCGCACTACTACCGCAGGCCCATAATAGTGCGCGCCCGGCTGTAAAATTGACGCGCTCATTTTCCGTCTGCTACTCTCGTTTGTTCTCCCTGCGGTCATAATCTTATCTGTGAGGTTGACGAAGAAATCATGGCTCGTGATGTATTTATCTTAGGCGGCAAGCGCACGCCGATGACGCAGTATGTCGGCGCGTTGAAGGACGTGAAGGCGATTGACTTGGCGGCGACGGCCGCGCGCGGCGCGCTCGCCGCGACGGGCGTTGCGGCCGAGGAAATCGACCACACGATCATCGGCAACGCCTTGCAAACTTCGGGCGATGCGATCTACGGCGCGCGGCACGTCGCGTTGAAGGCAGGCGTGCCGGCGGACAGGCCGGCGCTCACTGTCAATCGGCTGTGCGGCAGCGGCATTCAGTCCATTATATCGGGCGCGCAGATGATCATGCTCGATGAAGCGCGCACCGCCCTCGTCGGCGGGATGGAATCGATGTCCATGGCCCCGCACGTCATCTACGGCGCACGCGCGGGCTTCGCGCTCGGGCAAGGCAAACTCGAAGATAGTTTGATGGTCGCGCTCCTCGATACTTACTGCAACACGACGATGGCCGGCACGGCCGAGAATCTTGCGCGCCGCTACGAGATTTCGCGTACGGCGCAGGACGAGTACGCACTGCGTTCGCAACAGGAAGCGAAACGCGCGCAAGACACAGGTGTGTTTGCCGCAGAGATCACGCCGGTTGAGGTGAAGACGCGCAAAGGCGTGAAGGTTGTGGATACGGACGATCACTTGCGCCCGGCGACGACGCTCGAAGTGCTGGCGAAACTGCCGACCGCATTCAGTAAGGATGGCTTCGTCACCGCCGGCAACGCCTCGGGGATCGTGGACGGCGCAGCCGCGCTCGTCATCGCGGGCGAAGAATATGTGCGTGAGCATAACGCGCAACCGCTTGGCCGGATCGTCAGTTGGGCCTACGCGGGCGTCGAACCGGACGTGATGGGCATCGGGCCTGTGCCTGCGACGCGCAAGGCGTTGCAGAAAGCAGGGCTGACGCTCGATCAAATTGATCTCGTCGAAGTCAACGAAGCCTTTGCCGGCCAATACCTCGCAGTTGAGAAAGAACTCGGCCTTGATCGCGCCCGCACGAACGTCAACGGCGGCGCAATCGCGCTCGGTCATCCGCTCGGCGCAACGGGCACGCGCATCGTGCTCACGGTGCTAATGGAACTGCAACGGCGTAACGCGCGCTACGGTCTCGCCACCGCCTGCATCGGCGGCGGGCAAGGCATCGCCATGATCGTCGAGCGGGTGTAAGTGCTTTAAGAACTTCACATAGCCACAAAGGCACGAAGGCCACAAAGAAGCATAAGCTTTTCTTTGTGGCCTTCGTGCCTTTGTGGTGAGTATTGTTCGCCGCCCCAACGCTTTGACGGCCAATTTATTTCAAGATGACCGCGCTGGTTGCCGCTCCGCCGTAGCTGCTGCTGACGGTGATGTTCTGCGGTTTGGTCGCCCAATTTAGTTGCCCGCTATATTTCCCGCCGCCGTTGTTAATTAGCGTGCCGATGATCTGCCCGCTCGCAGTGACGAAGGCTTGCAGTGTCGCGTCTGTGCGCGTGCTGGTCGTTTCGACGCGCAACGTGCGACTTGACACGGTGTATTCGGCGCGTTGAATGTTGACCGTGTCGGCGGCGGGCGCGACGTAGCCGGGCGCCAGCGTCACAACGCCGGTTGTATCATTGCCGCCGAACACGCCCGGTGGTTGCAGCGCAAGCGCACCGATGGCGAGCGGCTCGCTCGGCGGCGTGATTGTCAACGTCACACTGCGCTTGCCGAGGGCTTTGTTACTGGCGGTGATGGTGACGGTCTGCGCCGCCGCGCGCCCGGCGCACAGTGAAGTTAAAAGGCCGACGATCACAGCGAAAAGATTCGTGTGCGAAAAATTTCGTGCGCGCGTATGCGTCATGATACTTCTCCGTCCGGAGGTTGCTTGTGGTGCGCGAGTTATGCAGACGACCATCGGGCTAACATGCGCTGCCGTTCGCGTCGTGAACGCTGCCGCTTGTCGGGGCTGATCATGCGACCACCCCGGACAGTCTCCTTTCCTCTCAGGAGACCGCCGGGGCGACCGACGTTTGCGCCACGATTGTTTCCCCCCTCTGGCGCAAATTCTAAACTGTGCGGCAGCGTGCGACGCTACGACAAAACTCCAAATACCTACTACGCAACCTCGCCACTGCCGCTAACTGCCTTTCAAGCTTCGTGCCACGCGCGTGAACTGTGCCGGCCCGCGCGTACTTCGCGCTGAAACAAACCTAATCACGGCGCGTACACGCTGTCGCGACAGCGCGCATATATGTGTCGCAGCTAATACCTGCTTCGCACTGAGCGCGCACGCAAGAGACGTTATGCGCTCGCCGGCGGCGCGCAAACACAGACGTTTATGTGCGCGTGTGAACGAAGTAACGACTGCGTAGAAAGTAGCGCAACTGATGTGCGCCGCGTCGGCATGGGCCGCGCGCCGGACGATGCGGGCGAAAGATTTACGGCTGGCTTGCTTACGAGGTCTATATTATAGTATTTAACTGCGCCGTAACTGCGTCGTAAGACTCGCGCAAACGGCTGCTGTTATGTTATAAGCTTGTGCTTGCGCAAGCAGTTTTTATTGCATTACCCGCAAGGTAAAATCACAAACATCTTCGGGCAGGGTTAACCGCAATAATCGGCAGTGGCCCGAATCCGCAACAACAATAGAAAGTAGAAAAGGACGAACTATGTCGAATACACTCCTATTCCGTTCAGCCTGCGCGCTGATGCTTGTGGTGTTCTGTCTGATCTTCGGCTTCGGCAGCGCCGTGGCGCAGTCGCAAGCCTCTTCCGGGCAGATCACCGGCACCGTCGTTGACACCAACGGCGCGGCCGTCCCCGGTGCCACTGTCACGGCGACCGGCAAAGATACCGGACTCGTCCGCACCGTGACGACGGGCGACGACGGACTCTATAACCTTGTGCTACTGCCGACCGGCGTCTACACCGTCAAGGCTTCAAGCCAAGGATTCTCAGATGCGACCTCCGAAGTGACCGTCAACGTCGGCCGCGCGCCCGAAGTGCCGCTCACACTCGGCGCGAGCGGCGTGCAGGCCGAAGTCTTCGTCACGGCTGAAGCCGTGCAGGTGACGCAGAACCAGTCGGACGCAGTCTTGAATCAGACGGCCATCGACACGCTGCCGATTAACGGGCGCCGCTTTCAGGACTTCGTTACGTTGACGCCCTCGGCGCAGATCGATCCGCAACGCGGGCAGATCTCGCTCTCAGGTCAGCGCGGCGTCAACGGCAACATCAACGTGGACGGCGTGGACTTCAACCAGTCGTTCTTCGGCGGCATCCGCGGCGGCGAACGCTCAAATCAGGCGTTCACGATTCCGCAAGAGTCGATCAAAGAGTTCCAGGTCGTCGCGGCCGGCTACTCGGCTGAGTTCGGTCGTTCGTCCGGCGGCGTGGTTAACGTCGTCACCAAGTCCGGCACAAACGAGCATCATGGTTCAGCCTTCTTCCTGCTCCGTGACAAGAAGCTCGCGTCGAAGAATAACTTCATTAACAGGATCGAGCTTGATCGCGGCATCGAAGTGACGCCCGCGCCGACGCAGAAACAGTTCGGCGGCTCCATCGGCGGCCCGCTCAAGCAGGATAAGCTCTTCTACTTCCTCTCCTACGAGCAGCAAAAGTTCAATGCCAACCGGCGCGTGTTCTTTGGCGCGCTCAGCAGCATCACGCGCGCCGCCAACAACCAGGAGGCGTTCGACTTCTTCCGTTCGCTGGAAACCCCCTTCGCGCAAACAAACGACGTATTCGCGGGGCTGGGTCGCCTCGATTGGCAGGTCACGAATAACCACCGCGCCAACTTCCGCTACAGCCATAGCCAGAACCGCGCGCTCAATGGCAACGCTACCGGCGAGAACGTGCTTGACCCGACCACCAACCGTTCGCTCTCCAACAACGGCACGGAACGCGACCGCACCCACATCGGCGTCTTCCAACTACAGTCGATCTTCGGGGCGAAGGTCGTCAACGAAGTGCGCGGACAGTATTCGCGCGAAGCGCGCCCGCGCATTGCCAACTCGTTTGAGCCGAACGTCGGCTCCGGCATCGGCAACTACGGCACGCGCAACTTCCTGCCGACCACGCAGTTCGATACGCGCTTCCAGATCGCCGACAGCTTGACCTACGCCACCGGCGCACACTCGATCAAGGTCGGCGGCGAGTACAACAAGATTCACGCCGAGCAGATCTTCGGCTTCAACCAGACCGGCGTCTATAACCCCGGCAGCGGCAGCAACGATGTCCAGTTGCAGACACTCGGACTGACGCCTGCCACGGTCAACGACCGCCGCTTCGACATCACCTCGGCGAGCTACACCAAACAGATCGGCAATCTGTTCACCAGCCTGGACGCGACGCAACTCGCTTTCTTCGCGCAAGATTCGTGGCGCATCCGGCCAAGGTTGACCTTAAACTACGGACTGCGCATTGAGAAGCAGCGCAACCCTGATACCGAGATCAGCAACCAGCCGCTGGTCGATCTCGTGCAGACCGCGAGTTTCCCTGTGCGCGGCGGACGCGGCTTCAACCCGACGAGTATCCCCGATAGCCCGGTACAATATGGCCCGCGCGTCGGCTTCGCGTGGGATCCGGTGGGCGATGGCAAGACTGTCATCCGCGGTTTCAGCGGCGTCTATTACGCTGCCTCGCCGCTCCTGCTCTTCGCCACGCCGTCGAACAACTTCCGCACGCCGGCGGGCGACCTGTCTGTCCGGCTGCCGTTTGCCGTGCCGTCAACTTTGACTGGCGCGGCGTTGCAGACCTTCTTGGCCAGCAACCCGGCGTACACGGCGGCCTTGACCGCCACCGGCTTGAACTGTGCGTCCGGCAGCACCTGTTCGCCCAATACCATCTACCGCCAGTTCCTGCTCATCGGCATCAATCTCAACAACTTCTCGTTGGGCCAACTGCCGAACGTGTCGGCGGCGCAAGCGGCGCAGATCGGCGCCATCGTTAATCCGGCGGTCAATCCGAACATCAATGGCGTTCAGCCGATTGGGATCGCGGAAGACTACAAAAACCCGACCTCGTTCCAATTTGGCGGCGGCTACGAGCGCCAGTTTATGCCGGGGCTGACCTTCGGCGTGGATTATGCGCAGGTCAACACCTCACATCTGCAACGCAACCGCGAGCTGAATCTGCCTGCGCCCTGCTTCTTCAGTTTCTCTACGCCGACGAGCCAACCCTGCTCGATCAATCCCTTACTGCTCGGTAACGACGCCGGGCGCGCGGCGGCCCAAGCCATCGTCTCGGCCGGTCGCCCCTACTATGGCATCAGCATTCCCTCGGTCACCGTCGCCGGCCTAAACAACGGCAACGCGATTCCGATCACGACCGTGTCGCGTGCGCGGCCAGTCCCGGCGCTGGGCAGTGTGCAGGTGCGCGAGGCCACGGCGCGCTCGCTCTATCAGGGTCTGAACCTCCGCCTGAACATGCAGAAGAAATGGGGTCAGGTCAACGCCTTTTACACGCTCTCGCGTTCGCTGTCGGATGATGACAACGAGCGTGATGCGGGCGGCGTCAGCGCGGCGGATCAATTCGATCTGAAACCTGAGTACGGCTTCTCGCGCCTCGACCGGCGGCATCAGTTCGTGGCCAATCCGATTATCTTCCTGCCGGCTGGCTTTGAGGTCTCCAGTGCCTTGCGCTTCCGTTCCGCTGTGCCGCTTGATGCAGTGGTCAACACCGACCTGAACGGCGACACAGTCAACAACGACCGGCCGTACCGCGCGCCCGGTGTGTCCTTCAAGCGCAATTCTTTCCGCAACCGCTCGGTCTTCGATACGGACATGCGCGTGCAAAAGAGCTTCCACCTTCAGGAGAGCAAGCGGATCATCCTGACGGCTGAGTTCTTCAACCTCTTCAACGTGCAGAACATTCAACTCGCGGGCACGACGGTCACGCAGTTCTGCACCACTAATTCCGACATCTTCGGCTGTGGTCTCTCAGGGCTGCCGACGAATCAGAACTTCCGCCGCGTGCGTGAGAACAACGAAGGGAACGCGCGCTTCGGGCAGTTCCTCTTGACCAATAACCTCGGCAGCATCAGCCAGACGCGGCAGGTGCAACTTGGCGTGCGCTTCCAGTTCTAAGCGAACCGGACGAGCACCTTTAATTTGCGGGCGCGCTGCGACGAACAGCGCGCCCGTATTTCTTTGCCAGCCCCCAGCGGCGGCGCGTGTTCTAAGTCAAGGCGTATGCGCGCCATGCGTTGTACGGAAACAAACACAAATCAGCCAACCGCCAACTGCCCCTGTCTGTATCTTGCCCGCGCCCGCATCATTCTCTTCAGCAATGACTTCCCGCGCCGGCCTCTGCCTGCCGGCTGCGGCTGGCATAACCGTTGCCCTTAACATTTCTACGGAGTTGATAATCATCAGAGGAGGTAGCAAACGTGGGGATTCCAAACAAAGATGAGATCGAAGGCAAATTCGATCAGGCGAAGGGCGCGATCAAAGATAAAGTCGGCGAGGTGACGGGTGACCGCGAGCTCGAAGCGGAAGGCGAAGCCGACCGGGCCGGGGGCAACGTGCAGGAAGGCTTCGGCACGGCGCGGCGCAAAGTCGGTGAAGTGATCAACGACATTGGCGACAAGGTCGGTCGCTGAGCAAGCGAAACAAGGCATACGCCAAAGCGCGCGGTCGGCGCGATCAAAATTAAAGCGCCCACCGCGCATCAGTTTATCCCCCGCGGGATGCCCATTGCAGAGACACAAGTCGGCTAACCCCAACACCGACAACCCCACACCGCACTCGCATTAATACAGGCGCA
>JBBRYU010000084.1:0-15103 GCA_038237345.1 Pyrinomonadales bacterium
CACTCCTCTGGTTATCTAATGCGTCAAGGTTGCTTCGGACGCGCGCCTTGCGGATTTCGCGTCTGAGATTTTCTTTCACACACATAACGCGCAAGCCCGTGGGTGAAATCGGACACGGACGATAGAAATATCTTTTTCGCCAACTGTTTTGGGAGTAGAATGCCCTCGGCAGTAATCGGAGAAACCTCGTGATGGAAACCACCCCGCCAGCACCGCCGCACAACGTCACACTGATTCTTCAGGAGTGGAGCGACGGCGACCCTGACGCGCCCGCGCGACTAATGCCGCTCGTTTATGCCGAACTGCGCCGCCTCGCCCGCGACTACCTGCGCCGCGAACGATCCGACCACACCTTGCAGCCGACCGCCCTCGTCCACGAAGCTTACTTGCGGCTCGTAGATCAGACGCGCTTGACGTGGCAGAACCGCGCGCATTTCTACGGCATCGCGGCGCAGTTGATGCGCCGCATCCTCGTGGATCACGCGCGCACGCACGGGGCGCAAAAGCGCGGAGGTGCTACGCAAAAGCTCTCGCTTGATGAAGCTAGATTCTCGCCCGAAGAGAGACCCGCCGACCTGCTCGCGCTCGATGAGGCGCTCAAGGCGCTGGCCGAGACGGACGAGCGCAAGGCGAGAGTGGTGGAGCTGCGTTTCTTCGGCGGACTGAACATGGAAGAAACGGCTGAAGTGTTGCAGGTGTCGGAAAAGACGATCAGGCGCGATTGGCAGATGGCGAAGCTCTGGCTGCATCGTGAGCTGGCGGAAACGGCGGCGGGTGACGAGTGAGGCAAAAGGGTTGTCTGCTCGTTCGACTAACTCGAAGCGGTCTCATCAATAAAAAACGTGGGAAGAGGAACCACGAAAACACTCGAAACAACACTAAAAATTGTTTCGTGCCGTTTCGAGTGTTTTCGCGGTTCCCGCCTTTTCGCATTGATTGAGACGGGTTCTCGAAAAACTCACTCTCTCAATCAACAGGATGTCCGTTTTCCACGCTCGATTTTCGCGTTATGAGTGGCGAAAGGATTAAGAGGCGAATGAAGGACGGACAGATGACGCCCGAACGCTGGCGTCAAGTCGAAGAGTTGGTTCACTCATCGCTGGAGCGCGCTCCGGGAGAGTGGCGGTCGTTTCTCGACGAAGCTTGCGATGGCGACACGCGCTTGTGCGCCGAAGTCGAATCTCTGCTCGAACAGTGCGAAGCGGCGCAAGACTTCATCGAGCGTCCGGCGTTCGCTTTTGCCGCCGACGCACTGGCTGATGAAGAGGGCGAATCGCTCGAAGGGCAACGCATCGGCTCTTACAAAGTGGTGCGCGAAATCGGGCGGGGCGGGATGGGCACGGTCTATCTGGGACAACGCGACGATGACGCTTATCAAAGAGAAGTCGCCATCAAGCTCATCAAGCGCGGGATGGATACGGATTTCGTGCTGCGACGCTTTCTCCAGGAGCGGCAGATTTTAGCTTCGCTCGACCATCCCAACATTGCCAGACTGCTGGACGGCGGCACGACCGACGACGGACTCCCGTTCTTCGTCATGGAATACGTCGAAGGCGTCAGCATCAATGATTACGCCGACGCGCATAAACTCTCCACGCTCCAACGCCTCCAACTCTTTCGCACGGTCTGCGCCGCCGTCACTTACGCGCACCAGAACCTCGTCATCCACCGCGACCTGAAGCCCTCGAACATTCTCGTCACTGCAGACGGCACGCCCAAGCTTTTGGACTTCGGTATCGCCAAACTCCTGCGCGCTGACGAAGACGCTTCCGGCACGGCGACCGAGACGATTGCCCAGCGCGCGATGACACCCGAATATGCCTCGCCGGAACAAGTGCGCGGCGAGCGCGTCACGACGGCAAGTGATGTTTACAGTCTCGGGGTGGTGCTCTACGAATTGCTTTCGGGACATCGCCCGTATCGTTTGACGAACCGCCGCCCGGATGAAATTGCACGCATCATTAGCGAAGAACAACCGGAGCGCCCGAGCGTGGCTTTGCTTCGGACGGAAGAAGCGACGAACGCGGACGGCGCAGAGCGCGTCGCCACGACGACGCCGGAACGCATCAGCGAAACGCGCGACGAGAGCGCGCCGGAACGCCTGCGCCGACGACTGGCAGGCGACCTCGACACTATCGTCCTGATGGCGCTCAGGAAAGAGCCGCAGCGTCGGTATCAATCGGCGGCGCAGCTTGCGGAAGACATCCGCCGCCACATCGAAGGTCTGCCCGTCATCGCGCGCAAAGACACGTTCAATTATCGCGTGACGAAGTTCGTGCGGCGCAACCGGCTCGGTGTGGCGGCGGCAGCGGTTGTGTTGTTGATGGTCATCGGCGGCATCGTCGCCATTGCATGGCAGGCGAAGCGCGCCACCGATCAAGCGCGCATCGCCGCCCAGGAGCGCGACCGCGCCGAGCGCCGCTTCGCCGACGTGCGCCGCCTCTCGAACGCCTTTCTCTTTGAAATCGCCCCGAAGATCGAAAGGCTCGAAGGCTCGACCGAGGCGCGCGAGGCGCTCGTCACGCGCGCGCTCGAATACCTCGACTCGCTGGCGCGCGAGTCGGGCGACGACCCGCAACTCCAGAGCGAGCTGGCGGCGGCCTACGAGAAGGTCGGCGACTTGCAGGGAGCGCCGCGACGCGCGAACCTCGGCGACTTCTCCGGCGCGATTGCGAGCTACGAGAAAGCGCGCGACGTGCGCCGGCGGCTCCTCGAAAAGAACCCCGAAGACTTCGAGCAGCGCCACCGCCTCGCCGCCGTCCTCGCCGCGCTCGCCTACACCCGCTGGTGGATGAGCGACGTGAGCGGCTCGCTCGCCGACTCGGCGCAGGCGCTGGAGATTTACGAACCGCTCGTCGCCGAGCGTCCCGCCTCAAGCGAGCTGCGCGTCGTCGCCGCCGAGGCGCTGCTCGACCTCGCCACCACGCACTACTACAACGAGCAACTCGACGAAGCCCACCCGCTCGTCCTCAAAGCTCTCGCGTCGCTCGAGGCGCTCACGCGAGATGAGACCGCGAACGTCGAGGCGGGGAGGCTGCTCAGCAGGGGCTACACACTCCAGGGCTCGATACTCTTCTGGAACACTCAGGAGAAGGAGGCCGATGTCGAGATGACGAAGGCCATCGCCCTCAGCGAGTCGCTCGCTGCCGGGCACCCGCACGACAGCGTTCTCAAGCAGAGCCTCCTCGCCAACTACCTGCAAGCGTCGCAGATTTACCAGCAGAGCGACCCGGCGCGCTCGATCACCATCCTGCAAAAGGCGCTGAAGGTCGCCGAAGAGTCGGTCGCCGCCGACGCCGCCAACACACAGGCGCGGCAGAATCTTGCCAAGACTTACTCGATGCTCGGTCTCATCGCGCTCCACATGGATAAGCCCGGCGTGGCCGCCACCCATCTCGCAAAGTCGGCGGCGGAGTTCGAGGAACTGGAGAGAGTTCAGCCGAAGAACCGGACGTACAAGCACGACATCGCAAGGGTTGTGACATACCTGGGGAACGCGAAGTACCTGCAGCACGACTTCGAGGGCGCGCTGGCAGGTTACCGGAAGGCGGTCGCGCTTTACGAAGACGATTTTCGGGCCGACCCGAAAAATATGCAGCCGTTCCGCAAACTCGCCAACGTCCACACCTACATCGCCGACGCGCTCCGCGACTCTGCGAAGACGGCGACCGGCGACGAGCGCCGGTCGCGTCTGCGCGCGGCGAAAGAGAGTCACCAGCGCGCCGCGGATATCTACCTCACACTGCAAGCCCAAAACGCCCTCACCAAGCTCGACCGCCAGTACCTCGAAGCAGTGCAAGCAGCCTTACGCCAGTACGAGCAGTGACGCTCGCGGCCCAGGGGGCGCATAGCTCAATTGACCCGCGCGCGGCGCGCGACACGCACGCCCGCGCGCCAGTCTTCGTTGAGGTCGAAGCGGTACGTCTCAATCTCCGGCGAGATCATGCGTGCGAGCGTCTGAAACGCGCGATGGAAGCGCAGGGCGGGTGCGACGAGATAGACAAGCGGCGCATCGGGTGAAATTTCTGCGTCCCCGAACAGACGCGCACCCTTGATATGATTGGCCCGATGTAGTGTAGAGATTCGCCGCCAGTAGTCCGCGCCTTGAATGGGCAGCGCGGCGTCTTCTGAGACTTTCAATTCGATGACGACGAGTCGGCCGTCGCGCCGGAGCGCGAGCAGGTCAACGGGCCGCGCGCTGCCGCGGCCATCGCGCTCGCGCGCAGGGCGAAACTGCGCGTGCAGCGGCGCGAGGATGAGACCGGGATCGAGCCGCATGATGTCGCGCCGCAAGAGCGATTCGAGCCACGCTTCGGGCGCGGCGGCGTAGAGCGCGTGCCGGTGGTCGGCCGCTGCGGCGTGCCGGTGCGTCGCTAACTCGTCGAGCAACTTCGCCAGTTCCGGCCAGTTGCTTTCATCCAGCAATCGCCGGTTGTGCGCGCCCGCGCCGAACCAGACATGCTCGCGCGCGAGTGTGCGGCGCACGCGCGCGAAGGCGAGCCCGTGGAAGCGCAGCGTCTCGCCGAAGCGTGCGCGCACCACGTCAATCGCAGCGGGCGCGAGCGCGCCGATGCGCGCGGCTGTCGCGCTCAACTCAACGCGCGGTCGGGTGGGCGCGCGAGTTGCGACATCAAGCAACTGCGCTAACTCCGACACTGGCGCGGGCGTCAACAGTTGCCATGCTTCGTCGCGCTCGTACAGCGCGATGTCGCGGCGCACCTCCGCGCGCAGCAAGGCCAGCCGCTCGCGCACTGGCTCAACCAGATCGTGCGGCACGGCGAACCATAGTTGGCGCAGCGCCACGAAACGCGACTGCCGGTTGAGCCGCAACCACCAGAGCAAGGCCGACGTTACGAAGGCGTCCGCATCACGCACCTTCAGTTCGACAACCGGGCCGGTCATGGCGACGAGTTCGCGCCGCACGCGCAGGATGATGCGCGCGTAGCGGCCCGGCTCAGGTCGTCGCGCGCCCGCGCTCAAACGCACGCGCTCGATTTGCGCGCTCGGTGCATTGGCGCATGCGAGCGCGGCCAACCCCGCGCACAGATGCAACCGCGCCGCCCGCACAACTTCGACGCCCGCGCTGGCCGATGCCCGCGGCACAAGTGTTAGCGTTGCTCGCTCCGCGCCCGCCCGCCGGGTCACGCGCAATTGCAAACGCGCGCCCGTCCATTCCCAGTCAAGTACGCGCCACACGCGCACGCCCTGCTCAGTCCAGTAAGAGAAATGCACGCGCCCGCCTACCGCGCGCAACTCCCACTCGCCTGTGCGCAACGGCACAGGGAGACCCTGTTGACCCTCCGCGCAAAACCACTCGCCACGCGCGTCGAGCAACGTGCTCAACTCGCGTCCCGCCGCTTCTTTGTCAGCCATATTCGTGAGGCGATTCATCTGTACAATGGGCAAAATGGCCGCCCGGTTTGTGAGAAACGAAGCACGCCGCGCTTGTCCTTTGGGCCTCATGTCGTCGTTCTGAACGCGCGCCGCGCTTGTGCTAACATCAACACTAGCGCAACAGTTGCATACGAGACCGGCGGCGGGAAATGTTAGCACTCCTGCGGCCACATGCAATCATTTCTTACTGGTAGGGTGCAGGCGAACATGAAAGATGTTTATTTGACTGGTGCGGTGCGGACGCCCATCGGGCGTTACGGCGGGGCGTTGGCGGGCACGACGGCCGCAGAGTTGGGCGTGGCGGCGGCGCGTGCGAGTCTGGCGCGCGCGGGTCTCAAGTTAGCGGAGGTGCAGCAGGTTGTCTGGGGTTGCGCGCGGCAGGCGGGCGCGGGGCCGAACGTGGCACGGCAGATCGGTTATCGCGCGGGTCTGCCCGACACCGTGCCCGCGTACACGGTTAATCAGGCGTGCGGGTCGGGTCTAAAAGCGATCATTCTCGCCGCGCAGGAGATCATGCTGGGCCGCGCGCAGGCGGTGTTGGCCGGCGGTGTGGAGAACATGTCGCGCGTGCCTTACTACGCGGAAGGCGCGCGTTGGGGCATGCGTATGGGCAACGTCGAACTCGTGGACGGCATGCAGCGCGACGGCTTTCTCGATCCGCTCTCCGGTTTACTGATGGGCGCAACGGCCGAGAACCTGGCTGACCGTTACGAAATCGCGCGCACCGAACAAGACGAGTACGCACTGCGCACGCAACAGCGCGCCGCTCAAGCAATTGATGCGGGCCGCTTCGACGCGGAGATCGTGCCCATCGAGATCACAGGCCGCAAGGGGGAAGCGATCACGTTCGCGCGCGACGAGCATCCGCGCGCCGACACGTCGCTGGCAAGTTTAAGCAAGTTGCCGCCGGTCTTTCGCACGGATGGTACGGTCACGGCCGGCAACTCGTCGGGCATCACGGACGGCGCTGCGGCGGTCGTCGTCGTCGGCGCGGACGCGCTGAAATCACTGGCGGGCGTTGCACCACAAGCGCGCATCGTGGATTACGAGATCGCGGGCGTCGCCCCGGAGATCATGGGTATCGGGCCGGTGCCGGCGGTGCGCGCGTTGTTGGCGCGGCAGAAACTCACGCTTGATGAGATCGATCTGATCGAACTGAACGAAGCCTTCGCCGCGCAGGTGATCGCCTGCGACCGTGAGTTGCAGTTTGACGCCGACCGGCTGAACGTCAACGGTGGCGCGATTGCGCTCGGTCATCCAATCGGCTGCACCGGCGTCCGCATCACGACGACGCTCTTACACGAAATGGCCAAGCGCAAGGCCCGACGCGGGCTGGCCACGCTCTGCGTGAGCGGCGGCATGGGGTTGGCGCTGTTGGTCGAGCGCGTGTGAGCGTACAACCGCGCCGCTGTAACGTTCGCGCGCGCGTGCGCGTCTTATTGAGGTGCGGCGGAGTGCGCGCGGCTGCGTAGTTTTTAAGCCAACGGCGCTGCTGCGGCGCGCATCCGAACCGGGAGCAAACTCCCCCAGTTTAACCATGAATGGGCGGCGCTGGCCGCCATCGAAGCTATCCAACGGGTGAAAGGTTTAAGATGAAGAAGACTGTTTTGTTTGTCGCGGCGGCATTCGCCCTCGCGGCCGTCTGTGTGTTGCCGGTGGGCGCGCAGAATAATCGGGCGGCGGCGGCAACGACGCATGTTATGCCAAATGCGCTCGCCGGTCTGCCGGCGTCGGACGCAGTGGTCTCGGTGGACGTGCAGCGGCTATTCAGAGAGGCGCTGCCGCGTATCTTTGCGAATGACGCGGCGAAGTTGGCCGAGATCAACGCGGATGTCGAGGAGTTTAAGCGCCGCACGGGGCTTGACCCGCGCACGTTCGAGCGGGTAGCGGTCGGCGCGCGGTTCGTGGATTTGCCGTCGGGCGCGGTCAAGGTCGAGATGGTCGCATTGGCGCGCGGCACGTTCAACGCGGCGGCGCTCATGGCGGCCGGGCGCATCGCGGCGCAGGACAAGTATCAGCAGGAGCAGTACAAGGGCAAGACGATTAACGTTTTCAGTCTTGACAAGCAGGTCAAATTTTTGAATCTGCATTGGACTGATCTAGCAGCCGTGGTGCTCGACGATCACACGCTGGCATTTGGTAAGTTGGAGCGTGTGCGCGCGGCCATTGATGCGCAGGGCGGCGGCGCGCGGGTGGCGCGCGATGTGGTGGCGCTGGCCGAACGCGACCCGGCGGCCCTCATCAGTATGGGCGGCAACATCCCGGCGGCGCTGACGGGGCGACTCGATTTCCTCGGCCCGGAACTGAGCCGCAGCATCGCTTCCGTCCGTCAGTTCTATGGCTCGCTCGGCGCGACGAGCGCGGGCTTCCAGTTGCTCACTGTGTTCCGCACGGGCAGCGCGGCGGACGCGCACAACCTGTCGGATACGGTCGCCGGACTCAAACAACTCGCGCCCTTCGCCATCTCGCGCATGAAAGGCGACAAGGCCAAGCAGACGCAGCAACTCGTGGATGCGACGAGGGTCACGACTGAAGACAACGACGTACAGATCAGGCTCGACCTCGCGGACGCCAACGTCGTTGCGCTGCTGCGCGTGTTTTAACCGGGTAACCTAGTAGCGACTGGTAGCCGAAAGGGACGCTCGACCACGCGGTCGGGCGTCCCTTTTTCGCAGCTTATGATTGAGCACTGCCGGTGGAGCGGCGTTTGTGCCCGGTCGTTACTTCGCGCCGGGCAGGCCGGGGAAACCGCGCGGCATGGGTGGCGGCGCGGCTTCCGCTTCGTCGTCGCCGACGCGCGCCAACACGTCGTTGTAAATCTTGATCTTCCCTTCCCGCTCGTAGCGCGCCCGCACCGCACCGATGTAGTCCTCGTACACGTCGCCGCGCTTGCTTGTGAGCGCGGTCTGCATCAGTTGCTCGTGCTGCTTGTTGTACTCGATCAGGTCGGCGTCCGTGCGCTTGGTCACGCCGACGATGACCCAGGTGTCGCTGACCTGCACGGGCGTCTTCGTGACCTCGCCTTCTTTCAAATTGAAGATCGCCTCGCCCACCGCCGGACTCGTGCCCACGCCTTCGAGCGGTTGCGAGGTCTTGTATTTTTCCAGCGTCTTAACTTCGAGGCCGTACTTCTCGGCCGCGGCCTTCAAGCCGGCGGGATTATTCGCCGCGTTGGCGATGTCGCGCGCCGCCTGCTCAAGCCGGCCCTTCGCCTGCTCAGCCTTGACGCGCTCGCCCACTTTATCTTTGACCTCGGCGAAATCTGGAATGCGCGGATCGCGCTTCTCGACGAGCAAGGGGATGGCGAAGCCGTTCTTGACGGGGATGCGCTCGCCCACATCACCCACGTTCTCAAGCGGCTTGATGGCCTCTTCAAACTGCGGACTGCTGCCAATGTCCGGCACGTTGTCGCCCGGCTTGATGAGCGGCGTCTCTTTGATCATCTCGGCCGGCGACATGGCGGCGTCCGATGCCAATTCGGCCGCCACCTTCTGCGCGTCCTTCGTCTCCTTCAAACGCTGCGCCGCCCGCCCCGCCAACTCGGCCGCCGACTTATAAGCGCGGCGATTGCGCAGCGACGCGAGCAATTCCGGCTTCGCGTCCTCGAACGTCTTGGGCACGGCCGCGCCGCGGCGGAAGATGTAATAAGCCTTCGTCGCCTTGTCGTAGGCCGGATCGGTCGTCTGCCCTTCGTTCAGATCAAGTACACGTTGCGTCAGGTCGGTGGGCTTGACTGGATTGCGCTTGACGGGCGCGGCTAACGCGCCGCCGTTCTTCGCCGTCGTGGGGTCTTCCGATTGCCCGCGCGCCGCGTCGGCAAACTTCTTTTCGTCAACGATAGTGGTCGCGTCGCCCGCGTCGCCGCGCAAGTCGGCCACAATCTTCGTGGCCTTGGTCAGCACCGGCTGATCGAGTTCCGGCGTCGCCACCTTCAATACGATCTGCTGCGCCCGGACGCCCGCCTCTTTCTTGTCCGGGGCCAACTCGTTATATTCAGCGCGCAAATCCTCGTCCGAAATGGTCAGCTTCGCGCCGAGCTTCGCTTGATCGATGAAAAGATAGCGCACCTTCTTCTGCGCTTCGAGATAGCGGAAGTCCGTCTTGTGCGCGTCGTAATACTTTTGCAGTTCGTCGTCCGAAGGCTGCACGCGCGCTGCCAGTTTGTCGGCGACGACGGGCACGTAGGTCAGATCAAACGCGGTATTCTTGTGCGCGTAGTCGTCTTTCACTTCCGCTTCGGAGACGTTGACGCCGGCCGTGACGAACGCGCGCAACTTCTGCTCCGCCAACGAATCGCGGATCGTCTGCTCAAACTTCTCGACGCTGCCATAGCGCGTCGTCACGATGTCCTTGTATCGGTCGAAGCCGTCGCCGCTGCCCGCCGCCGCATCCGGGAACTGTCTGCGAATCGCCGCGCCCACTTCGGCATCGGAGGCGACGAGATTCAACCGGCGCGCTTCCTGCGTCACGATGCGGTCGCGGATCAAGCCGTCGAGGAAACGTTTGTCGCCGCCCAACTGCGCCAGATTCATCTGCCCGCCGAACATCTGCTGATAAGACTCGCGCAGCCGCGTCAGATCGCCAACCGTGACCTCGTCGCCGTTCACCTGGGCCAGCGTCTCGGTGTTGGTCGGCACGTCGTTCGCCAGATTACGCGCCGGCGCGTAGAAGAGGACGAGGCTCAACCCCATCAAGCTCGCGAAAACTATCACGACCACCTTGTGCGCCGACTTCATACGGTTAAAGTGTTTCAGCATGCCTTAATACCTTCCCTAACAAACTTCAGGCTTCGCAGTTGTTACAGTGTGCGATTAGTTGACAGACGGCTTTTGCGCGTGGCGCGCAAGCGGTGGATTGTAGCGGAGCAACTGGCGCGCTCGCAACCGGACGCAAGCGCGCGATCAGAGGTTAGAGCTTAGAGGTTAGTCAGGTTATGTTTGCAGTTCCACTTGCGTCGTTAGAGTCAAATATCTTTCTCACTGATCTCTGACCTCTGACCTCTGACCGCTCTTTGCCCCGCGCGCGCGGGTGTTATATCTTTTGTTCATGGGCGAATCAGTCTGGCTGTGGGTAGGGTTTACTGTCTTTATCCTGATCATGCTGGCGATTGATCTGGGGCTGTTTAACCGCAAGGCGCACATCATCACTTACCGGCAAGCGGTCACGTGGAGCGTAGTCTGGATTACGCTCGCGCTGCTGTTCTCCGGCGTCGTCTTCTGGCGGCACAACGCGCTGCACGGGTATGCCGCCGGCAGCACCGCGGTGATCACCTATCTCACCGGCTACATCATCGAGCTATCGCTCTCGGTGGATAATCTCTTCGTCTTCCTGCTCATCTTCGCCTACTTCAAAGTGCCCGCGATCTATCAGCATCGCGTGCTGTATTGGGGCATCCTCGGCGCGCTTATCATGCGCGGCGTGATGATCGGCGCGGGCGCGTTCCTGATCCAACGCTTCCATTTCATCATCTACTTCTTCGGCGCGTTTCTGATCTACACCGGCATCCAGATGCTCCGGCAGGGCGACGAAGAAGTTAACCCGGAACAGAGCCGCATCGTGCGGCTCATCACGCGCTACGTGCCGATCACGCGCCACTACGAGGGCAAACACTTTTTCACGCGCGTGGACGGCCGGCAAAAGGGCACGCTCTTGCTGCTCGTGCTCGTGACCGTCGAAGTCACCGATCTTGTCTTTGCCGTGGACTCGATCCCAGCCATCTTCTCCGTCACAACCGATCCCTTCCTCGTCTACACGTCGAACGTCTTCGCCATTCTGGGCCTGCGCTCGTTCTATTTCCTGCTCGCGGGCGTGATCGAAAAATTCCACTATCTAAAGGTAGGGCTGGCCTTCGTCCTAACCTTCATCGGCGTAAAGATGTTGGCGGAGATCATCCACATCACCACGCCACCGGTCGTGGCGCTCGCGGTCGTCGCTTTTCTGCTGCTCGCGTCGGTCGCCGCCTCACTCATCTGGCCGCAGGCGAACGCCAAGCAGATCGAAGTGGAACTGCCCGCAGGTTTCAACTCGCCCTACGACGACGATCAAGGACGTCTCGGCGCGGAAGAACCGCCGGCCGGCCAAGATCGCTGATTATCCAGACCGGGCCAAATCCACTATTTGCCGCAGTAAACACGTGCGGCCAGATCAAGCTTGAAGCGGCACGCCGCGCTGTGCTAAGTTGCTTGTAGGGCGTCCGTGGCCGCGTCGCCTGTCTAAAGTAATGCCCCCTCTGTTGCGCGCCCGCGAAAAGCGCAGGCCGCTGTAGCGCCTCTTCACCATTCGCATTCCCTTAAACACACTGCCGCGTCCTCGCGCTGCCAGGTAACGTATGGATAGCTCTCGAACGATAGAACCAAAGCCGCATCGCATCGACATCGAGTGGTGGGTGATCTCGAAGCGGGTCATCTATCTTGTGATTGCCCTGCTGTTCATGCTCGCCGCAGCGGGCGGCGTGACCGTCTATGGCTGGCTTTACGGCAATCCGTTTAAGCACATCGCAGTGACCATCGGCGTGCCCGCCGGGGCGCGCTTCCTCTCTTTCGATGGCGACGTGCGGGTCGTCCGCGCGCAGACGCGCGAGAGTTTGCTGGCCCGCAGCGACACGCAACTCTATCCCGGCGACATCGTGCAGACGCAGGCCGACGGCCGCGCCCGCATCCAACTCGCCGACGGCTCGACGTTGCTCGTGCGCCCGAACAGCGTCGTCACCATTCGCGATAACACGGGCGGCGAAAACGGCAGTCGCACGAACGTGCGCGTCGCCGTCGCACGTGGACAGGTAAACGTCCACACCGGACAACAGACCGAAGGCTCGCGGAACATTGTCGAAACCCAACTGACGCGCAACAATCTTGCCGGGCAGACCAACGCGAGTTTTGGCGTGCATGAAGACAACACCGAAGACGTGCGCGTCCTGAACGGCGCGGTGGACACGACGACGCGCGGCGGCGAGCATCAGGTGTTGCAACCCGGCGAGTACGTCGCCTTCAATCAATCGGGCAGCATCAAGAGCCGCGAGCATCTGCTCGCCGTGCCCGCGCCCGTCCTGCCGCATGATCTGGACAAGATTCCCGCCGGCCGCAACGGCGCAGCCAGCGTCAGCTTGCGCTGGCAGCGGCCCGCCGCCGGTACGCCCGCGCACTACCGCGTCGAGATCGCCACTTCGCCCTTCTTCGTCGCGGCCGGCAAAGTGAGCGAGCGTGATCAGCTTGAGGCCACCGACTTCAGTGTCGGCGACCTGCGCCCCGGCGTCTATTTCTGGCGTGTGCGCGCCGTCGCATCGTCGGGCCAGACGAGCGAGTGGAGTGAACCGCAGAAGTTCACCGTCGCGACCGACGACTACGCGGTTGAGCGCGTCACCGTCTCGAACATCACCTTTGAATACATCGCCGGGCAAATTTATATCGCGCGCGGGCGCACGCAGGCCGGCAACATCGTCCGCATTGCCGGGCGCGAGGCGCTGGCCGCGCCGGATGGCACGTTCCAACTACAATTCAACACGCCCGCTGACACCCGCGAGGTCGCGCTCGAAGTCGAAGACCCGCACGGCAACAAGGCCCAGGCGCGCCAGAAACTCGGCGGCGGATAGCTTATTCGTAAATCGTAAATCGTGCATAGACAAAACGGATTTTCTGCTATTCACAATCTACGAGGCCCTACTTTTAGCTCAGCATTGCTTGTATGCAAGTTGTCCTCTTGGCGGTAGAGCATGAAGCGCACGCACCGTTAGCGGATGCGCTGCACGCAGCGGGCGTAAAGATAACTGGCGCGGCGGGCGTAGCGGTGCAGGCGAACGGCGGCGCGGCGCATGGTCGCGCTGATGAAGCGCTGCGCTTCGTGCTGTTGGAAGTACGGGCCGATGCAGACATAGCAGAGTTGCACGCGGCCGTCCAACACGCGCGTGAAACTTGGCCGGAGGCGTTGCTCGTCGCTTGCCGCCGGCATGAGCCGACTGACTTGCACACGTACCAACTCGACTCGGCGGCGCTACAACGACTCGGCTTTCATGCGATCGCAGACGAACCGGCACAAGTTCCCGCGCTGTTACGCGAGCTTGAGGATAACGGCACGCTTTCCGGTGCTGCACCCACGGCGCACGGCAGCGAACTCGTACACGCACCCGCCAGTCTATTGCTGCCCGAACGTTTGAGTGTCCCGCAACTGCGCGCGACGTTTGAAACGGTGGCCGCGCTGCACTTTGCCACAGAGCAACGCGGCGCGGCCCAAGTCGCGCTCGCCGGTCTCGCGCCGCTCGTGCGCGCCGACCGTTGGGCGCTTTATCTAACGGAAGAGGCGCGTGGCCCGCAGGCCGCAAACTTCGAGCCCCTCGCCGTGCGCGGGCAGACCGCGCGCGAGCAAGCCCTCCCCGCAGGCGACTGGCGACTGGCCCTAGCCGGTGGCGATTCACTGCTGGCCCTGTCGGGTCACGAATCGCGCGCGGCCCGCGCAGCCGTGGCGGCGAGCGAACTGGTCCGAAAAACCGAGGGCGCACGGCGCACGCTGGCCGTGCCGCTCGTGTGCGGCGGACGTGTGCTGGGTGTTATCGAAGCTGTGCGCGAAGGCGTGCGCGTGCGCGCGTTCACAGCGCGCGAGGCCAGCATCGTCGCGGCGCTCGCCGTGCCTGTCGCCGCTGCGCTCGCTAACTCCGCCCGCATCGCCGAAGCCGAACGACTTTCACGCACGGACGATCTCACCAAGCTGCATAACGCGCGCTTCCTGCGCCAGTATCTCGTCGCCGAGATCAAACGTGCGCGCCGCTACGGCTCGGCCGTCGCCGCCCTCTTTCTCGACCTCGACAATTTCAAAGCGATCAACGACCGATATGGTCATCTCGTCGGCTCGCACGTCTTGATGGAGATGGCCACCGTGATCCTGACCGGCGTGCGCGACACCGACGTGGTCGCGCGCTACGGCGGCGACGAGTTCGTCGTCGTGTTGCCTGAGAGCAGCACCGAGCAGGCCATCTTCGTGGCCGAGCGCATGCGGCAGACCATTGCCGCGCACACCTTCACCGGCGGGCGCAAGTTGTGCCTGCGCCTAACCGCCAGCTTCGGCGTCGCGGCCTTCCCCGCGCACGCCCAATCGCCGCAGCAACTACTCGCCAATGCTGACGCCGCGATGTACGAAGCCAAAGCCGCGCACAAGAACTGCGTCCGCGCGGCCGGCGAGAACAAATAACGGCTCAATCCCCGCCCGATTATCGTCGGCCGCAGAGACATTCTGGCAAATTCAGCCGTCGCTACTTTAGACTTTCGCCTTTTCGTTGTATCTTGTCCTGTTAGCACTGGGGCGAGGGCCGTCGCCGGCCCGCTCCATGTCGCGCCGGGCAAGCAACGGGCGGGGCACGAGCGTCTGGCCCCTGTGCAATGAACAAGCCGAACTACTTCAAGATGGACATTAAATCGAGTGGCACTTAAATCTCTCTTTAGCCTTTTTTCCAGCGATCTGGCGATTGATCTGGGCACGGCGAACACGCTCGTCTATGCGAAGGGCCGCGGCATCGTTGTCTCCGAGCCGTCTATCGTCGCCATCAACAAAGTCACCAATCAGGTCGAAGCCGTGGGCAAGGAAGCGAAAGAGATGTTGGGGCGCACGCCCGGCAACATCGTCGCCATCCGGCCGATGAAAGACGGCGTCATCGCCAACTTTGAAGTGACGGAGAAGATGCTCCAACACTTCATCCGCAAGGCGCACAACGGCAAGCAGTGGG
>JBBRYU010000085.1:0-15018 GCA_038237345.1 Pyrinomonadales bacterium
CATCTTCGGGCTTAACGCTGCTGAGGCCGCGCAGTTGCAAGCTACCTTTTTGGCTAATCCCAACTTGGTACTCACCGTTGGGGCCACTTTCGGTATGTCCGGGGGCGGCAACGACGTGATTCAAGCGGTGCGGCTGACGGCCGTACCTGAGCCGACGACGATGCTGCTGCTGGGCACAGGCTTGGCCGGCTTGGCCGGCGTAGCGAGACGGCGCAGAACGCAGAAGCAATAACGCTACCACACGTCAAGGCTACAAGGATGAGTGCGGCATCCCTGTAGCCTTGTGTCTTTCTTATCCTCAATTATATATTCAGACGCTTTGCCCTGGGCGGTGGCTGACCTCGCATTCACATAGCTGCAATTGGTGGTCGTGGCGCACATCCTTTGGGGGGCAATGTGCGCTGCGCTAAGAGACCGCGCGTTGTAGGGCAAGGGCGCGCGGTCAGGGGGGCGGATTCTCCCTACACATAAGAATCTGCCTCCCTCTTTGCCTCTTCTGTTGGCCCATGTCCAAAATATGGCGAGCGGGCCAACAGTTAATGCCCTTCCGAATGCTCGTGAGGGATGCAGGGCAGGATGCTGAGCTAGTTAATGCCCCCTCGTTGTCTTTTTGTCTTTAAACACCTCCGGCTCACTTCAAGTAAATCAAAGAAGTTAGAGACATGTTGCGGATTAAAGCTGACGGGCTGAGTTCAACGCGCTACCCCTTATGGCTGGACTACGTCCTGCCCATCGTAATCTTCGGCCTCATGACAGCGCTTGAGGGATACGCGCCAAAAGCCTTTTACGTCTGGTTGTATCTGGCGAAAGTTTGTCTCGTCACGGTGACGCTAATCATTTGCCGGGCGTCTTGGCGCGACATCACACCACGAAGGCAAGTCATACCCGCCGCCATACTGGTCGGGCTAATGGTTTGCGCCCAATGGGTCGCGCTCGATCAACTGCTCGGCTACCCGCATTTGGGGACGCGCACCGAGTTGAACCCCTTCGCCGATATCGCAGAGCCCGCGCAGCGGGCTGTATTCCTTGCCGCGCGGTGCTACGGGCTCGTCCTCATGGTTCCGCTGATGGAGGAGATCTTCTGGCGCTCATTCCTCCTGCGCTACCTCACGGATCATAACTTCCTAGAAGTGCCGCAGGGCTCTTTCTCATGGGCGGCCTTCATCTGTGTGTCGGCAGCGTTCGCCGTCTCGCACCCCGAGTGGCTGGCAGCGGCGGTTACGGCCTGCGCTTACGCGCTCCTGCTCTGGCGAACGCGCAGCTTGTTCGCCTGCATTGTCGCCCACGCCGTCTCTAACTTCGCCCTCGCCGCTTATGTTCTGGCCTCAGGGCAGTGGCAGTATTGGTGAACTGTTGCCGGAGTGTGCGCACAGCGCCACGTTTAAGATCACACCGGCCAGCTAGTCAGCCTCCGCTTAGAGACTATTGATTGGGCCTGCGGGCAGGTTCGGCGTATGCTCTGGTGCATGAGTATACGAAATGACGATGAAGCGCACGGGGTGTTGCTAGACATGGGTACGCGCCGGCCGCGCCGCCTGCGTCTCTGGGTATTGTTGGGCGCGGCCCTTTTGCTACTCCTCACGTTGCCCCGCCTACTCTCGCTCTATATTGACGCGCTGTGGTACGGCTCGGTCGGCTACGCACCGGTCTTCTGGTATTCGTTTCGATACAAGATTTTGCTGTTCGTCATCTTCGCGGTCGCGACATTCGTTATCCTCCGCGCCGCTTTCTACGTGCTGAACCGTATGTTCGCCGCGCTCATCCAAACGCGGCGCAACCTGGTCATCAATAATCAGCCGGTCGAGATCGCGCCCGCGCGCATCCTGCGGCCGCTCACGTGGGCCGTCACGCTCATCTTCGCGCTGAGCTACGGCTTTGCCATGAGCAGCGAATGGCAGACGTTCTCACTCTATTTGCACCAACCGGCGACAGGCGCGAGCGATCCGATCTTTCACCAGCCGCTCGGCTTCTATCTGTTCACATATCCCGTTTACGATCTCTTGAGCGGCTGGCTGACGACCCTCGCCTTCATCATCCTCGTCGCCACCGTTGTATACGCGCTCGCAACGATAGCTGAACAAACAACTCAGACCGGCGCCGACGTAACGCAACGCACTCGCTACGCGGCCATCTCGTGCGCGCTTGCGCTCTTCCTGCTGACGCTGGCATGGGACGTGTTTCTCGCGCGCTATCCGTATCTGTGGAGCGAGCATCAGACATTCACGGGCGCAACTTACACGGAAGCGCACTTCACGCTGCCGGGCTTGCTCGTCGTCGCTATCGCGCTACTCTTGGCCATCATCATTGCGCTCGTCAACGCTTTCACCCGGCGCGGCCGGCGACTGTTGCTGCTCACTATCGTATTGCCCGGCGCGGTCTATCTGGTCGCCGTCTTGCTCGTGCCGGCCTACGTGCAGAGCTTCGTCGTCAAACCCAATGAACTGGCCCGCGAGACGCCTTATATCGAGCAAAACATTAATTGGACGCGACAGGCTTTCCAGCTTGATCGCGTTACGACACAGGAGTTCGAGGCCGACTCTTCGCTCGCCGCTTTCGACGTGGCGAATAATCGCGACACGCTCGACAACATACGATTGTGGGATCGCCAAGCTTTGCAATCAACGCTTACGCAGATTCAGGAGATACGCAACTATTACAACTTCGCTGAAGTGGACGTTGATCGCTATCACGTCGGCGACCGCCAACGCCAGGTTATGATCGCGGCGCGCGAGTTGGACGTGAACGCGCTGCCGGAGTCTTCGCGCAACTGGGTGAATGAACGGCTCATCTACACGCACGGCTACGGGGTGACGATGAACACGGCCAGCGGATTCACCTCCGAAGGTCGCCCCGAATTCATCCTCTCGAACATGCCGGTGGAATCGAGCGCGCCTGACATTAAATTGACGCGCCCGCAAATCTATTTCGGCTCGAAGTCCGATACAGATGTCTACGTGCGCACGCGGCAGAAGGAGTTCGACTTTCCGCAGGGCGACGCCGACACTTATACAACTTACGAAGGCACGGGCGGCATCCCGATCGGGTCGGGCCTGCGCCGGCTCGCCGTGGCCTGGGCGCTCGACGATCTCTCCAAGCTGCCTTTCTCTGATGATGTGACGGCCGACAGTCGCGTCCTGATGCGGCGCAACATTCTGGCCCGCACGCAGGCGCTCGCGCCATTTCTCAAATACGATAACGATCCCTTCATCATCGTTGACGGAGCGGGCCGGCTCTTCTGGATGATTGACGCTTACACCAGCACCGACCGCTTCCCTTACGCGCGGCATGCGGACGCGGACAATCTGCCGGTCAACTATTTGCGTAACAGCGTCAAGGTCACGATTGATGCTTACAACGGCGACGTGACGTTCTACGTGTTCGACGAACAAGACCCGCTGCTCAACGCTTACCGCAACATGTTCCCCACGCTCTTCCGTCCCGCCGCGACGATGCCGGCGGACTTGCGCGCACACGTCCGCTATCCCGACACCCTGCTCCAGACTCAAGCTGAGGTCTTCGGTCTGTATCACACGACCAACGCCAAAGTCTTCTTCCAGCGCGAGGATGTCTGGAGCGTGGCCAGCTTGAATCCACCGGAGCAAGACAAAAAGACTCAAGCGCAACCGCTCCGGCCCTACTTCGCCTTGATGCAGTTGCCGAACTTGCACGCCGGTTCGGAGTTCGTGCGCGTAGTGCTATTTACACCGACGAACCGCAACAACATGATCGCATGGCTAGCGGGCCGGAGCGACGGCGATGCCTACGGCACACTCATCTCATATAACTTACCCAAGTCGCGTTTAATTGATGGCCCTATACAGATCGAAGCGCGTATCGATCAAGACCCGCAACTGTCGGGACAGTTCACGCTCTGGAATCAACAAGGTTCGCGCATCCAACGCGGCAACCTGATGGCCCTGCCCGTCGGGCGTGGACTGTTGTACGTGCAGCCGATCTACCTGCAAGCCGAGCGCAGCCCGATGCCGGAGTTGCGTATGGTCGTCGTCGCCACGCACGAGAAACTCGCCTATGGGCCAAACTTTGCCGCCGCGCTCGCCTCTCTCTTTGGTGAAGCTGCCAGCGCGCAGCCTCAGCCGGCAGCCAACACGACCGGCGGCTCACAGGGCGAAAGACCGAAACCTGCGGCGACGCCCGCCGCACAGAATAACGCGCAACAACTGATCGCCCGCGCCAATCAAGAGTTCAACGATTACCTGCGGCTGACGGCTGAGGGCAAACTCGCCGAAGCCGGGCAGAAGCTTGCCGCCTTGAAACTCACGTTGGCTGAATTGCAGCGGATGAACGGACAGGAACAAGCCCCGGCTAGCAGCGCGCCCAAATGAGCATCGTGATCGTCGGCGGCGGCATCGGGGGTTTATGTGCCGCGCTCGCGCTCAGACAAGTCGGCTACGCGCCGGAAGTATACGAGCAAGCTCCGGCGCTGCTAGAGATCGGGGCGGCCATCGCTGTCTGGCCGAACGCGTTGCGCGTGTTGCTCCGGCTCGGCGTGGGCGAGGCGGTGATCGAACAGGCCGGCGTTATCAAACACATACGCTGGATGACGCACGACGGCAGACAACTCAATCATGCGAACTTCCCCGACACGGACGCGCCCGCCATCGCTCTCCATCGAGCCGATTTACAATCTGTACTCCTGCATGCCCTACCCGCCGACTCCATTCATCTAGGCCACACATTCGCGAGCTATCGCCAGGACGGCGATCAGATCAACGTGCGTTTTGCCGACGCGACATCTCTTACCTGCGATCTCTTCCTCGGCGCTGATGGTCTGCATTCGCACGTCCGCACGCAATTGCTGCACGACGGGCCGCCTGTCTATCGCCGCTACACAGTCTGGCGCGGCATCACCAATCACGCGCCGCAGGCATTGCCGCCTGCGACAGCCGTGGAGTTGTATGGACATGGGCAACGGTTCGGCATCGGGCCGGTCGGGTACGGGCGCACCGGTTGGTGGGCGACTGCGAATGAGGCTGAAAGTACACAGGAATCTCCTGCTGAGCATCAACGGAAATTGTTAACACTGTTCGCCGGTTGGCACGACCCTGTGCTCGAACTTATCGCCGCCACGCCGACGACAGACATCTTGCGCACCCCCGCCTTTGATCGCCTGCCGACCAAACGTTGGGGCGCGGGGCGTCTGACAATGCTGGGCGATGCAGCGCATCCGACTACGCCCAATCTTGGTCAGGGCGGCTGCATGGCGATTGAAGACGCCGCCATCCTGGCCAGATGCGTGCAGCAATACAGCGCAACCGCGCAAGCGTTACGAATTTATGAGCGGTTGCGGCAAGCACGGACGGCGGACATCACACGGTACTCGCGCCACTATGGGCGCATGGGGCAGTTGGCTAACAGTGCGGGAGTGCGGCTGCGAAACATGCTGCTGGCGCATGCGCCTGAAGCTATCATTCAACGCTCGCTGCGTCTGATCTTTGATTACGATGCGCACGCCGTCCGCATTTGAGTACGGCGCTGCTTGTCGCGGTTATATGCCGTTAGACTTTTCGATGTGATAGCATCGCAATTATGCCGACGGCTTTTGTAGGTGCGCGCAGTTTCTCTCGGCGCAATGCGTTGCTGCATAGTCTGCTCGCTTGCGTCTTCGTCTGTACGCTGTGCTGCGTCGCTACGGGCGCGGGCGAAGAGCAGCAGTGGGCGGCCAAGTTGGACGGGCGCGTCCGTTTTTATCAAACCACCGAGTTGGGCGTGCTGATCATCGGCACGGAGAGGTCGCTCTACGGTGTCGATGCCGAGACGGGTGACGTGCTGTGGCGACGTAAGGACACGCGCTTGGACGAGACTGAGGTCGCGCCTGTGCCCGGCACGGACATACTGCTCTTGACGCTGGAGCGCGGTGACAAGACGCGCCTTGAAGCCGCCGACCTATTAACGGGCGACGCGCTCTGGCGCACAGACAAGGTACGCGGCGCGGTCATGCAGATGGCCTTCGAGCCGCGCACTAACCTGCTGGCAGTTGTCCTGACGCGCGACGCGCGCGGGCATGCGCGGGAAGGGTTCAAACGCCGCCCGGCCGTGCATATATTCGATCTCGCCGCCGGCAGAGAGTTGTGGCAACGTGAGCTTGAGAGCGAGGTCGAGATGATGCCCGCGCTGCGCGGCGACGCAGGCGACGAAGATGTGCCGTATACGCTCGACAACTATCGCCCGCCGGTCTTTCTCGACGGCCGGCTCTATCTCTTTTACGAAGGCGTGACCTCACTCGATTCTCAATCAGGCAAGGAGCGCAGGCGCGAGAAGTTTCGCGTCAACGAGGAAGGGCTGGCGCTGACCGAAGCTGATCCGTTGGCGGATGAAGGTTACATCTATCTGTCCGGGCGCGGCCGTGTGCGCGCCATCGCGCGCACGGATGGCGAGGTCGCCTGGGAGTCGAAAGACCTCGGGCTGACGCCGGAGATGATCCTGACGCGCTCTGTGCTGTACGCACGCACGGGTGGGCAGTTCACACGCCTGCGCGATGGCGAGACGGATGAGCGCGGCCCATACGGCGTCAGCGCGATTGACGTGGCAAACGGTAAAATGCTGTGGCGTTACAAGGGCGCGGACAAAGGCATCACCAACATCGTGCTGGCCGCTGCCGCCACAATCGTCGTCGCCGACCGCGACGATCTCCTCTTCATAGATACGGCAACGGGCAAGCGGCGCTTTAAGGTCTCGCATGGCGTCGAGCGCGCCGCCTTTGTCTTGTTGAACGCGCGCGGCGAGGCCGTCGTCGGGGGGAAGAACGAGGTGGCCGCGTTCGCCGTGGCCGATGGACGTAACGTCTGGCGTGCGCGCCACAATCCGCCCGGACGCGGTCTCTTGCGCACAGTCGCGGCCGTTGCGGCGCGTGCGGCATCGCTCTACTTTCGTTACGGTGGAGCGGCGACGACCGCCTTTCGCGGCGCGCAGTTGCTCAGCACCGTCGGCTCGCTGCGTTGGTCGGGTCTAGCCGCGCACGCGACCTTGCCCGATCTGACGAGCCTCGCCACCAACTATGCGCGCGAGTCTGCACGCGAGCGTTTCTCGACGTTCGGCGTCCTCGCACGGGCGCGGACTACATCCGCGCAAAGGTACACGACCGTGCCGCGACCTTCGGTTGACGTGCAGGAACACTTGCTCGACCGGCTCGATCCGGCGCGGCAACTCGAACGTCTATCGCGCTTTCTCTGGCGCAGGCAACGCCTCGCAACCTTGCGCGGGCAGTGGATGTATTACTACACGGACTTGCCGCGCGGCAGCGGGCGCGGACTCGTCGGCGTCAACATCAACACGGGCGCGGCAGAGCGCGCCGTCCGGCTGAGCGATCCGGACGAACGCTTCATTAGTGACGAAGCGACGAGTTTGCTCTACGTCTCAAAAGATAATCGCCTACTCGCTTATTCATTAAACGAGCCGGAGTGAATTTACTTAGCGCCGAAACCCTTTGTATATGCATATCTCTCCCGTAGAAAATCTTCAGCCGCTATTGGCGCGCATCCGCGAGTTTATCAACGCGGAAGTTATCCCGATTGAACATGACTTTTTGCACCGCCCTTTCCGCGAGCTACTGCCTGCGCTCAATGAGAAGCGACAGCGGGTGAAAGCATTGGGCTTGTGGGCCCCACAACTGCCGCAGGAGTACGGCGGTCTCGGTCTCAGTCTCACCGAATTTGCCGTCGTGAGCGAGGAACTTTGGGCGCACGCCGCTCGGCCATTACCTCTGCAACTGCCAAGCGCCCGACACGGGCAACATGGAAGTGCTGTTGCTGCACGCGACGCCCGCACAGCGCGAGTTGTATCTATGGCCGCTGGTGCGCGGAGAAGTACGTAGCTGCTTTTCGATGACTGAGCCGGAGCATGCCGGCTCGAACCCCACGTGGCTTAGCACCACTGCGGTTGAGGATGGTGATGATTACGTCATCAACGGGCATAAGTGGTTTACCTCTGGCGCTGAAGGCGCGGCGTTCGCCATTGTGATGGCGGTGACGAATGCTGATGCACAGAGTCCGCACAGACGAGCAAGTGTACGTCTTCAGACATTTCACTGACCATTTTCGCACATTTCACTGACCAAACAGTTTTGTGGTCGGAGAGCCGCCCGCGTTGAGGGTCATCGAGCAGCTCCCATATAGCCTTTACCCGACCATCAGTCGTGCTCCGGCCAGCGCGATCAGTTGCTGCATCTTGACCTTCCCTTCGAGGAGAGCTTTCCAGTTCAACTCCATCAGGTGAAAGATGCGCGGGATGATCATGTCCACATGCCGATGCACTCCGCCCGTCAACGAATAGATTTGTATACCTCGGCAAAATGTTCACTGAAAAATCATCAGATCGTTTACCGAACAACGCTACTCAACCCATTGTTCGCTGTTTGCGCTCTTTCGGCACACCTCCCGGCAGTGCGGCGCGGCACACGTCGCGAATTGTTCTTGCACTCGTCAGGTCAATCGTCTGCTCATGCGCCAAGAAACACGCCCAGCCCGCGGGTGGAGGCTTGGGCGTAGACCGGCTCGAGGGCTTCGAGGAAACGCTCCGTGCCGCGCCAGAAGGGGAAGTTGCCGAGTCGCTTCGGCAGCGCGGCTGAGGCTGGCGGATGATTGATTTCGCCGAACAGGTCTGGAGGTAGGTCGCCACCGCGCCAGAAGCTGTCTGCGTTCGCCGCAATCGGCTCGCGCGGCGCTTCGGTTGCCGCCATTTGAGCTTGAGCAGAGGGCATCCCGTGAAGGTCTTCCGCGCCGGTCGCGCCCAGCAGTTCGATCAGTTCTTCACGGCTCATCCCGCGCAAGCGGAAGATGAGGAACGGGTCGCGGTCAAACTCTTCGCCCAGCAGGTAATAGACCGCCGCGATGTGTTTGCAGGGGTTAGACCAATCGGGACACGAGCAACCCGTCTCCAGGTCGCACAGTTTCGCGGGGAGGAGCGAGAGCCCGGCCTGCGTGAAGCTCTGTTCGATCTCCTGCGGCATCTCGCCTGCCAGCAGCTTGGCTGCGAAGAGGGCTTCGCGCGCGAGTTCCTGCGCGAGTTTCTTCCAGTCAGTCTCCGACAGGGTTTTTATTTTGATCGTGATGTTGTATGGTCTTGAGGACGAACCCTGCACTTTCGCTTTGACCGTGCCTTTACTGATGTCAACATTCATCACCTGCCCTTTGCGGGCGTAAGAGCGGCCACGATTGAGGCGCGCGCCGATGTTGAAACTTTCGAGCACGGCGATCCAACGCTTGGCCCACCAGCTTTCGCCGAACGCGCCGCGCCTGGATTGCGCTTTGATGCCGCCCTTGACCGTGCGCGGCTTTGTCGGTTTGTAATAATCCCAGTATCCCCAACGGCTCATGGCTTCTTGCTCCTCCTATCCTAACCCACTCCCTCGCGCCACGCGAAGTAGGCTTCAATCCACTCGAATCCTTCGGGCCGCGGCCTGACGAATTCCAGCGAGTTGATGTCCACCTCGTACTTGCGCCCGTCCCGCTCACACACGGCGAACAGCCCGTAGCCCGCTTTCGGCCACTCGAAGCCGGTGACGACAACTTTCTCGCCGATGACTTTGGCCTGAAAGGGATATTCCACATTGTCCTCGATCATCGTCAGGAGGCCGGAGTGCTGCTCCTCCTCGCCGTAGCAATCAATGGTCGCCTCATTAATCAGCGCCGCGAGGCGTTCACGGTCTTTGTCCGATTTACGTTTCGCCATTGGTACACCTCAAGCGTTCAATCGGGCTACTCGGCGACCGCGCCTTCGCGCAGCGCGAACAACTCTTTGAGCGCGACGGTCGAGAGTTCCGTGAGCCAGCCTTCGCCCGTGCCGACGACCTGCTCGGCCAATGCCTGTTTGCGCTCGATCATCTCGTCAATCTTCTCTTCGAGCGTGCCCACGCACAAGAATTTATGCACCTGCACATTCTTCTTTTGGCCGATGCGAAAGGCGCGGTCGGTCGCCTGATTCTCGACCGCCGGATTCCACCAGCGGTCGAAGTGGAAGACGTAATTCGCGGCGGTGAGGTTGAGGCCCGTACCGCCGGCTTTGAGCGAGAGCAGGAAGATGCGCGGGCCGCCCTGCTCACTTTGAAAGCGTGACACCATCCGGTCGCGTTGCTTCTTCGGCACAGCACCGTGCAGAAAGAGCACTTCATGGCCGAACGTCTCCTGCAAGTGGCGCTGGACGAGCGCGCCCATCTCGGCGAACTGTGTGAAGACGAGTGCGCGCTCGCCGGTGGTTAACACCTCTTCCAGCATCTCCGTCAAACGCGCCAGCTTGCCCGAACGTCCCGGTATTGCGGAGTTGTCACCTAAGAACTGAGCCGGATGATTGCAGACCTGTTTGAGTTTTGAGAGCGTCGCCAGCACAACGCCCTTGCGCTGGATGCCTTCCGTGTCGTCGAGCGTGCGCCCCGCGTCTTTGACCACCGCCGCGTAAAGTGAAGCCTGCTCTTTCGTTAGCGTGCAGAAGACTTTCATCTCCATCTTCTCCGGCAGGTCGGTGATGATCGTCTTATCTGTCTTGAGGCGGCGCAGGATGAACGGGCCCGTCAGACGTTTCAACCTGTGTGTGGCTTCTTCGTCGCGGTTGGCTTGAATGGGCAGAAAGAAGTTGCGCTTGAACTGCGCGAGCGTGCCGAGCAAGCCGGGGTTCAGAAATTCCATGATTGACCAGAGGTCGCCGACGTTGTTCTCGACCGGCGTGCCCGTCAGCGCGGTACGATGATCCGAAGCAAGCGAGCGCGCCGCCTGCGCTTGTTTGGTCTGCGGATTCTTAATATTCTGCGCCTCGTCAAGCACGACGCCAGCCCACTCAACCTCTTTGAGAAACTCGAAATCACGGTGCAGGAGCGCATAGCTGGAAAGAACGAGCGCGCATCTTTCAGCCGCCTGCTTGAAAGCCTTGCCTTTGGTGCGCGTCAGGCCGTGATGCACCATCACAGGCAGATCGGGCGTGAAGCGCGCGGCCTCCTTCTGCCAGTTACCCACCACAGACATCGGGCAGACCATCAGTGTCGGACGATGACCATTCGCTTGCCAATCGCGCTGAATGAAGGCCAAGGTCTGGGGCGTTTTGCCTAATCCCATATCGTCCGCCAGACACGCGCCCAAGCCCCACTGGCGCAGAAAGTTGAGCCACGAGTAGCCCCGCGCTTGATAAGGTCTGAGTGTCCCTACGAAACCATCGGGCACGGGCGTTTCCGTGAAACTCGCGCTCCCTTCCAACTGGGCGAGCAGGTCGCCGATCCAGCCCGTCGCCGTGACGCCCGCGAACGCAATCCTGCCCGGCGCTTCGGTGTTTGCGCCCAGCGCCATCCGCACGATGTCGCGCGCACGCGCTTTGCCCGTCGCCCCTTTCTTCCAGAAGTCGAGCGCCGCCTGAATCTCTTCGGCGTTGAGCTCGACCCACTGGCCGCGCACTTTTACCAGCGGAGACTTGAGCCGCGCGAGCATCTCCAACTCTTGCAGTGAGAGTCGCTCGCCGCCGAGCGCGACTTCCCAGTCGAACTTGACGATCTCTTCGAGCGACAGCCCCCCGCCGCCTTGCAGTTTCGGACTCTGCACAACGGCGCGCGCCGTGAGTCTCAGCTTCGTGCCCTTGCGCGTCCACCACGCGGGCAGCATCACGCCGAACCCCGCCTGCTCCAGCATCCACGCCTGCTCTTGCAAAAACTCGTGTGCGCCTGTCGCATCCAACTCGTAGCCGCCGGGCGTGGCGGCTTTGAGGCTGCGCTCGACACGCGCCGCGATCTTCGCCGCCTGCCCCAGAGCCGACAGCAGGTACTCGCGCGGTTTGAACGAGCCGCGCTTGAGGAGCGCAGCCTGTCGCCCTTTGGTGTTCCAGACCTGCGCGGCCTGGAAGATCAGGCTGGGGTCGTCCGCGGCTTGCAGCAGGTAGCGGACGTGCCACTTGCCCTGAGACACGGCGACACTGGAACGCGACGACACGGCGATTGTTCTCGCATCTCCCCGTCTCTGTATTTCCCCGTTTTGTTCTTCGGGTTCTTCCAGCCGGAAGCAGAGCCGGAAAGGAGTCGCGGCCTGGGCGGTAACGGGGCGCTGCCACTCGCGCACCTGTTCAGCGAGCCGTGCCAACTCCGCCGCGTCGCCGGTCATCGCTCCTTCGCCCGCGCGCAAAGCGTGGAGCCACTGATCGTGCAAGCTCTCAAACGTCAGCGCCTTCTTCCGCCGCGTCACCGAACCTGAAGAACGACTCTCCGGCGTGAAAGCTGAACGGATCAGTCCGTCAACGACCTCTGTGAGGAAGTCTGAGAGCACGACGCTGGCTGGCGTGTCGGGCGGGGCCGCGTCTTTAGCATCGGTCAGCGCGCGGCAGGCGTGCGGCATCGCTGCGGCGAGTCGTGCGAGCCGCTGTGCATCAGCCCCGGCGAAGACCGGTTCCCAGCGGGCGCGCGGCGATGCTATGCCTTTCAGATCAATGCCGGGAAGAAACGCCTGGCGCGCCACGATACTGCCCGCGAACCGCATGGCCTGCGCCCAGAACCCTAGACTAGCGCCGATGATGACGCCCTGCGAGAGCATCTCCCGGCGCGCACAAGAGCACAACAGATCAATCGCCTGCGCGGTCGGCATGGCGAGGGCCGACACCTTCCAGGGGGCTAACTCTGCATCTCCTCCTCCCGCCTCCGGCAGTTCCGCAATGAGCGGACTGGATGCGAGTGGGCAACCTTTGACAGTCGGCAGCCAGACGGTCACGGCCTCGCACGGCGCTTGGCGCACGGGCAAGTCTAAATCTGTTTCGGTGAGCGAAGCCTTCAGCGTCTCGACACCGGCGTCGTAGCGCAGCATTGAGGCCCGCCGCGACGCGGCAGGTCGTCCGCGACGTTTAGCGGGTACGGCCTCCGGCTCTGCGGGCTTTTCTCCCCAGAGCATGAGGCGTCTATTTCGGATGCCGGCGTGCAGGATAATCATGCGGGCGAATATGGGATTACTCAGACGCTCACACGCGCCGAGGGGAGTCACGCTCATCCCCGGCGGCGTACCTCAAGCCGCGGCGTCCACATCCTCGAACTGGTTGATACGCACCGCGCCTTCGGGGAAGCGGGCCGTGATCTCAAGCTCGCCGCCCATCGCGCGCACGAACTCCCTGAGCGTGCTGACGTACATATCCGCGCGCCGCTCCAGCTTTGAGACCGCAGCCTGATTGACGTTGAGCGTTTTGGCTAACTCTTCCTGCGTCAGTTTGCGAGCCGCGCGCAGTTCCTGAAGCGGCATCTCCGCGATCAACTGCTTCGCTTTCTCTTCGGAGCGTGCGCGCGCTTCCGGCGACATCTTACGCTCTAATACCTTAAACGATTTAGCCATCGAGTAAACCCTCCCTCTTCAAAGTGACGAGGTGATCGTCGTAAATCTTGTCGGCGAGCGGAACGAAGGTTTCGTACCACCTGTCATCACCGGTCTTGTTCCCGCCGATTAACAAGACGCCCACGCGGCGCGGGTCGAAAGCGTAAAGCACCCTATAAGGTTGCCCCGCATGTTGGATCCTCAGTTCGCGCAGATGCGTAGGCTTCGAGCCTTTGATGTCGGATGAATGCGGGTATTTCAGCGTCGGTCCAAACTGCCTCAAAAGCAGTACGATGGCGCGCACGTCCTCCTGCTCGCCTTCATCGAGTTCGTTCCACCACTCCTTGAACTCATCCGTATATTCGACCTCCCATTCCATAGAGGGAATATACCACAGGTGGAATAGATATCAACGGTCGGTTCTCAACCGGTGATGAGCCGCGCCGCCGCCATTTTGATCACCTCCCGGGTCTGTACTTCCCCACGCTTGAGTTGCTCTTTGTTCAGTTCCCGTAGCTCGACATAGCGCGGCTGAAAGAACTCCAGGTTACGGAACCTCCCGCCCGTCAACTTGTAGACCAGACCGATGTTTTGCTCGGTCGCCTCTTCATTAAGGATCTTCTCGATCAACGCCTTGGCTTCCGCCGGCGAGAGTTCCGAGCGCATGTAGTGCAAGGCGACGCGCGAAGAGAGCTGTTCCCGGACATCTTCAGTCAGCCGCGACGACATGAAGCGGTCGTGCAAAGACGGCGTGCCGACCAGCACGATGGGGATCTGCGCCTTCTCCCAGAGGTAACAGATCGAGCCGAGCGACTGTTCGGTCAGAAAGTTGGCCTGATCGACGAACAACGCGCGGGGCGTGCGCCTGAGCTTTTCTGCCACCACGTCTTCCAGCTTGCCCGTCGCTTCTCTTCTCGAATGTCCCAACTCGGCGGCCAGTTTGACCATGAAGTAGTTGGTCGAGACCGACATCGAGCAGAGGATGACCAGCGGCGGGACAACCATCTGTCGCAATGCGTATTCAGTCAGGCAGCGACTCTTGCCGATTCCGGCGCGGCCGTATACCAGCACGATGCGATTCTCCAGGATGGCGGTTGCGTAGGCCCGCTCCATCTGCTTCCTCGTGCGGGTTTCCAGAAAGCGCCCAGCCAGGGTCGCGCGCCGCCCCCGTTCGACGCGATCATGAAAGGCCGCAACCGCCGACTCGATTCTGGAATCAGCCGGGTTGGCCCCCATGCCGCCCTCCTCTTTCGGCAGGAAGTAAGTGCCGGCCAGATATGCGTCGAGCGCTTTTTGGAGATACCGATGTAAGCAACGCGCGACAACACCAGGGTCGTGTGCTGCGGGTGTTCACGGATATAGTTGATGAGCCACGACCGCAGTTCGGAATCACCTCTTCCGTCCTTCACGCTAAGTTTTGCCTGCTCATCTTTCATGATGACTCCTCCTGTGATGAAACGCATGCAGGTGCGTATCTTTCTGTAGTCAGAGATGGCGAACTTTCCGCTGGCCGTAACCACCTCAGACTTTTAGCCGTGATATTTGTGCCGCGAGTGCGCTCGATAATCGTGGCATCCACGTCGAGCAGCAGATCACGGATTGAGGTAGGTCGTCAAAAGTGGACGCCATGAGTGATGTTCAGGCGGCTTGCTGTTGCCGCATGAACTGTTGCGTGTATGCTGCCGGCGACACATATCCGAGCCGCGCTTGCCGCCGCTGCCGGTTGTAGAACAGGTCAATG
>JBBRYU010000086.1:0-15017 GCA_038237345.1 Pyrinomonadales bacterium
CTGCTCGCGCCTGCGTTTACCTATCTCTACCTGCGCGAGTTGCGCCGCAGCCCGCTGGCCGCACTGTTCGGCGCGCTGACCTTCGGTTACGGCGGCATGATGGCCAGCCCGCTCGCCAATAGTGGACTGATTCCAAATGCAGTGATGTGGCTGCCGCTCTTGCTCATCGCCATTGAGCGTGCGCGGCGTGCGCCCTTCATTCTCTGCCTGCTCGCGGCCACGCTCGCTTATGCGCTCTCCGTCCTCACCGGCCATGGGCAGAGTTTCCTGTCTGTGGGTTTGCTCGCCGGGGCTTATGCTGTCTGGCTTGTGCTGACGGTTGACGACAAGGAGCGGGGAACTCTGCGCATGCGGCTGCGGACGATGCGCCAATGGCGACCACTGCTGGTAACTTGCGGCGCGGGGCTGCTGGCAATGGGCGTGGCGGCGTTTCAAATTCTGGAGACGGCGCGCGTCGTGCGCCGCAGCGTCCGCAGCACGCTCAGCTACGAGTTATTCACGCAAGGCTCGTTCAGACCTGCGGACTTGTGGCAGTCTTTCACCACGCCGCTCTTCTACGTGATCGACATGCATGCCTACGTGCCGCCGTTGGCGGCGGCGCTCGCCTGCGTGGCCGTCTATGCACATGCGCGGCGTAAGGATGGGCGCGACCCGCGCGTTTTCTTCTGGTGTGCGGTGGCGGTGTTGGCTTGTGTGCTGATGATGGGGCAGTTCACGCCGTTCTATCGGCTGGTCTATTACCTACCGCTGTTGAACCTGTTCCGCGTGCCCTCACGCCACACATTTGAGTGGACGTTCGCCGCCGGGGTGTTGTCCGCTTACGGTTGGGACGTGCTCGCGCCCGCGCTGCGCCGTTGGCGCGCAACGCGCACACGCCCGCGCGCGACGACCCTCTATGCCGCGCTCGTGCTGCTGGCGCTCGGCCTCTTTGTCGGTGCGCTGTGGTGGCTGAAGGCGCAGACGCTCGGCCCCGACGCGAGCCGTGCGCTCTCGCACACCACCGTCTATCGGCTCTGGAAGGGCACGTTTGTATTGCTCACGCTCATTACGCTCTGGCGCGCGAGTCTCATCGCACAGGCGCGCTGGCGCTTCGGCTTGGTACTCGCGACCGTGCTGGTGCTCTGCTATGTTGAGCCGTCGCTGCTCATTGCGCGCTGGTGGGGTGGCGCGGGCTTATCCGCGAGCCGCTTCGTGACAGCCTCCGCGGCGACGCGCTACCTGCAACAGTTCCCACCCACGGAGAATCGCATCTACACGCGCGTCGATCTAATGAGCGAGCAGGACGCCGCGCCGCCGCGCTTCGACGCCGCCAATTTGGCGGCCGTCTGGGGCTTGCACGATGTCGCGGGCTACGAGCCGCTCATCCTCGAACGCTACAGTCAGGCGCTCGGCGGCGTGTGGCTCGACGCCGTGCATACGCTCGACCGCAGCACCCCCGACGCCTCGCTCTTCACGGCGCGCTCGCATGTGCTCGACATACTCAACACCACGTTCGTCGTCTCCTATCCGCACCTTGCGACCTCGCTGGGCGCAGTAGCGAGCGCGCCCGCCGTCCCCTACTCCGACGCATGGCAGCCGGTCTATGAGCAGCACGAGACGCTGATTCTGCGCAACACGCGTGCGCTGCCACGCGCGTGGCTCGTGGCGGAAGCGGAGGCGGTCAAAAGCGAAGTGGCTTTAAGTCGCATCCGCGGCGAGAGCGCGCCGGCGTTCGACCCGCGCCGCACCGCGCTGCTCGAAGTCCACCCGCAGGAGTTGCCCGCTTTGCCCGGCGGCGAGCTTGCGCCGGGCAGCACGGTGCGCATCGTGCTGTATGAGCCGAATCGGTTAGCGATTGAAACGAGCGCGCCGACAGCGACCGTGTTGATAATAAGTGAAATCTTTTATCCGGGTTGGGAAGCGACCGTTGATGGGCAGCGTGCGCAGATCAACTTGGCCGATTTTCTGCTGCGCGGCGTGGCGCTGGCGGCGGGCCAGCACAAAGTCGAGATGCGCTATACTGCGCCGGCTGCGCGCACCGGCGCGATCATTTCCGGCTGCACGTTGCTCTTGCTGTGCGCGCTGTTCATCTACGGGCGACGCGGGGCGCACAGTCAAGCCGCCGCCAGTTGATTAGCGGCGCGCACAGAGGGTTGACGATTCACCGTCCACACCGTAGCTGACATGCTTGGGAAACTACAGTACCTGCAAGGGCGACATCTACCCCGTTGGCTGCGAGAAGGTCTGATCTTCGTCGGCTTTCTGGCCATAACTGCGCTGATGACTTGGCCTTGGGTGACGCGCCTGCGCGACGCGGTCTCCGACCCCGGCGATCCTTACATGATCGCCTGGACGCTCTGGTGGGACTATCACCAGACCTTTCACGACCCGCTCAATCTCTTCCACGCCAACGTCTTCTTTCCTTATCACTACACGCTGGCCTTCAGCGAGCACGATTACGGCATCGCGCTTCTGTTCTTCCCGCTCTTCGCGTTGGGCCTACGCCCGCTCACTGTGCATAGCGTGGCGACGTTTGTCGGTTTTGCCTTCTGTGGTTATGGTGCGTTCCGCCTCGCGCGCACGCTGACAGGCTCGACCGGCGCGGCGTGGGTCGCCGGCGTCGTCTTCGCCTTCATCCCCTTTCGCTTCCAACTGCTCTCGCATTTGCACTATCTCTTCGCCGGGTGGATCCCTCTGTTGCTGGAAGCACTGGTGCTCTTCGTGCGCGTGCGGAGTTGGCGGCGTGCCGCTTGGCTCGGCGTGGCCTGCCTGATGAACGGGCTGACCTGCATCACGTGGCTCATTCTGACGCTCGTGCCCCTTGCGCTCTCGGCCGCGCTGCTCGTCGTGCGCTACCGCGTCCAACGCGAACGTGCCTTCTGGGGGCGCGGGCTGCTGGCGCTCGCCATCGCGGCACTCCTGCTCCTGCCCTTCCTGTGGCCCTACTACAAAGTGAGCAAGCTTTATGACTTCAAATGGCCGCCCGCGGAAGCGGTGAAGTACTCGGCGGGCACGGTGGACTGGTTGTCGGCCGAGCCGCGCAACAAAGTATGGCACGGCATGGGGGCCGGTCTCCCCGACGTAAACAACCATCTCTTCCCCGGCCTCCTGCCCTTGCTGCTGCCGCTCGCCGCGCTCCTCTTAGTCAGCCCCGTGGCGCGACCAGCGACCCGGCCGCCGGCAGACGAAGCGGATGATCGTCGCCGCAGGCGATGGCTGTACGCGCTGGATGCGTTCTGTGTGACCGCGGGGAGTGTCGCCATCATCGCGGCCGGGTACAACGGCTCGCAGGTGAAGTTCTTTCGCGGCGGGACGCCGGATCGCGCGCTCTTCATCCTCACCGTCGCGCTCGTCGCGCGCCTCGTCCTCTCGTACCCGCAGTTCCTCAAGCGGGGCGAGAGTCATAACCTGATCGCTTCGCTCCGCTCGGAGCGGCGCAACGATGCCTTCTGGTTGGGTCTGATCTGGACGGGCGCTGGCTTTCTCGCCTCTTTGGGGATGAGCTTCTTTCTCAACCGGCTGCTCTCCGATTTCTTGTTGCCGTATCGCAGTCTGCGCATCCCGGCTCGCGCCGCCATGCTCTGCTACGTCGGGCTTGCGCTGCTGGCCGGTCTGGGCGCGACCCGGCTGGCGCAACTTTGTGCGCGTTGGCGGCCGGCGCTCAAGCCGTGGGCCACTTACGCGGTGATCGGCGGCGCGCTGTTATTCGAGTTGCATGCCGCGCCGCTGGCCTTCGTGCGTGGCGCGGCCTTCCCCGACGCGCTGACGCTACGCTTGAAAGCGACGCCGATGCGTGGCGGGGTGGTGGAACTCCCGGCGGTAGCGCCACAATTCCCCCTCCACCTTGCTATGTTGCGCGCCGCCGATCACGAGCGGCCGCTCGTCAACGCCGCCTCGACCTTCGTCTCACCGCTGACAAGGAAAATAGACGAGTTGACCAAAGGGCCGGGCATCCCCAAAGAATTCCTCGATGTGCTCGAAGAGATTCCGGCCTCTTACGTGGTCGTCCGCCATCGGCTGATCGAGCCTGAGCGGCGGGGGGAGTACGCCACGTTCCTCGCCGACGCAGTGGCGGCGGGCAGACTGCGCTTGATCGGCAACTACGACAATGGCGACGAACTCTATGCCGTCATAAAGACTGAGCCGGAGGCACACTAAAGCAAAACCTACAACTATGTGACGGAGGAAAAAGCTCTGTCCACGAAACCACACGAAAAGCACACGAACTTTTTCGTGATTTTTCTTCGGGCCGGTTCGTGTGAATTTGTGGATGGTTTTTTAGCTTTGTCCCAATGTCACGTGGTGCGATTTAGGCAACTCGTTGGCGGGGCAGCCGCGCCGGCCCGATGATTTACCACAACTATCAGGCGGCACTGGCGCGACGGAGGCGAGGCGACAGCACGGCGATATGCGACTGAACAACTGGCACAAGTGGTGGCATAGACGGCGCGCGGACGCGGCGGTGTTCGGCGTCATCGTGCTCTTTTTCAGTTTGTTCTTTCTTTGGCCCCTCATCGGTGACCGCTACGTCATCGCGGGCGATGCGCTCTACTACTCTTATCCCTTGCGCACGGCCGCGTGGCAGATGATCCGGCACGGCCAATTGCCGCTCTGGACGCCCTACGTGCTATCCGGTTATCCATTACTCTCGATGGCGCAGGTCGCCATCAGCTACCCGCTCACGTGGGGCTACTTGTTGCTGCCCGGTCTGTGGGCCGAACAATTGTATGTGCTTGCGCCGTTCCTGCTCGCGCCGGTCTTTACATATGCATATGCGCGCGAGTTGGGGCGCAGTCGGTTGGCCGCGCTGCTGGCGAGCCTCTCGTTCGGTTACGGCGGGATGATGTGCAGCTTCATCGCCAACAGCGGCATGCTGACAAACGGGTTGATGTGGGCCCCGCTCGTGCTCCTTTTTATTGACCGCGCCCGCACGCGCGCCTTTGCCCCCTGCCTGCTGGGGGCGACGTTGACTTACGCGCTCTCGGTGCTCGCCGGGCACGGGCAGAGCTACGTGTATGTCGGCACGCTCGCCGTCGCTTATGGCTTGTTCCTCACGCTCGTCTCTGTCGGCGCGGCGCGACGGGACAAAACGGCGCGGCGCGCATGGCTTGCGTGGGCGCATTGGCGGCCGCTGTTCGTTGCGCTCGGCGCGCTCCTGTTGGCGGCCGGCGTGGCCGCCTTTCAACTACTCGAAACATTACGCGCGGCTCGTCGGAGCGTGCGCAGCGCGCTCAGTTACACGACATTTGGCGAAGGCTCGTTCACGCTACGCGAAGCATTACTATCCATTGGCGCGCCGCTCTATCATTATGTGGACACGAGCGCGTACCTCGCGCCGCTCGCACTCGTCTGCGCTGGCGTGGCCATCTGCGGTGCGGTCAGCGGGCGCGTGCGCGACGCGCGCCTTTGGTTCTGGGTCGTGGTCGCTGTCGTCGCCTTCGCGCTTATCCTCGGCAGCAACACGCCCTTTTACAAATTCGTCTATCACGTTCCGGTGCTCAACCAGTTCCGCGTGCCTTCGCGCCACACGTTCGAGTGGACGCTCGCGGGCAGTCTGCTGGCGGCCTACGGCTGGGACTTGCTGGCGGCCCGGCTGCAACGGAGCGCACGCGGCGGGGTGAGCTACTGGCTGGTGGCGTTAGCGCTCGCGGGTCTATGCGTCGGCGTGGGGGTGCTGTGGTGGCGCGCGACGCAGTTGCGGCCTGAGCCGAATCCGAATATCTACACGTACTTGGCTGAGCCGACTTACTGGCGTTGGAAGATTGCTTTCACCGCCCTCGTGCTCGCGCTGGCGTGGTGGGTTGCGCGCTTAGCGCGGACACGCTGGCGCACAGGCGCGCTTGTCTTCGTGCTAGCGATGGCGTGTTGCGTCGAACAGTATGCCACCATCTCTTGCTGGTGGGGCGGGTTGCTGAGTCTGCCGCCCGCGCACTTCCGCCTCGTCACGCCGACGACACGCTACTTACAACAGTTCGCGCCGGAGGAGGGGCGCGTCTATACGCGCTCGGGCCTCTTCGCGGAAGAGTTTGTGGCGCAGCCGCGGCTTGACGCACCTAACCTGACCGCCATCTACGGCCTGCATAACGCGGCGGGCATGGAGCCGCTGATCCTCGAACGCTACAGCCGCGCGCTCGGCGGCGTCGGTCCCGATTCGGTCACACCCCGCCCCGGCTTTCCTGCGAACGATGATCTATTCGAGGCGCAATCACACGTCTTCGATATACTGAACACGACCCATGTCGTATCGTTCGCCGATCTCAAGCCCTACATCGAACCACTAGACTACAAAGACGGGGTTGCGCTCTCCGACTTCGACTTGCGGACAGAGTTGCGCCCCGGCGCGAGCGTGAAACTGACCGGCGCGCCCGTACTGCGCGACCAACTCGCGCTCGTAACCACGCTCGCCAACTCGGTCAATGAGGAGCAGGGCGCACCGGTCGGCCGGATTCGGTTGCTGCTCGCCGACGGCCACACAGTTGAGTTGAGCCTGCGGGCCGGCATTGACACGGCCGAATGGGCGCACGAGCGACCCGATGTGCGGGCCGCCATCAAGCATCAACTCGCGCCCGTCTTTGCCGGGTATCCGGGCGATGCCGCCAACAGTTTTACGGCCTATCGCTATTGGACGCGCCTCCCACTCGGCGGCCGGTTCACGATCAAGGAGATCGAGATCACGAACGTTGCGCCGACCGCCACCCTCGTGCTCGCGAAGGCCACGCTCTACGACACGCCCGGTAACAATTCAACCCCGCTCGCACGCGACCCGCGCTCTACCTACTGGACGACCGTCTATGATAATGACAAGGTGCTGATCGTACACAACACGCGCGCCCAACCGCGTGCGTGGCTCGTGGCGGAAGCGGAAGCAGTAGATGGCGAAGAAGCCCTGCACCGGATTCGCGGAGAGAGCGCGCACGCCTTCGATCCCAAGCGCACCGCCCTGCTCGAAGTGAAACCCAACGAGTTGCCAGCCTTGCCCGGCGGGGCCCTAGCCCCGGAGAGCGTAGCGCGCATCACGAGTTACGAACCGAATCGCTTGCTGATCGAGACGAGCGCACCGACGGCGACGGTGTTGGTGGTGAGTGAGATATTTTATCCCGGTTGGGTGGCGACGGTGGACGGGCAGACCACATCAATTCTGTTGACTGATTACCTGTTGCGCGGGGTGGCGCTGCCGGCCGGACAACATAAAATTGAGATGCGGTACACCGCCCCGGCGGCGCGCAACGGCGCGTTCATCTCGGCGTTCACCTTACTCCTGCTCTGCGGTCTGTTCGTTTACACGCGACGGCAAGAGTTGAATGGCAGCGGACACGCAGGAGCGGAGGACTAAGCGCCGCAACCCGATTGCGCACGCACAGTTGCACCGCACGGCGGAAAACAGTTGCGTGTTGTGCGGCGCGTGTGGTTAAGTTCGCTGTCATTGTTGCTGCCGGCACACCATCCACCTTGTGTCTGACCTGCTTAGAAAACTATGGCCCTTGCGCCCCCACGCTTTGCCCACGTGACTACGGGAAGGTCTGATCGGCCTCGCCTTCCTCGCCCTGACAGCGTTGATAACGTGGCCGTGGGTGACGCGCCTGAGCGGCAGGGGGAGTACGCTATGTTCCTCGCCGACGCCGTGGCAGCGGGCAGATTGCGCTTGCTCGGCAGCTACGGCAGCGGCGACCAACTCTATGCCGTTATAAAGACTGAGCCGGCGGCGTTGGGAGAGGTAAAAGATCGGTAGATGAGCAAGGCGGCGTGGCATCGTTGGTGGCGCAGGCGACGTGCGGACGTGGCCGTGTTGATGATCATCGGACTCTTCTTCACGTTCTTCTTCGGTTGGATTTTATTCGGTGGTCAGTGGCTGCTCGGCGGCGACGCTTTCTGTTATTCCTATCCGCTGCGCACGGTCGCGTGGGACATGCTCCGGCACGGGCAACTGCCGCTCTGGACGCCTTACGTACTGTCCGGTTATCCGCTGCTCTCGATGGCACAGGTCGCCATCGGTTACCCGCTTACCTGGGGCTATCTGTTCCTGCCCGGGCAGTGGGCCGAACAGCTTTACGTGCTCGCGCCGTTCCTGCTCGCGCCCGCGTTTACCTACGCCTACGCGCGTGAGCTTGGGCGCAGTCGCGCGGCCGCGCTGCTCGCGGGTCTCTCGTTCGGTTACGGCGGCATGACGACCAATCTGCTCGGCATCATCGGCATGCCGAACAACTCGCTCATCTGGCTGCCGCTCTTGCTCATCGCCATCGAGCGCACACGCACGCGCCGCTTCGCGCCCTGCCTCATCGGGGCTACCGGCGCATACGCCATGTCGGTCTTAAACGGGCACGGACAGAGTCTCTTGTATGTCGGTCTCGTCGCGGTCGCATACGCTGCGTACATGTCGCTCACGCTGAACGTGCCGGCAACCGACAACGCGCCGCCACGCTTGCGCCGTTGGTTAAGCTGGTCTCAGTGGCGACCGTTGCTGACCGCCGCCGGCGCGCTCATGTTGGCGGCCGGCGTGGCCGCGTTTCAACTCTTAGAGACCATGCGCGCGGTGCGCCGCAGCATCCGCAGCACGCTGACCTACTCGTTCTTTAGTAGCGGCTCGTTCCCGCCCATGGTGGCGCTGAAGTCGCTCGTCGCGCCGCTCTACACGGATCGTTCCCTGGACGTGACGACCTACGTGTCGCCGCTCGTCTGCGGGCTGGCCATCGTAGCCTGCGTATGCGTCCGGCGGCGGCGTGTGCACGATGAACGGCTGCGCATCTACTTCTGGTTAGCCGTGGCCGTTTTGGCCGCCGTCCTTATGCTCGGTTATTACACGCCGCTCCACCAATTGCTCTATCACGTGCCGCTGCTGAACCGCTTCCGCGTCCCTTCGCGCCATGCCTTTGAGTGGACGTTCGCGCTCAGCATCCTATCGGCTTACGGCTGGGACGCTTGCTGCCGGCGCAGCACACGCGCGCACGACAAGCTCGCGCCGCCGCCCGCGCGGCGTGCGCTTATCGTCAGTCTGGTTGCGCTCGCGCTGAGCGCCTTGACGGGGCTGCTCTGGTGGCAGGCGACGGTGCGCGCACAAGTCCCCGCATCCGCGCCGTATGATCAGTCCACGGCGGGCTTGTGGTACACGGGGCTGGCCGTCTCTTCGTATCTCTATGCCAAAGCCGCGTTGCTGTTGCTGACCTGCGTGGCGCTCTGGCAAGCGCGGCAGGTGTCTGCGCCGCGTTGGCGCGCGGGCTTGCTCATGGGCGCAATCGTCTGCGCCTGCTTCGTCGAGCCGTACATCATGGTGGCGCACTGGTGGGCCGGCTTTGCCAAAACGCCCGCGCGCGTCGTGACCGCCGCGCCGCTGACCCGCTACCTGCAACAGTTCCCGCCGGAACAAAACCGCGTCTACACGCGCTTCAGTTTATTCGAGGATGAGTATGCAGTTGCGCCGCGCATCGATCCGCTTGATTTGACGGCGCGCTACGGCTTGCACAACGTCGCGGGCTACGAGCCGCTCTTGCTCGAGCGTTACAGCCGCGCGCTCGGCAACGTCGGATTGGACAGCGTCAACCCGCTCCCTAATTACCCGCCGAATGATCTGTTGTTGGCGACCGACTCGCACGTGCTTGACCTGCTGAACACGACGCGCGTCACCTCTTTCCGCAACTTGCGCCCCAGCCCGGCGACGTTGCCGCAGACAAACGAAATCGCATTCGACCTCAGCGAAGCGGGCACGGAGATCAAGCCACAGACAACAGCGCGCGTCGGGCTAACCGACACAACGGCCGACTCGCTCGCGCTCGTCACCTCGCTCGCAAACTCTGCGGACATCGCGCAAGGCACGCCGGTCGCGCGCGTGCGTCTGTTGACCGCGGACGGGCGCACGATTGAGCGAAGTTTGCGCGCAGGCATGGACACAAGCGAGTGGGCGCACGAGCGGCCCGATCTGCGCCCCACGATCAGACATGCGCTTGCGCCGCTATTCGACCGGCAGCAGGGCGATGCGGATAATAGTTATCAAGCTTGCCGCTATCTGGCCCGGATCGAACTGGGCGAGCGCGTGCGCGTCAAAGAGATCGCGCTGGATAATCTCAGCGACCACGCGCCGCTCGCGCTCTGGGCAGCTTCGCTGCACGACGCCGCGACCGGCCAGACAGAACCGCTCTCGCGCAAGCTGTTCTACCTGCAACTCGCCGCCGGGCGCTGGCAGATCGAGCGCGACGTGGATGACGTGTTGATCCTGCATAACCGCCGCGCCCAACCGCGCGCGTGGCTCGTGGCGGCAGCCGAAGCTGTTGACGGCGAAGAAGCCCTACGGCGCATCCGCGGCGAGAGTCCAACCGCTTTTGATCCGGCGCGTACGGCCTTGCTGGAAGTGCCGCCGGACGAGTTGCCCTCGTTACCCGGCGGCACAGTCGCACCCGACAGCTATGCGCGCATGACGAGCTACGAGCCGAACCGATTAGGGCTGGCGACAAACGCGCCGACCGCGACGGTGTTGGTGGTGAGCGAGATGTTCTATCCCGGTTGGGAAGCGACCATTGATGGTCAGCCGGCGCACATTCTGTTGACGGATTTCCTGCTGCGCGGGGTCGCGTTGTCAGCCGGAGAACACAAGGTGGAGATGCAGTACACCGCCCCGGCGGCGCGCAACGGCGCGCTCATCTCGGCGTTCACCTTACTCCTGCTCTGCGGTCTCGCCGGCTACACGCGGCGCACGGCCAACCGGATGCGGCCTGCGCTTCAGCCGGAGCGCGCAGCCGATAAGCAATAGCAGCGAGAGCGCGCTCAGTCCCAACCCATAATATAAACTGCGCGGTTTGAACTCGAAGCGAACGACGTGCGCGCCGGCGGGCACTGGTAAGCCGCGCAGTGTGTAATCGGTCTGGTAGAGACGCGCGGGTGCGCCGTCTACCGTCGCGCGCCAGCCCGGATAGAACACGTCGCTCGTGATGAGAAACGCGGGCGCGTTCGTGGTGACGCGCACTTCCATCTCTTCATTACGCAGCCGCACGACCTGTGTGGTCGCCAACGGGTCGGCCCGTTCGGCTGTGAAATTAAATGGCTCTTCGACGAGCGCGAGGTGGGCCGGATCGAAAGCGCGGCCATCAGGCAGACGCGACGTGCGGATCGCGTCGAACGCTTCATCCGCCGATACGCGCAATGCTTCGGGCACGAGCCACGCGCGCGGGCGTGCGCGCAGATTCTCGTAGACGACGGCCGCGCCCACATCCTCCGCATTGACCTCCGCGCCATAACCATTGTTCGCGGCGTTGATCTCGCCGACACGCCGCCAGCGCGTCTCGTCTGCGAGCGAGCCGGCGACCGGATTGATGGGCGTCGAGGTGTGCGCCTGTTCGTCGAGCAGCGTGATTTTCTTGAGCGCAAGTGTGGCGGGCGCATCCTGCCAGCGCAACTCGATGGTCTTAATCTCGCTTAGCGCAATGTGCTTGGTCTGTTCGGGCGCTAACAGCGCGACATAATCGTGCCCCGCGCAGCGCCCCCCGCCGCGCTCGACCGGATAACTACGAAAGATGGGCGCACGGCCTTGGCGCATCGTCGGCCGCACGTCTGCGCAGTCGTAGGCCCACTCGCTACTCTCATGGCCCGCGCTCAGTGCGAGCGTGGTTGTGTGCCCGGCCGCGTCCGTGAGCGTGAGCGTGGCGAAGACTTGCCCGTCCGCGAGTTGCACGGAGCAGGCGAGCGCGCTGACGATGCCGACTTGCGTGGCGCGCACGGGCGTCGGTAGATCGAGTTTGAAGTCTGCGGGGTAGTGCGGATCACAGCCGAGGCCGATCTGTGCGGCGAAGTCGCGCGCAGACCAATGCACGCCATGCTCGTCCGTCAGCGTGGGCGGCTCAATCCCCTCCGGCGGCACGAGCAGGTAGCGCACGGACATGAGATCGAGGCTCTGATTCGCCGGCTCGCGCCACGCCTCATCAACGCTGCCGTGCGGCGGCATCGTCAACAGCCGGCTGACGCGCGTGAGGATGAACGGGCCGTAGCCGCTCGCGCTCGGCACAGCCCAGAGCTTCGACAGATTCGGCGGCAACTCGCTGACGCGCCCCGTGCCGCCGCGCACGGGCAGCAGACGTTGCTGCGTCGCCGCAAGCTCCGCGCGCAAGGTTAGCGCGGGCGCGGGCGCATCGAGATAAGCCTTGTACGGCGCGCGATAGCGCCACTCGTAAAACCAACCGAAGCTGGCGAGATCGACGAGCAGCGCGATGATGAGCAATGCGCTGCGCGCCTGCGAGCGCGCTTGGCCGTGCCAGTAGAGCAATGCTGCGCCGCCCGTGAGCAAGAGCAGCAAGGGCACGCCGACGGCCGGGTTCGCCCACGGCTTGAGCGTGATCGTGTGGCCGAGTCGCTGGAGCGCAAGCTCGTCGATCTTCGCGGCGCACAAAGCAAGCGCGAGCAGGCACGCGCACAATACGCCGCCCGCGCTGATGAGTATGCGTTTGAGCAGGCGGCTATTGACTGTCCCTTGCTGGATCGCTTTGACGCCGAGACCGGCGAGTATGCTGAGCGCGAACGTCAACTCAAGGAAGTGGCGTGCGGGCACGCGAAATTTGTTGACGATGGGCAGGTGATAGATGAGGCGCGCGAGCGGCGTCCCGTCGCCGAGCGTCAACAGTAATGCGCAGACGCACACACCGAGCCAGAAGCGCGCCTGCACGTTGCGCCTATGCGTGATGAAGCCGATGGCGGCGAGCATGAGCGGCAGCAGTCCGGCGTAGCCGCTCAACTCGCCCGCGCCCCAGCCGTCCGCGCTCGAAGGCCACGCGCCGAAATAGGGCACGCCGTAGAACGCGCCCGGCGCGCCGCCGTACAGGTAAGGGAAGAGCAAGACCGGCACTTGCCTGAGCGGCAACTCGTAAGCGTTGAACTCCGCGAAGCCGAGCGCCGCGCGCCAACTTGCATTTGCCAACTCCGCTGTCGGCCAGAGTTGCAGCGCGGCCAGTCCCGCGCCGAGCGCGACGACAAGCGCGCACAGTCCGTAGTAACGCCAACGCCCCACGCGCGCGTGCCAGCCGGTCACGAGCGCGAACGCCCCGCCCAGACAGAGCGTGTAGACGAAAATCTGCGGATGCCCTGCGAGCGCGGCGCACGCGACGGCGAGCGCCGCGCTGACGAACCAACGGCGGCGGAACTCACGCCGCTGCAATTCCGCGAGCGACCAGATGACGAGCGGCAGCCACGCGGCCGTGTGGACGAGGGCCGCGTGCCCCACATGCGCGATCATGACAGCGCACAAGCCGTAGACGCAGCCGCCGAGCGTTGCGGCGAGGCGCGAGCGCGTGAGCGTGTAGAGGTAGCCATAAGTGAAACTGCTGGCGAGCACGTAAGCCGCGAGCAGGAACGGTTGATAACCGGCCGCGCCGCACAGCGAGAACAGCAGCGCGGGCGGATACCACAGCATCAACTGCGCGTCGCCGACGGCCGGGAAGCCGCCCCAGATCGTCGTGTCCCAGAACACGTGCGGCGCGGCGAAGTTCGGCAGGAAATAGATGATGCCATCGCCCGGCGCGAGCAGACGAGCAGAGAAAAGCACGGGCGCGAAGAAGAGCGTGTAGAGCAGCGCGAAGCCGAGCAGCACTAGAAAAGCATGAGATGGTATGCGCTCGAACTTTGTCAGTGGCGGCGGGTTGAAGCCTTCGTCTAAGGAAGGGTCTCTGTTTCCCTCGGTCTGAATAACCATAACGAAAGCCCGGACAGCGCGAAGCAGTTAATGGACATGAGTAAATATTTGAGGAAGAGCTGGCGGTATGTGGCCGAAAACCCTTCAAAGTCCCTCTCGTTTATTAGCAAAGCGACAAAGGCGCTATTAAGCAACCACAGCCCTCTACTGACCAACAATATGCACAACGACCAGCGCAACACTCGTCGGATTTGATTAGACACTGCTCTATAGCTCCCAATCGCCGGCGCGAAAATTTAAAACATCATAATGTCTTCAACGTCGGCGCGCGATGACGTACATGATGTCGTAGAGGTTGAGGTAGAAGCCGAACTTCGTCAAGCCGGTGCGTTCGAGTTGGCGGAACAAGCGCGGGCGTTGCTGACGCAGGACGAAGATGTTGTAGGCGACGTTGCCGAAGCTGCGATAGAAACCGCAGTAGCGATTATAAACGACCTCGAAACCGTGTCGTTCGAGCAAGCGCGCGAGCGTGGCGGCGGAGAAATAATGTAGATGCGTGGGCGGGTGGATCATGCGCCATTGCCGCCCGCGCAGGCGCGCGTTCAGGCTGTCGGCGTCGGCGGTCGTGACGGCGAAGAGCGCGCCCGCTGCCGTGTGCCGCGCGATCTTTTCCACGTATAGGTGCGGCGCGCGTAGATGCTCGATGGTGTCCCACATGCAGACCACGTCGAGCTTCTGCGCGCCATAGTCATGCGCGAGAAAATCGGCCTGCACTACGTCGAGCTTCAGTTGTTCGCGCGCGTGGCGCACGCCCGCGTCCGTGATGTCTATGCCCTGCACGTGCGCGAACTCATGGCGCACTTCGGCGAGAAAGAAGCCGTAGGCACTGCCGATCTCAAGCAACTGTTTGTGGCGCGTGGGATTAAGAAACTTTTTTAGTTCGCGAAAGCGCAGTTGGAAATTTTTGCGGAAGAAGCGTTCGTCCGCCGCATAGTCGCTGAACTCCGCGCCGGTGAAGAATTGCTCGTTGTATAGCTCGAACAACTCTTCATCCGTCAGCCGCATGTCGGCAGAGACGTAGCCGCACGCGCCGCACTTGAGAATGCCGGGATAGAGCGGCGCGGCCTGCGCCGTTGCGCCACAGACGATGCACTCGTCCGGCGCGGGCGTTTCCAGCAGTGGTGAGATTTGTTGTTGGGCCGTCAATGTAGGCAAGGGAAATGTCGTTAGTTATGAATCGTCAGAACAGCTCTTCGTCTTTGATGAAGCGCGGGCGCGCCTTCACCTCTTTATAAATCTTGCCGATGTACTCGCCGACGAGACCGAGAAACACGATCTGCACGCCGCCTAAGAAATAGATCGGGATGACCGTGCCGGCCCAACCGGGCGGCGTGTGCCCGACGAGCTTCTCATACAGATAGAAGAGCGTCATCGC